>NZ_CP108143.1:4902829-5204606 GCF_036206005.1 Streptomyces sp. NBC_00178
CAGGCGCTCCGCCAGCTCGTGCACGGTGGGCGAGCGGCCGTGCTGCTGGGAGAGCTCCGCGGTAGCCGTGGTCAGCGACAGCCGCAGCTCCTGGAGACGCCGCGGAACGCGTACCGCCCAGCCCTTGTCGCGGAAGTGGCGCTTGATCTCACCGACGACCGTGGGGGTCGCGTACGTCGAGAACTCCACCCCGCGGTCGGGGTCGAACCGGTCCACCGACTTGATCAGGCCGATCGTGGCGACCTGGGTCAGGTCGTCGAGCGGCTCGCCCCTGTTGCGGAACCTGCGGGCCAGGTGCTCGACGAGCGGCAGGTGCATCCGCACCAGCCGGTTGCGCAGCTCGGCCTTCTCCACCGAACCGTCGGGGAGCGCCCGCAGCTCGATGAACAGCGCCCGCGCCCCGCTGCGGTCCCGTGGATCGTGGTGCCCGTGCTCGCTCATCTGGCCCGCCCGCTCCGCCTGCGACTGCTCCACCGCGACCGGACGGCCCTGAACCCCGTCCGCACCGTCCGCGTCCGCACCGTCCACCGGATGCGGCCGGGCCTGCTGCTCCGGGACGGCTGCTGGGCGCACCGCCCCGGACCGGATCGTCTCGTCCCGCACAGGACCGTCCCCGTTCCCCTCGCTCACGCCGGCCCGGGTCCCGCGCCGCGCTGTTTGTAGAGGCTGATACTGACCGTCCGGTCGTCCGCGACCGTCGAGTCGACCTTGCCGGCCAGTGCGGAGAGCACCGTCCAGGCGAAGGTGTCGCGCTCGGGCGCACGACCGTCGGTCGTGGGCGCCGAGACGGTCACCTCGAGGGAATCCCCCACGAGGCGGAAGACGCAGCTGAGGACGGAACCCGGCACGGCCTGCTGGAGCAGGATCGCGCAGGCCTCGTCGACCGCGATGCGGAGATCCTCGATCTCGTCGAGAGTGAAGTCCAAGCGCGCTGCGAGGCCGGCCGTGGCCGTACGCAGCACCGACAGGTAGGCACCCGCAGCGGGCAGCCGGACCTCAACGAAGTCCTGGTTCCCGGGCTCGCCTGCGATCTGGGACACCCTCACCTCCAAGGTGGCACAAACTCGTTCGGGGCTCCGGGGTGTGTGCCCGGGGCCGTGCGGTCCGTCGTCGGTCCTGTGGCTCGGCGACGCTATCGCGCCCCATGATGCCGTGTCGCCGGGACCTCCTACCCACCGTTACGCATGGTAGGCATGCGCGTACACACGGTGGCTAGAGGTCTGCGGCGGTCAATTGAGAAGAACCGGCGCCGGTTTGACGTACCCAGACGTCAGACGATCGAACCGTCCACGAAGCACCAGCGCCAGCTGTCCATGCAGTCGAAGCTGCGCATCACCGGATGTCCGGTCTCCTCGAAGTGCGCCGTGGCGTGTTTCAGGGGCGACGAATCGCAGCAGCCCACGTGCCCGCACTCGAGGCAGAGGCGCAGCTGCACGGGATGGGTACCCGCGGCCAGACACTCCGGACAGGTCTTGTCGAGCGGGGTGGGCTCGGGGCGCGGCAGCTCGTCAACATGGAGGCACTCACTCATGATGGCCACGGTACGTCGGATACGAGGACGGTGAGATGGACGCATTGCCGCTGGTGGCGCTTGTCGCTGTCAGTGCGGTGGTCGCGGGGGCGGCGCGCCGGACCCCTGTGCCCGCGCCCCTGCTGCTGGTCGCCGCCGGGCTGGTGGCCTCCTATCTGCCCGGGGTGCCGAGCTACACGCTGGACGCGCACGTCGTGCTGCCCCTGCTGCTTCCGCCGTTGCTGTACACGGCCGCCGTCGACAGTTCGTACCTGGACCTGCGGGCCAATGTGCGGCCCGTCGCGCTGCTCTCCGTGGGGTACGTCCTCTTCGCGACGGTCGCCGTGGGCTGGCTGGCCTATCTGCTGGTCCCGGACCTGCCGCTGACCGCCGCACTGGTCCTGGGAGCCGTGGTGGCCCCGCCGGACGCGGTCACCGCCGCGGCGATCGCCCGGCGGGTGGGCCTGCCCGCCCGGATCACCACGATCCTCCAGGGCGAGTCGCTGGTGAACGACGCCACCGCCATCACCGCCTTCAAGGTGGTCCTCGCCGCCGCGGTCGGCGAGGGCATGAACTGGGGCGAGGGCATCGGCGAGTTCCTGGTGGCGTCCGTCGGCGGCGTCGGGGTCGGCCTCCTGCTGATGGTCCCGCTGCACTGGCTGCGCACGCACCTCAAGGAGGCGCTGCTCCAGAACACCCTGTCGCTGCTCATCCCCTTCGTGGCGTACGCCGCCGCCGAACGGGTGCACGCCTCCGGAGTGCTCGCCGTGGTCGTCGTCGCGCTGTACCTGGGGCACCGCTCCTGGCAGGTCGACTTCGCGACCCGGCTGCAGGAGGCCGCGGTATGGAAGATGGTGGCGTTCATCCTGGAGTCCGCCGTCTTCGCGCTGATCGGCCTGCAGCTGCCCTTCGTCCTGCGGGAGCTGGGGGAGTACAGCGTGGGCGAGGCGCTCCAGTACGCGGTCCTCGTGTTCATCGCCGTGGTCGCGGTCCGCTTCCTCTGGGTGTACCCCGCGAGCTACCTGCCGCTGTGGCTGTCCCGGCGTGTCCGGGAGCGCGAGGGGCCGCTGCCGTGGACGTCCCCGCTGATCATCAGCTGGGCGGGGATGAGGGGCGTCGTCTCGCTCGCCATCGTGTTCTCCATCCCCCTGCTCACCCCCGACGGCGAGAAGTTCCCGGCACGCAACCTCGTGCTGTTCCTGACCTTCACGACGGTCATCGGGACCCTGGTCCTCCAGGGGCTCAGCCTGCCCCTCCTGGTACGTGTGCTGAAGCTGCCGGGCCGGGACACGCGCGGGGAGACGCTGGCGGAGGCGCAGGCCCAGAGCGAGGCGTCCACGGCCGCGGACTCCAGGCTGGACGCGCTGCTGACCGACCCCGCCAACGAACTGCCCGATCCGCTGACCCAGCGGCTGCGCGCCGTGATGGAGCGCCGCCGCAACGCCGTCTGGGAGCGCCTCGGCCGGCCCAATCCGGTCACCGGGGAGTCCGCCGACGACACCTACCGGCGGCTGGCGAGGGCGATGATCGACGCCGAGCGCGAGGTCTTCGTGCGGCTCAGGGACGAACGGCGGATCGACGACGAGATGATGCGTGCCCTGCTGCGCCGGCTGGATCTGGAGGAGGCGGCCGCCTACCGGGAGTCCGACCGCGACTGAGGGCCGTCCCGTGTCTCCGGCCGACGCCACGAGGCGGCCCTAAGGGCCGTCGGACTCCGGTGCGGGACGGCCGGTGATGACGGCGGTCACCGAGGAACCGGCGGCGAAGGCGCCCTCGGCCGCGAGGACGGTCAGCCCGTACAGGAGTTTGGCCACATAGAGCCGCTCCACGGGCAGCCCGTGCCGGTCCTCGAACGCGTCGGCGAAGGCGTGCAGCTCCGGAGTCGTACGGGCGTACCCGCCGAAGTGGAAGCGCTCGTCCAGCGACCACCGCCCGGCCGGGCCGCCGAACGCCTCCTGCTGGAGGCCGCGCACGGTCCCGGCCAGGAAGCCGCCGCGCAGGACCGGGATGCCGAGGGCGCGCCGGCCCGGTCCGAGTCCGGCGGCGAGGCCCGCCAGGGTGCCGCCCGTGCCGCAGGCGACGGCGGCCGTGCCGCCCACGCCGCGCAGTTCGCGGCCGAGCTCCGTGCAGCCCTGTGCGGCGAGGGCGTTGCTGCCGCCCTCCGGGATGACCGCGCAGTCCCCGAAGAGGCTCAGCAGGCCGTCCAGGACGCCCGGAGTGGTCTTCGCGCGGTAGGTCGCCCGGTCCACGAAGTGCAGGCGCATCCCGTCGGCCGCGCAGCGCGCGAGGGAGGGGTTCAGCGGGCGCCCGGCCAGCTCGTCGCCCCGTACGACGCCGACGGTGGGGAAGCCCAGCAGGCGTCCCGCGGCGGCGGTGGCGCGCAGGTGGTTGGAGTAGGCCCCGCCGAAGGTCAGCACGGTACGCCCGGCCGCGGCCCGGATGTTGGGGGCGAGTTTCCGCCACTTGTTGCCGGGCAGGTCGGGGTGGATCAGATCGTCGCGCTTGAGCAGCAGCGTCACGCCGTGCCGGGCGAAGCGCTCGTCCTCGACCGGCTGCAGGGGTGAGGGGAGTACCGGCCGCAGCCGGTCGGGGTCGAGTGCTTCGCCGCGCATGACGTCATTGTGTGCCGCCCCGCGCCGGTCTACTTCAGCCGGTCGTGGATCCGGTTGCGCATCCCGGTCATCGAGAATCCGAGCGGGTCGACCTTGCCGGGCTGCCACTCCCGGTGCCCGATGACCGACGGGGCGTCCCAGCCGTGGAATCTGCAGACCGCGGCGGCCGCCTTCTCGACGGCCTCGAGCTGGACGGCGGGCCAGGGGTCCTCGCCGTCGCCGAGGTTCTCGCACTCGAAGCCGTAGAAGTGCCGGTTGCCGTCCGTGTTCGACTCGTTGTCCGACGGCAGGTGCTTCTCGGCGATCACGGCGCGCAGGACGTCGTCGTCGCCGAGGCCGGCGTGGTTGGCGCGGCCGTAGCCGACCAGGTGGACCCGCCCGTCCTTGGCGATCACGCCGTGGCAGAGCGGGCCCGGGAGACCGGAGTAGCCGTCCCGGCAGATCTCGACGGTGCGGGCGGTGCCGCGGGTGACGGTGTGGTGGAGCATCACCCCGTGCACCGGCCCCCACGGGCCCTTGTGGTTGCGGTTGTGCGTGCGCCAGTCGCCGACCTGGACGACGGTGAGTCCTTCGTCCTTCAGGGCCTTGAGGAATTGGCTCGCGGACATCGGTGAGGACATGGCCGGCTCCTTCGGTGCGGGGGAGTGGATCCGTACAGCGCTTGTACCGGAACATGAGGCTCCGCCAAACCTGTTCGGGAAATGTGCGAGCGGATCCGGACATTCTCCGGGTGCCGGCCGGCGCGTGCCTCAGTCCTGGGCGAGCCACATGTCGGGGCCGAACACCTCGTAGTGGATGTCGGCAGCGGCCACCCCCTTGGCCAGGAGCTGGGAGCGGACGGCCCTCATGAACGGCAGGGGGCCGCAGAGGTAGGCGCGGGTGCCCGGGGCGACCGGCAGGGCGCTCAGGTCGACGCGTCCGGTGCGCTCGGCGGGGTGGCCGGGCTCCGGGTCCTCGTACCAGAAGTGGGCGGCGGCGTCGGGGAGCTTTTCGGTCAGCGCCGCGTGGTCGGCGCGCAGGGCGTGGTCCGCCGGGGTCCGGTCCCCGTGCACGACGGTCACCCTCGCCCGGTGCCCCTCGGCGGCAAGGTGCTCCAGCATCGACAGGACCGGGGTGCAGCCGATGCCGGCGGAGGCGAGCAGCAGGGGCGCACCGGAGTCGTCGAGCACCAGATCGCCGTACGGGGCCGAGAGCCGCAGCCGGTCGCCCTCACGCAGCCTCGCGTGCAGGTGCGCGGAGACCTCGCCGTCGGGGCCCTCCCCGCCCCGTACCCGCTTGACGGAGAAGGAGCGCGGGCCGGTGCCGGGTGCCCCGGTGAGGCTGTACTGGCGGATCTGGCGGGCTCCGTCCGGGAGTTCCACCTGTACGGAGACGTACTGGCCCGGCCGGAAGGCGGGTGCGGGCGAGCCGTCGGCGGGGGTGAGCCGGAAGGTGGCCACGGCCGGGGTGTCCTCGGTGCGCGAGAGGACCGTCCACTCACGCCAGACGTCACCCGCGAGCACGCCCTGCTGTGCGTAGAGGCGTTCCTCGATGGCGATGAGGGCGTTGGCCATCAGCCAGTAGACCTCGTCCCAGGCCGCGGCGACCTCCGGGGTGACCGCGTCGCCCAGCACCTCGGCGATCGCGGCGAAGAGATGGGTGTGCACGATCGCGTACTGCGGGGCCGTGATGCCGAGGGACGCGTGCTTGTTCGCGATGCGGCCGAGCATCGCGTCCGGCCGGGTGCCCGGGTGCTCGACGAGCTGGGTGGCGAAGGCGGCGATGGATCCGGCGAGCGCGCTGCGCTGGGTGCCGGAGGCCTGGTTGCCCCGGTTGAAGAGGTCCCGCAGCAGCTCCGGGTGGGCGTCGAACAGCTTCCGGTAGAAGAGGTCCGCTATGTCCCCGATGGCCGCTCCGACGGCGGGGAGCGTGGCGCGGACGGTTGCGGTCGACGTCTCGGAGAGCATCGGGTGACTCCTCGTGTACGTGGGGCGGTCGTGGCCGTCCCGGCTTTATTGGAATATGAGATGCGTATTTTTGTTCGCGCGGGAGGGGGTGTGCGGGAGCAGGTCGGCGCAGGTCGTGGAGAAGTGCCCGCGGTGTGCGCGGTGCGGTCGGTGGGGCGTGGTCCGCGGTTCGGGGAGGTGTGCTTCTTCGAGACGTGTGGGGGGTCAGCCGGGCGCCGGCCTGCCGGCGCTGATGCCGACCAGCAGCGGTCCGGTGGGGGAGGAGACGAGGTCGCCGACGGTCAGGGGGTCGAGCGAGGCGTAGAACGCCTCTTCGGCCCGGCGCAGCGCGGTGCGGAGCCGGCAGGCGGACCGCAGGGGGCAAGGGGTGCTCCCCTCGCACTCCACGACTTCCCCCGGTCCCTCCAGTTCGCGCACCAGGGTGCCGACCGAGGCGGAGCGTCCGGCCTGGGTGAGGGTGAGGCCGCCGCCCCGGCCGCGCCGTGCGTCGACCAGGCCGAGGTGCTGGAGGCGGGCGACGACCTTCGCCGCGTGGGTGTACGGCACCTGCATGGTGGCCGCCACATCGCGGGTGGTCGGCGGGTCCTCGCCGTCCTTCGTGACGGTCAGGCGCATGAGCACCCGGAGTGCCACGTCGGTGAATCGCGTCAGCCGCATGGCGGTCAGCCTAGGTAAGTTGCATCGTGGATGCAACTTAAGGGCTGGGTTAGATGCCGTCCTCCGTGACGGTGCGCGCTCCCCCGGGACGGTGCCCGCCCTCCCACGGCCTGCGCCGCCCCCCGGGGCTACGCCTGCCTCCTGTGGCGGGGCGCTTGCCTCCGGGGCCGGGGGTCGCTTCCGGGGCCGAGGGCCGCCTCCGGGGAGCGCGCGCCATGATGGAGGGTGCGGCTCCGCGGCAGGTGCGGGGCTCGCAAGCGCACGAAAGGTGGTCAGCGGCCGTGCCGAAGCCGAACGCAGCCGACGGGATACCGGCGAGCCGGGTCATCACGGACCCGGACAGTCTGGGCCGCTACGCGCACGACGAGGCGGAATGGGCTCCGGCCGGATCGCCCCTCGCCGTCGTGCGGCCCCAGGACACCGCCGAGGTGGCCGCCGTCGTCGCCCACTGCGCCGAGCACCGCATCCCGGTCGTCCCGCGCGGCGCGGGAACCGGCCTGTCGGGCGGCGCCAACGCGGTCGACGGGGCGGTCGTCCTCTCCTTCGAGGACATGAACAGCATCCTGCGCATCGACCCGGTGGAGCGCCTCGCCGTTTGGTCCAGCCGGGAGTGGTGAACGACGACCTGCGCGCGGCGTGCGCCGAACAGGGCCTCTGGTATCCGCCGGACCCCGCCAGTTCCCCCTGGTCGACGATCGGCGGCAACGCCGCCACCAACGCCGGCGGCATGTGCTGCGTCAAGTACGGCGTGACCCGGGACTACGTGCTCGGACTGGAGGCCGTCAACGGGCTCGGCGAGGTCGTGCGGGTGGGCCGGCGGACCGCGAAGGGGGTCGCGGGCTACGACCTGTGCGGGCTCCTCGTCGGCTCGGAGGGCACCCTCGGTGTGATCACGGAGATCACCGTGAAGCTGCGGGGGGCCCGGCCCGCCGAACGCACCGTGGCCGGGTTCTTCGATTCGGTCGTGGCCGCCGGGGACGCGGTGAGCCGGGTGACGGCGGCGGGCATCGTGCCCTCCGCCCTCGAACTCCTCGACAAGCACTGCCTGAAGGCCGTCGACGCGTGGAAGAACATGGGGCTGTCGGCGGACGCGGACGCGATCCTCCTCGGCCGCGTGGACACCCCCGGAGCCGCCGGCGATGCCGAGGCGGAGGCCATGCGGGCCTGTTTCGCCGAGGCGGGCGCGGCCTGGGCCGAGGTCTCGACCGACCAGGCGGAGGCGGACGCGCTCTTCCAGGCCCGCCGCCTCGCCTACCCGGCGCTGGAGCGGCTCGGCCCGGTACTCACCGAGGACGTGGTGGTCCCGCGGTCGCAGGTGCCGCGGATGCTGGCGCGCGTCGAGGAGATCTCCCGTGAACACGACGTCCTCATCGCCAACATCGCCCATGCCGGTGACGGCAACCTCCACCCGCTCATCATCACCGAACCGGGCGACGAGGCGGCCCGGAGCCGCGCCCAGCTCGCCTTCGAGGACATCCTCGACGCGGCGATCGCCCTCGGCGGCACGGTCACCGGCGAACACGGCGTGGGGCTGCTGAAGATGGGCGGCATGAACCGCGAGATCGGTGCCGTCAACCTCGCCATGCAGCGCGCGGTCAAGGCGGCCCTGGACCCCCACGGCATCCTCAACCCCGGGAAGGTCGTCGACTCGGGGGCACCGCTGGCCGTCTGAGCCCGGCGAGTGAGGTCACCGCCGCATGGTCGGGCCGGCGCCCGGCCGTGCCTGGCGGTGCCCTGCCGGGTCCGACGGTGCCCGGAGCCGCCGTCGAGGCCGTTGCGCCGGCCGAGGTGAGGGCCGATCCGGGCCGACCGCGATCACCGGGTGTGTCGGTCCGCCGGCCACCCCGGCCATCCCGGTCGTCCCGGTCGTCCCCGCCGTCCCGGCCGTCCCGGTCGTCCCCGGCAGGCCGACAGGGCCGCCGCCGGAGGGGTGCCTCGCGCGAGGGGGCCGGTGCAGGGGGGCGAAGTCCTGCTCCCTGAGGCCCGGTTGCGCCGGACCGGCTCCGCGCCGGGCCGCCTCCGGCCGGCGGCGCCATGCCCGTACGCGCGTCCGCGGAGCGGTGACGTGCCCCGACCGTGGCCCGATTAGTCACACTCTTTTGTGTAATAGCGCGCGGTGTACTCGTGCTGGAAGTGTTCCTCTCGCAGGTCAGCCCATGATCGAGAGGATGTCGGATGTCCGTTGGTGAAGAGGTTCGCGACACGCAGCCGCCGCAGCAGAGTCTCGGCACAGCGGCTGCGCGGAACCTCGCGACGACGACCAAATCCGCACCGCAGATGCAGGAGATCACCTCCCGCTGGCTGCTGCGGATGCTGCCCTGGGTGCAGGTGCAGGGCGGGACCTACCGGGTGAACCGCAGGCTCAGCTACTCCGTCGGGGACGGCCGGGTGACCTTCGTCCAGACCGGCGACCGGGTCGCGGTCATCCCCGCCGAGCTCGGCGAACTCCCCGCCCTGCGCGACTTCGCGGACGAGGAGGTGCTGGCCGAGCTGGCGCGCAGGTGCGAGCAGCGCGACGTCGCGGCCGGCGAGGTGCTCGCCGCGTCGGGCGACGCCGCGGACCGGGTCCACCTGCTGGCCCACGGCAAGATCGAGAAGGTCGGCACCGGCCCGTACGGCGACGAGACGGTGCTGGGCGTCCTGGCCGACGGCGCCTACTTCGGTGACCAGGCGCTGATCGACGGCGACGCGACCTGGGAGTACACGGCACGTGCCGTCACCGCCTGCACCCTGCTGACCCTGCGCAGGTCGGACGTGCTCAACCTCGCGGCCCGCGCCGACTCGCTCCGCGACCACCTCGCCGGACTGCTCGCGATCCCGCACCAGCGCACCAACACCTACGGCGAGGCGGAGATCGACCTCTCGGCGGGGCACGTGGGGGAGGCCGTCGTCCCGCACACCTTCGTCGACTACGAGTCGGCGCCGCGCGAGTACGAACTGAGCGTCGTCCAGACCGTGCTGAAGGTGCACAGCAGGGTGGCCGACCTCTACAACCAGCCGATGAACCAGACCGAGCAGCAGCTGCGGCTCACGGTCGAGGCGCTCCGCGAGCGCCAGGAACACGAGCTGGTCAACAACCGCGAGTTCGGGCTGCTCAACAACTGCGACTACGGCCAGCGGCTCCAGCCGCACGACGGAGCGCCCGGCCCCGACGACATGGACGAACTCCTGTCGCGGCGGCGCGGATCCAACCTGTTCCTGGCCCACCCGCGGGCGATCGCCGCCTTCGGCCGTGAGTGCAACAAGCGCGGGCTCGTCCCGGAGAGCGTGGAGGTCGGGGGCCATCACGTCCCGGCCTGGCGCGGGGTGCCGATCTTCCCGTGCAACAAGATCCCGGTCACCGACGCCCGCACCACGTCGATCATCTGCATGCGGACGGGTGAGGCGGACCAGGGAGTCATCGGCCTCCAGCAGAGCGGCATCCCGGACGAGATCGAGCCGAGCCTGTCCGCCCGCTTCATGGGCATCGACGAGCAGGCGATCATCTCCTACCTGGTCACCGCGTACTACTCCGCCGCCGTCCTCGTCCCCGACGCGCTCGGCGTCCTGGAGAACGTGGAGGTCAGCCGCTGGCGGTGACGCTTCCCCGGGCCCGGGTGACAGTCCGCCCGGGCCCCGCAGGCGAGTACCGGGATCAAGGTGCCCTGTGGCGCCCGGGAAGGAGTGACCGTGACCATGATGAGTACGGACGCCGCGATGGGGGAGCACAAGGCCGCAGCCCTCCTGGAGCGGACCCGTGACGCCGTCGACCCGCACCTGCGAGCAGCCGTGGAGACGCTGCCCGGGGCCATGCGCCGGGTCGCGAAGTACCACTTCGGCTGGCAGAACGCCGACGGGACCCCCGCCTCCGGCCAGGCGGGCAAAGCCATCAGGCCCGCCCTCGTCCTGGCCGCCGCCCAAGCTCTCGGGGGCGACCCGGACGCGGCCGTACGGGCGGCCGTCGCCGTCGAACTCGCCCACAACTTCACCCTGCTCCACGACGACGTCATCGACGAGGACACCACGCGCCGCCACCGGCCGACGGCCTGGGCGGTGTTCGGGGTGCCGGACGCCGTGATCACGGGTGACGCCATGCTCGCCCTCGCGCTGAGACTGCTGGCGGACGACCCGCACCCCGCGTCCGCCCACGCCTCGGTCCGGCTCGCCACCTGTGTCGTCGAACTCTGCGCGGGACAGCAGGCGGACTGCGCGCTGGAGGACCGCGGCCCCGACGACGTCACGCTGGACGAGTGCGTGGCCATGGCCACGGCCAAGACGGGCGCCCTGCTCGGCTGCGCCTGCGCCCTGGGCGCGCTCTACGCCGGGGCCGGGGAGCGCGCGGTCGTGGCCATGGACGGTTTCGGCAGGGAGGCGGGCCTCGCGTTCCAGCTCATCGACGACCTCATCGGTATCTGGGGGGACACCGAGCGCACGGGAAAGCCGGTCGGCGCGGACCTGATCGCGCACAAGAAGTCGCTGCCGGTGGTCGCGGCCCTCACCTCGGGAACCCCGGCCGCCGCCGAACTCACCGCGCTCTACCGGGGCGCGATGAACACTCCGGAGGAGGTGCGTGCCGCGGCCGACGCGGTCGACCGGGCAGGGGGCCGGGACTGGGCGCAGATGACCGCGGGGGACCGGATGGCCCGTGCCGTCCACCACCTGTCCCGCGCGGTGCCCGGCGCCGCCGACGGTGGCGACCTGCTGGCCCTCGCGGAGTTCGTCACCCGCAGAACACACTGAATCGCAGTGGCTCAGGACCGGGCCCTCGACTCAACTCTAGTATTCAGTAGGTCGGTTGAGATCATCACGGGTGCGAGGGGGCGGGGCCGGTCATGGGCGTACGCATACGGCAGGCGGACCAGGGCGACAGGGACCAGGTCGTACGGATACTGGACGAGGCGTTCCACGACGATCCGGTGAGCAGTTGGGTCTTCCCCGACGAGGACCACCGGCGAGCCGTGCACGGCGCGTTTCTGGGCGTGTTCGCCGACATCACGCTGGCGAACGGCCGCATCGACATCCTGGAGGACGGCACGGCCACCGCCCTCTGGCTCCCCGTACCCGCCGGAGCGCCGGAGGGCACCGACGACACCCCCGCGCTCATGCGGGAGACGGCCGACCCGGACAACGAACGGGCGGAGCTGGTCGGCAGGCTGACGGGCGCCGTGCACCCGCACGACCGCGCCCACGAATACCTGCTGATGATCGGGGTCAGCCCGCAGAGGCAGGGGGAAGGCATCGGCGAGGCGCTGATGAGCGGAGTCCTGGAGCGGTGCGACCGCGAGGGCGTCCCCGCCTACCTGGAGGCGAGCAGCGAGCGCAGCCGCCGGCTGTACGAACGGCTCGGATTCCGTTTCATGGGCAAGGCCGTGGAACTCCCCGAGGGTCCCTTGATGTGGCCCATGTGGCGTGAGCCGCAGGAGGGCTGATCACCAATCGGCCCTCAGGCGGAGCGAAGGGGAGGGTGGCACCGGGCTGGTGCGGGGCACGGACTACAGTCCCTGCTCATGACAGATGAGTCGTGGGCAGGCTGGTACCGGGACCGGCAGGGTTCCGAGGCCGTCATTCTCACCACGGACGGACAGCAGCTCCGCATCCGCGTACGCGGGACGGACTTCGAGGGCACGAGCTTCGACGGTCTCGCCCCGGCGGCCGGTGTGACGGTCCGGGACGGTGCGTTCGACCTGACGGACGGTGTGCTCGGCGACTGCGTACTGGAGTGGGACCTCCCGCTTCCGGTGCTGGTGTCCGGGACGGTCCGCCAGGCCACGCTCGGCTGTCTGCTGTCCCTGCGCAGGGCCGACCCCGACCTGTATCTCGCCCTCCACCTGGACGGCGCCGTGTACGAGTCGAATCGCGCGGAGGGCGACTTCGCCGCAGCGATGGCCACGATCCAGCGGATCCTGCCGCCGGACATGCACCTGCAGACCTGCATAGCCTGCGCCTTCTCCGACTACTTCCCGGCGCCCGTCCGCGGGCTCTCCGGCGGACTCGCCTGCTTCCGGGGCGCCAAGGACGCCTACCGGGACGTGGCCGGCGGGGAGGAGGTCGCGGGTCTCTGGGACCGGCGCACCGGATTCGTCCAGGAGATCTGGAGCTGCCGGGAGTTCGAACCCCGTCCGGCCCACGGTGCCGGTACCGGTCACCGGGGCGCGTTCCCGCTGGAGCTTGCCTGACCGCTCATGCCTCAGGGGCCGCCCCGCGACGGCGGGACGGCCCCTGAGCGGTGCGCCGGGTGTCAGGAGGTGGTGCGGGCGAGCGCGGCCGCGAGGCCGTTCTGCCAGAGGGAGTTCACCCGGGAACGCTCGGTGGCGTTCGGGTAGGCGTTCGTGCAGGACGTGCCGGGACCGCCGCCCGACATGAGCTCGCTGCACGGGCCGGTGTAGTGGTCCGGCAGCCCGAGGACGTGGCCGGTCTCGTGGGCGGTGACACGGGTCGAGTTGTACTGCCGGTTCTGCGCGTAGTCCAGGAAGATGTAGCCGCTGCCGTGCCCGTTCGTGCTCGCGTACGAGCCCCGGGAGTCGTTGCCCTCGCGGTAGGTGAAGTCGGGGTTCGAGCCCTCCTGCAGCTTGACGTTGGAGACGGAGCTGTTCCAGATGCTCGTGCTGCTGGCTATCTGACTGCGGAAGCTGGGGGCGTTGGTGGTGCTGTAGACGACGGTGACGGCCGCGGCGCCCGGGTTCGCGGCCCGCTTCTGCGCGACCGACGCCATGACGGCGTCGAAGAACGCCTTGTTCGCGGCGGCGTTCTCGCTCGATCCGGCGTAGGCGGCGTAACCCGCCTGGGCGGCGGCGGTGCTGGTGGGAGCGGCAGGTGCCGGTGCGGCGGCGACCGCGGGGGTGGTGCCGAGCGCCGCGGCGAGTCCGAGACCGGCCACGGCCGACATCACGGCAGTCCTGAGGTGTCTCATGGGGGGTTCTCCTACCTGTCCGATGAACCCCGTCCGGCGGCCGGACGGGTAACGGGTGGGGGGTACGGAGAGAGTGTCGGGGCAGCAGGGGGCCCGGCGGATGATGTCAACCGGCGATAGCGCCGCCCTATCGCCCCCACGGGAACCCCACACAACCGGCACCCGAAGGTCGCCCCAACAGCACCTGAATGACGGTGTTTAGCGGGGTTGCGCCATCTGGTGCTCGGCGTGCGAACAGCCATACGCTCCCCGTCATGGACCTCGAGGTGAGACACCTCAAGGCGCTCTGCGCCATCGCCGACACGGGCAGCCTGCACCAGGCGGCACGGCGGCTCGGCGTCAGCCAGCCCTCCCTGACCACCCAGCTCCAGCGCATCGAGCGGACCATGGGGGCGGAGCTGTTCCGCCGCGAGAGGACCGGTTGCCGGCCCACCCTCCTGGGCCGCGTCCTCCTCAGCCGCGCCCGCCCCCTGGTGGACGGCATGTCCACCCTGGTGGGTGCGGCGATGGCCGAGGCCGAAGCGGCCAGGGCCGGAGCCCCCGGGCTGCGCATCGGCTCCACCGCCAGCCGCGTCATCGGCGACTGGCTGCGCAGGCTGCGGATCCTGCTGCCCGGCACGGACATCTCGCTGCGGGTGGACGTCTCGGCCCGGGAGCTCCTGGGGGCGGTGGCCGCCGGCCGGCTGGACGTGGCCTTCGTCCACGAGGTGGAGGGCTGTCCGATCGTCGTCCCCGACGGTCTGAACAGGCGCGTACTCCTCGACCGGGAACCGCAGTTCATCTCGCTGTCCAAGGACCATCCGGCGGCGGACCTCCCCGTGGTGGACCTCCGCGACCTCGCCGCCGACCGCTGGATGGTCGATCCGTCGGTGGACGGCGAGTGGGACGGGGTGCGCCGGGTCCTCGGCGACGCGGGGCTCGATCCGCCCGTGCTGCACGGTGACTACCTCACGGCCGCCTCCCTCGTCGTGCTCGGCGAGGCGGTCGCTCCCTGCCAGCCGACCACGGGCCCGCGTGACGACATGGTGATCCGCCCCCTGCGCGGCGATCCGCTGGCGGTACGGCTGCTGCTCGTCTCGCGCCCGGAAACGGACATCGAGGCGGTCTACGGGGAACTGGAGGCGGCTTACCGGGACGCGGCCGGACGCGCCGAGGAGTACCACCGGTGGCTGCTGCGGCACCGCAGTCCGCTGGCGCAGGCGGCCTGACCCGGAAGGTTCCCCGTTCTGCCGACAGCGAGCCGCCGTTTCCCGCTCCGAGGCCGGCGGGCAGGGTCATGGCATGAGGCTACTGATGCTGGGCGGCACGGAGTTCGTCGGGCGCGCGGTCACGGATGCCGCGCTCGGCCGGGGGTGGGAGGTCACCGTGTTCCATCGCGGCCGGCACCCTGCCCCGAGCGGCGTGCGGATACTGACGGGTGACCGGACGACGGGCGCGTCCGGTCTCGCCGCGCTGGCCGGCGGCACCTGGGACCTGGTCGTGGACACCTGGAGCGGCGCACCCTCGGCGGTGCGGGACGCCGCGAGGGCGCTGGCGGCCCGAGCCGGGCACTACAGCTACGTCTCCAGCAGGTCGGTGTACGCCCACCCGGCCCCGGCCGGCCTGCCGGAGGACGGCCCGCTGGTCGCGGGAGCCTCGCCCGACGCGGGCCCGGACGTCCCGTACGCCCTGGCCAAGCGGGGCGGGGAGCTGGCGGCGCTCGACGCCTTCGGGGACCGCGCGCTGCTGGCCAGGGCCGGGCTGATCCTCGGCCCCGGAGAGAACATCGGCCGCCTGCCGTGGTGGCTGGCCCGCACGGCCCGGGGCGGCCCGGTGATCGCACCGGGACCACCGGACGCCGCACTGCAGTACATCGACGCGCGCGACCTGGCGGACTGGCTGCTCGACGCGGCGGAGAAGGGCCTGCAAGGGGCCTACAACACGGTGAGCCGCCCCGGGCACACCACCATGGGCGAGCTCCTGGAATCCTGCGTCAGGGTCACCGGTTCGGACGCCGAACTGCGATGGACCGCACCGGAGGTGCTCCTCGCGGCGGGGGTGGAACCCTGGACGGACCTGCCGGTCTGGCTGCCCGCAGGCGAGGACTACGACTCCCTGCACCGGGGCGACGTCACCAAGGCGCACGAGGCCGGGCTGCGGTGCCGGCCCGTCGGTGAGACCGTGGCCGACACCTGGGCATGGATGCGCGGCCTGGGAGGCACCGTCCCCCACCGGCCGGACCGGCCGGCCGTCGGCCTCGACGCGCGGACGGAGGCGAAGCTGCTCGGCGCCCCGGGCAGCGCTTAGCGTGGACGGATGACCGAACAGCTGCTGCACCTCACGGAGAAGCCCCTCTGGGACGCCGCCCGATGCGCGGGCATGTACGAGATGTCGACCCGCGGCAGGACCCTGAGGGAGGAGGGGTTCATCCACTGCTCCCTGCTCCACCAGCTGCCGGCCGTGGCTCGGGCGTTGTACGGACCCGACCCCGCAGACCTGGTGGTCCTGGTCATCGACGGCGAAAGGCTCGGGTCGCCGGTGCGCTTCGAGGCCATGAAGCCCGGTGGTGAGGAGTTCCCGCACATCTACGGACCGATCCCGGTGGACGCGGTCGTGGAGGTGCGCCCGTTCGGCGCGCACACGGCGGGCCAGGGGGGCGAGGCGCCGTGATCAGCCCTCTCGTCGCGGTGACCGGAGCGAGCGGGGCGGTGGGAGGCCGGGTCGCCGCCCGCCTGGCCCGGACCGGGGTCCCCGTACGCCTCCTGGGCCGGGATCCGTCCCGGCTGCCCCGGCTGCCCGGCGCGGTCCTGGCTCCACCGGCTCCCTACGGCGACGGCGAGGCCATGCGCCGTGCGCTCGACGGGGCGCACACGCTGTTCCTCGTCTCGGCGCACGAGAGCCCCGGACGGGTGCTGGAGCACACGACCGCCGTCGGCGCGGCGGTCGCGGCCGGCGTCGAACGCATCGTGTACGTGTCGTTCCTCGGGGCGGCCCCGGACGCGACGTTCACGTTCGCCCGCGACCACTGGCACACGGAGGCGCACATCCGGGTGGCCGAGGTGCGGCACACCTTCCTGCGCGACAGCTGGTACCTGGCCGGTCTCCCCGCGATGACGGGCACCGACGGCGTCCTGCGCGGTCCCGGCGGGGACGGGCGGGTCGCGGCCGTCGCGCACGAGGACATCGCGGACGCGGCGTCAGCCGTCCTGCTGGACGAGGGAACCGGCCACGACGGCGTGACGTACGACCTGACCGGCCCCGAGGCGTTCACCCTCGCGGAGGCGGCGCAGGAGCTGAGCCGGATCACAGGCCGGCCCGTCCGGTACGTCCCGGAGACCAGGGAGGAGGCCTACGCGTCCCGCGCCCACTACGGGGCGCAGGAGTGGGAGGTGGCGGGCTGGGTCACGTCGTACGAGGCCATCGCCGCCGGTGAGATGGACGTCGTCTCGGACGCGGTCCCGCGGCTCACCGGCCGCCCGGCCGAGGGCCTGGCCGCGTACCTGCGGGAGAACCCTGACAGCTGGCGGCACCTCCTCCCGGAGGCGTGACACCTGCGGCCCGGAGCGGTGAGGGCCGGAAGTACGCCGGTACGTACACCGGGGCAACGGCCCGTGTGCTCCGCGCTGGGCAGGTCAGGTGCCGGTCCCGCTGCGTGCGGCTTCCGGGACCCGGGCCCCGCCGGCCCCCGTCCTGGGCCGGACACGACCGCACCCGGCCCGCCGCCCCGCGGGGGAGGCGGCGGACCGGGTGCGGACACCACGGCAGCGCGAGGGCGCGGACCGTGGATCAAGCCTTCTTGGTCTCCCAGAAGATCGTGTCGATCTGGGCGATCAGGTCCAGAGCCTTCTGGCCCGTGGCCGGGTCGTTCGAGCCCTTGGCCGCGGAGAGCGCCTTCAGGGTGTCGTTGACCAGCTGGTGCAGCTCCGGGTACTTCTCGAAGTGCGGGGGCTTGAAGTAGTCGCTCCAGAGCACCGAGACGTGGTGCTTCGCGAGCTCGGCACGCTGCTCCTTGATCAGAACGGCGCGCGTGCGGAAGTCCGCGTCCTCGTTGGCCTGGTACTTCTCCTGGACGGCCTTGACGGACTCCGCCTCGATGCGGGCCTGGGCCGGGTCGTACACACCGCAGGGCAGGTCGCAGTGCGCGCTGACCTTCACCTTGGGGGCAAACAGGCGGGAAAGCATGGGGCTGTCCTTCCTCGTGATCGTCTTCTCAGGTGGGACATTACTCCGTGGGAAGCCGCTTTTTGCGGCTGCCCCCTGGGGCTTAGGCCAAAAGTCCAAGGCGGGAATGCGACCAGTGGCCGAATGCACGGAGCGGTGTACTGGAGGATGGACCGGGAGGTGCCACTGATGCCGGAGCCGGCGCAGGAGCCGTTGAGCGGGCGGACGGCGCGTAAGTCGTTCCAGGTCGTGGAGGTGACGGGGCCTTCGATGGTGCCCACGCTCTACCACGGGGACTGGCTGCTCGTGCAGCACGGGGCACCGGTGCGCCCGGGGGACGTGGTCATCCTGCGCCACCCGTTGCAGCAGGACCTGCTGGTCGTGAAGCGTGCCGCCGAGCGGCGCGGGGCCGGGTGGTGGGTCCTCGGCGACAACTCGTACGCGGGCGGGGACAGTACGGACTACGGGACCGTGCCCGAGGAGCTCGTACTGGCGCGTGCGCGGGCCCGCTACCGGCCGCTGAGGAAGGATCAGCGCTCGGTGCTCGGGCTGCTGGGCTGGGCCGTGTCCGCGGTACGCAGGGTTTCTCCCGACCGCTCCGTCTCCTGGCGCTTGCGGGCCCGGTAGGCGGCCACGTTGGCCCGGGTCGCGCAGCGGTCCGAGCAGTAGCGCCGTGAGCGGTTGGTGGAGGTGTCGAGGTAGGCGTTGCGGCACGGCGCGGCCTCGCACAGGCCGAGCCGGTCCACCCCGTGCGACGTGAGGTGGAAGGCGAGCCCCATCGCCGCGATGGCCGCGTACCCCGCCGTCGCGTTCGACGGATGGTCGGCCAGGTGCATGTGCCAGTCCGGCTTCCCGTCGTCGTCCCGCGTGTCATGTCCGGAGATCTGCGGGCTGACGGGGAACTCCAGCAGCAGCGAGTTCAGCAGGTCGACCGCGAGCGTCTCGTCCCCGCCGTCGGCCGCCTCGAAGACCGTCCGCAGCCGCGCCCGCACGGCACGGAAACGGGTGACGTCCGTGTCCGTCGCCCGTCGCGCCGCCTGGGCGTTGGCGCCGAACAGCTCGCGGACGGACTCGACCGTCGTCAGTGAGTCCTTGCCGCGGGCCGGCTCCTCGGTGTTGACCAGACGCACGGCGTAGTCCGAGTAATAGGCCAGTTCCACTTGTAGTCCTTACGGCGTCGGTCTATGGTCGGGGTGGCGATCAGTGTAATGGGTGGTTGCCGGTAATGAGTATTACGACGTGATCGATGCTGACGGAGGTCGGAGTGACGACGACGGGTACCGACTGGCAGTCCTGGCAGGAGAGCTGGGACCGGCAGCAGGAGTGGTACATGCCGGACCGCGAGGAGCGGTTCCGGGTGATGCTGGACATGGTCGAGGCCGTGGTCGGGCCCGAACCGAGAGTGCTCGACCTCGCGTGCGGTACGGGCAGTATCACGGACCGCCTCCTCAGGAGGTTCCCGAAGGCCACCAGCACGGGCGTCGACCTCGACCCCGCACTGCTCGCCATCGCCCGCGGCACCTTCGCCGGCGACGACCGGGTCACCCTCGTCACCGCCGACCTCAAGGACGCGGCCTGGACCTCACGGCTCCCGCACACCTCGTACGACGCGGTCCTCACCGCCACCGCCCTGCACTGGCTGCACAGCGAGCCACTCGCCGCGCTGTACGGGCAGATCGGCGGCCTGGTCAGGGACGGCGGCGTGTTCATGAACGCCGACCACATGATCGACACCGGCACCCCCCGCATCAACGCGGCCGAACGCGCCCGGCGGCACGCCGTCATGGACCGGGCCAAGGCCGCGGGCGCCGTGGACTGGAGCGAGTGGTGGGCCCTGATGGCGAAGGACCCCGCCCTCGCGGCCCCCACCGCCGAACGGTTCGAGATCTACGGCGAGCACGCGGACGGTGACATGCCCTCCGTCCACTGGCACGCCCGCACCCTCCGCGAGGCCGGCTTCGGGGAGGCCCGGGCGGTCTGGGCCTCACCCTCGGACAGCATGGTCCTGGCCGTGAAGTAGGCCCCGGCGAGGCGGCCTCGGGCCGCGATGCGAGGAGGGCGGTACGGACCAGGTCCGTACCGCCCTCCTCGCATCGCTCCTGCCGGAGCTACAGCACCTTCGACAGGAACGACTTCGTGCGGTCGTGCTGCGGGTTGGTCAGGACGTCGCGCGGGTGGCCGGACTCGACCACGACGCCGTCGTCCATGAAGACCAGCGCGTCGCCGACCTCGCGGGCGAAGCCCATCTCGTGCGTGACGACGACCATCGTCATGCCCTCCTCGGCCAGTCCGCGCATGACGTCCAGGACGTCGCCGACCAGCTCGGGGTCGAGCGCCGACGTCGGCTCGTCGAAGAGCATCAGCTTCGGCTCCATGGCCAGCGCGCGGGCGATCGCCACGCGCTGCTGCTGGCCGCCGGAGAGCTGGGACGGGTAGTTCTTCGCCTTGTCGGACAGGCCGACACGGTCCAGGAGCCTCTCCGCACGAGCCCGGGCGACGGCCTTCGCCTCGCCCTTGACCTGGATCGGGGCCTCCATGACGTTCTCGATCGCCGTCATGTGGGGGAACAGGTTGAAACGCTGGAAGACCATGCCGATGTCCCGGCGCTTCAGCGCGACTTCGCTGTCCTTGAGCTCGTAGAGCTTGTCGCCCTTCTGGCGGTACCCGACCAGCTCGCCGTCGACGTACAGCCGGCCGGCGTTGATCTGCTCCAGGTGGTTGATGCACCTCAGGAACGTCGACTTGCCGGAACCGGACGGACCGATCAGGCAGAACACCTCCCGGGGGGCGACCTCGAGGTCGATGCCCTTGAGGATGTGTGCGGGGCCGAAGGACTTGTGCACGCCCTCGGCCTTCACCATGGCGGTCATGCGGCGCCTCCCTTCGGGCGGCCCAGCGACAGCATGTTGGCCCTGATCTTCTGGAACGGGGTGTCCGGCAGGCTGCGGCTGGAGCCGCGTGCGTAGTAGCGCTCCAGGTAGTACTGGCCGATGCTCAGGATCGAGGTGAGCACCATGTACCAGGCCGCCGCAAGGAACAGCATCTCCACGGTGGCACCCGAGGTCTGCGAGACGTTCTGGGTGGAACGCAGCAGCTCGGTGTACTGGACGGCCACCGCGAGCGACGAGGTCTTCAGCATGTTGATGACCTCGTTGCCGGTCGGCGGCACGATCACGCGCATCGCCTGGGGAACGACGATCCGCCGCAGCGTCTTGCCGTGGCTCATGCCCAGCGCGTGCGCCGCCTCGGTCTGCCCCTCGTCCACCGACTGGAGGCCGGCGCGGCAGATCTCCGCCATGTACGCCGCCTCGTTGAGCCCGAGGCCCAGCAGCGCGCAGAGGAACGGAGTCATGAAGGACGACCACTCGTCCTTGTAGATCGGCCCGAGGTTGATGTACTCGAAGACGATCCCGAGGTTGAACCAGACCAGCAGTTGTACGTAGACCGGGGTTCCGCGGAAGAACCAGATGTAGCCCCAGGCTATGGACGTGGTCACCGGGTTCTTCGAAAGCCGCATCACGGCCAGCACGATGCCCAGCACCACGCCGATGATCATCGAGAGGACCGTGATGATGACGGTGTTCTTGACGCCTTCGAGGATCTGGTGATCGAAGAAGTAGTCCGGGATCGCGCCCCAGTTGATGTCGCCCTGTGCGAACGCGTACACGAGCGCGGCCAGCAGGCCTATGGCGACGACGGCCGAGACGTACCGGCCGTAGTGGCGCACCGGTATGGCCTTGATCGCCTCCGGCCCCGCCGACGGGGTGGGCGGGGTGTCCGCCGGGCCCGCTTCCTTGGTTTCAGTCACAGCTGATGCCTTTCAGCGCCGGTCCCGGTTCAGGACCCGCCGTTGATCTTGGCCTCGGTGACCGCGCCCTCGTCGACGCCCCACTTGGAGATGACCTTCGCGTAGTCGCCGTTCTTGATGACCGCGTTCAGAGCCGCCTCGATCGCCTTGGTGAGCTCGTCGTTGCCCTTGGCCACGGCGATGCCGTACGGGGCCGCCTCGACCTGCTCGCCGACCAGCTGGAAGTCCTTGCCGCCGCCCGAGGTCTTCACCGCGTAGGCGGCGACCGGGAAGTCCGAGGAGCCGGCGTCGGCGCCGCCGCCGCGCAGGCGGGTCTGGGCCTCGAGGTCGTTGTCGAACGCCTCGATGGAGATCTTGCCCTTGCTGCCGCACTTGGTGCTCTCGGCCTTGGCGAGGTCGTGGGAGACCGTGCCGCGCTGGACGACCAGCTTCTTGCCGCAGAGGTCCGACCAGGTGCTGATGCCCTTGTCGTCGCCCTTCTTGGTGTAGATGGAGACGCCCGCGGTGAAGTAGTCGATGAAGTCGACGCCCTCGCCGACCTTCTTCTTCGTCTCGGAGTCGACTCCGTCCTGGCGGTCCTTGGTGTCGGTCATGGCGGACATCGCCAGGTCGTAGCGCTTCGAGCGCAGGCCGGTGAGGAGCGTGTCGAACGTGCCGTTCTCGAAGACGAACTTCACGCCGAGCTGCTTGCCGAGGGCGTCCGCCAGGTCGGGGTCGATACCCACCGTCTTGCCGGACTTGTCCTTGAACTCGACCGGCGGGTAGGCGATGTCGGATCCCACCTTGATCTCGCCCTTGTCCTTGATGGACTGGGGGACGAGGTCGGCGAGGGGGGCGTCCTTGGTCGCGGAGGCGCCCGAGTCCTTCTTGGTGGCGCTGTCGGTCTGGTCGCCGCATGCGGTCAGCAGCAGGGTGCCCGCGACCGCGACTGCGCAGACCGCGGCAATCCGGGACGTTGCGGTCGAACGACAGAGGGTGCTTGCGGTCATGGTCGGAATCCTCCGGCGGTGAGAAGTGCAGGTCAGGTGGTTACGCACGCACCTTCGAGTGTCGCCACCTTGTGTGATTAGGGCATCTTGCCATTCGGACTCACCCATTCAGGGGGCTGGTCATGTCAAAATCGGGTAACGGGAGACCCCCGAACCCCAACGGGCCGGTGCCGCAAGGCGGGACCTTCTGCAGGGAAGTGAGCGTTACTCCGGAGAATCTCCGGTGCGTCTCAACCGACGGACGACCTTTGTGGCCCTTAGTGGACTTGTCCAGATTTTCGGCTATGAGTCATCTCACCGAGTCGATACCGACTCGTAAGAGGCTGGGTCCGTCCGGTAAGAAAGACCTTTACACCCCTCATCCGGGGCTCAGGGCGCGTGTGCGGCGCGCCCGCGCGTATGTGTCTCCCCTGCCGGAGCGGGCCAACCGCTCGGTGCCGGGAACGTACGCGGTGCCCGCCCACCCCTCCTCAACCAGGAGTGGCCACCCTCAAATGATGAAGACTTAAGGGGTCAACACAATGGCAGCGGAGATCGTCAATCCTCGCAGCGACAGCAAGACGCCCGGCCCGGCCGGTGCGGACGGACTCACCGGTGCGGACGAGCCCTTCGACCCGGCCTTCGCCCTCCACCGCGGCGGGAAGATGGCCGTGCAGGCCACCGTTCCGATCCGCGACAAGGACGACCTGTCCCTGGCCTACACGCCCGGCGTCGCGAAGGTGTGCAGCGCCATCGCCGAGCATCCCGAACTCGTCCACGACTACACCTGGAAGTCGCAGGTCGTGGCGGTCGTCACGGACGGCACCGCCGTCCTCGGCCTCGGGGACATCGGCCCCGAGGCGTCCCTCCCGGTGATGGAGGGCAAGGCGATCCTCTTCAAGCAGTTCGGCGGGGTCGACGCGGTGCCGATCGCGCTGGCCACCACCGACGCCGACGAGATCGTCGACACCGTCGTGCGCCTGGCGCCGTCCTTCGGCGGGATCAACCTGGAGGACATCTCGGCACCCCGGTGCTTCGAGATCGAGCGCAAGCTCCAGGAACGCCTCGACATCCCGGTCTTCCACGACGACCAGCACGGCACGGCCGTGGTGACGCTCGCGGCCCTGCGCAACGCCACGAAGCTGTCCGGCCGGACGCTCGGTGACCTGCGCGCTGTCATCTCCGGCGCGGGCGCGGCGGGTGTGGCCATCGCGAAGTTCCTGCTGGAGGCGGGCGTCGGCGACGTCGCCGTCGCCGACCGCAAGGGCATCGTCAGCAGCGACCGCGACGACCTCACCGAGGTCAAGCGCGAGCTGGCGGAGATCACCAACCGGGCCGGGATCACGGGATCCCTGGAGAAGGCGCTCGCGGGCGCCGACGTCTTCATCGGCGTCTCCGGCGGTACGGTCCCCGAGCCGGCCGTCGCCTCCATGGCACCCGGCGCGTTCGTGTTCGCCATGGCCAACCCGAACCCCGAGGTCCACCCCGACATCGCGCACAAGTACGCGGCCGTCGTGGCGACCGGGCGGTCGGACTACCCGAACCAGATCAACAACGTGCTGGCGTTCCCCGGCATCTTCGCGGGTGCGCTGCAGGTCCGCGCCTCGCGGATCACCGAGGGCATGAAGATCGCCGCGGCGAACGCCCTGGCGGACGTCGTCGGGAGCGAGCTCGCCGCGGACTACGTGATCCCGTCGCCGTTCGACGAGCGGGTCGCCCCCGCCGTCACCGCGGCCGTCGCGGCGGCGGCCCGGGCGGAGGGCGTCGCCCGGCGCTGACCCCGGAGAGCGGAGGGCCGGGGCCGCCACGGAACCGCCACGCGCGGAACCGTGGCCCCCGGCCCTTCGCGTTCCCCCCGACCTCCGGTTCTGGGGCGTGTGTCACACCATCGAACGGTTACGTCACGACGCGTCACGGCCTATCGTCGTGGCCATGTTCGCCGCCTATGCAGCCCGCATCGACCGTGACCGGCCCCTCGACGGACTCGAGCTGGGTGAACGCCCGGCCCCCGAGGCGCGGTCCGGGTGGACCACCGTCCAGGTCAGGGCCGCGTCGCTCAATCACCACGACCTCTGGTCCCTGCGCGGCGTGGGGCTCGCCGAGGACAAGCTTCCGATGATCCTCGGCTGCGACGCGGCGGGCGTCGACCAGGACGGCAACGAGGTCGTCCTGCACTCCGTCATCGGCCAGACCGGGCACGGGGTCGGCCCGGGCGAGCCCCGGTCCATCCTCACCGAGCGATACCAGGGCACCTTCGCCGAACAGGTCACCGTCCCCAGCTGGAACGTGCTGCCCAAGCCGAAGGAGCTCACCTTCGAAGAGGCCGCCTGCCTGCCCACCGCCTGGCTGACGGCCTACCGGATGCTGTTCACCAACGCAGGTGTACGGCCCGGCGACTCCGTCCTCGTGCAGGGTGCGGGCGGCGGTGTCGCCACCGCCGCGATCGTGCTCGGCAAGGCCGCCGGTCTCCGCATGTTCGCCACCAGCCGCGACGAGGCCAAGCGCAAGCGGGCGATCGAACTGGGCGCTGTGGACGCCTGTGAGCCCGGGGCGAGGCTGCCCCAGCGGGTGGACGCCGTCATCGAGACGGTGGGGGCCGCGACCTGGTCCCACTCCGTCAAGTCGCTGCGGCCGGGCGGGACCCTGGTCATCTCCGGGGCCACCAGCGGAGACCGCCCCTCGCACGCCGAACTGACCCGCATCTTCTTCCTGGAACTCAAGGTCGTCGGTTCCACCATGGGCTCCAAGGACGAGCTGGAGGACCTCCTCTCGTTCTGCGCGGCCACCGGCGTGCGGCCCGTCATCGACGGGACGCTGCCGCTGGACCGGGCCCGCGAGGGCTTCGAACGCCTCGCCGCTGGGGACCTGTTCGGGAAGATCGTGCTCACCACCTCGTGAGCCCGGCCGACGCGCTGCCCACGCCGGAGGGTCTGCTGCTGCGGCCCTGGCGGTCCGGTGACGCGCCCGCCGTACTCCGCGCCTTCGCGGCGGAGGAGATGGCCCGTCAGGCGGCGCGGCCGGTCACGACCACGGCCGAGGCGCTGGACTGGATCGCCGGCCGGGCCGCCGAACGGGCCGCGGGCACCGGATTCGCCTGGGCCGTCGTCCGGGACGGAGAGGCGCTGGGGTCCGTGGCCGTCACGGCGGTCAGTCACGTCCACGACACCGGCTGGGTGTCGTACTGGACCGCCGGATCGGCCCGGGGGACAGGGGTCGCGGCGGCCGGCGTACGCGAACTGGCGCGCTGGGCCTTCGCCGAACTCGGTCTCCACCGGCTCGAACTCGGGCACCGAACGAACAATTCCGCCTCCTGCTCCGTCGCCCTGCGGGCCGGCTTCGCCCCGGAGGGCGTCGAGCGCGCGAAACTCCGCTACGGGAGTGAGCGCTACGACGTGGAGCGGCACGCCCGCCTCGCCACCGACCCTGTCAATCTCGGTTGACGCGCCCTCTGGTGTCAACGTATGTTGACACCATGACCGAAGCAACGGACCTCGCCGCCCGTGCCGGCGACCACGACCCGCGAGTCGGGCTCCGCGCGGTCGCCGCGCTGCGGCGGCTGCTGGAACAACTCGAAGCCGTCCAGGTGAGAAGCGCCCGCGCGAAGGGCTGGTCGTGGCAGGAGATCGCTGCCGAGCTGGGTGTCAGCAGGCAGGCCGTGCACAAGAAGTACGGGAGGCATTGATGTTCGAGCGATTCACCAAGGGGGCCCGGGCCGCGGTGACGGGCGCGGTGACCCACGCCGAGCGGGCCGGAGCGGACGCGATCACGGAGGAGCACCTGCTGTTCTCCCTGCTGGACCAGGAGGGCAGCCGGGCCTCGTTCGCCGTGGCCGCACTCGGGCTCACCGACCGCAGGGCCTCCATCGAGGCGGCGTTCGCGGAGACCCGCCGCCGCGGCGGGCTCACCAAGGCCGACACGGAGGCGCTGGCGGGCCTGGGCATCGACGTCACCGAGATCGTGGCCCGGGTCGAGGGCGCGCACGGTGCGGGCGTCCTCGCGGGCGACCGCAGGAGCCGGCGGTGGTGGTCGGGTCAACGGCCCTTCACCACGGGGGCGAAAGGCGTGCTGGAGAAGTCGCTGCGCATCGCTCTGGGCCGCCGCGACCGCTTCATCGGCGAGGAACACCTCCTGCTCGCGCTGACGGCCTGCCCCGGATCGGTCGCAGAGGTGCTCGCCGACCACGGCGCGACCTACACGGCGGTGGAACGGGCGCTCTACGGAACCGGCGGGCACGGGCAGGCCCTCGCCGGCTGACCCGGCTGACCCGGCTGACCCGGCTGACCCGGCGGGCACGGCCGGCACGGGGCAGGGCCTGGCCGGTCGACCCGGCCCGGCCGGCGGGAGGCGGCCTGACCGACCGCGCCCACCGGCGAAGCACGGTGTGCCGGGGACCTGCCGGGCGTCAGGAGCGGGGCGCGGCCGGGCACCCGCCCCGGGCTGCAAACCGCACCCCGGGGCGGCGTGCCGCTCACCGGTCCTGCCGGGGCGTCAGGACCCCTTACGGTCCCGGGGCGCCCCGTCCGCGCCCGCAGGTCTCCGCAGAAGCGCCTCGATGCGCGTCGCGGCCGCAGACAGGTGGCCGCGGGCCTCGGTGAGCTGGGCCTCGGTGACGCCCCGGTCCCGCGCCGCGTCCCGGATGTCGTCGCGGAAGCGGTCCAGGAGCCGGTCCAGGTCCCGGGCGGGATCCCCGGTGGACGCGGCATCGGCCGCCCACTCGACGTGCGGCTCCTCGGGGGCGGGCCGGGTGTAGTGCGACCAGGTGCCCGTGCCCGCGAAGCTGCCGAGCCGGCCGGTGATCTCGGCCAGCCCTTCCTGCACGCCCTTAGGCCAGTCGCCCCGCGCGAAGTGCTCCTGCACCTGCCGGGCGGCGTCTCGCATCTGCTCCCGCGCCTTCTCGTGCGCCTCCTTGGCCTGGCGGCGGGCCTGCTCGGCCTCCTCGCGGGCCCGGCGGGACTCGTCCTTCGCCCGGCGGGCCTGCTCCTTCCACTCCTGCTTGGCCTTGCGGAGCTCCTCCTTGGCCGTCCGCCAGGCCTCCTTGTCGGCCGGGCCCGGGTCCCAGCCGGACCGGCCGCCGCCGGAGGGGCGGCGGGACTCGGAGGCCGCCGCACGCATCTCGCTGCGGAGCTGCCCCGCCGCGCCGCGTACGTCGTCGCGTATCTCGGCGGCCAGCTCGGAGACCGAGTCGCGGATCTCCAGCTCCAGATCGGCCAGCTCGCCGCCCCGGCCCGCCAGTTCGGCCCGCCCCGCGTCGGTGATCGAATAGACCTTGCGGCCGCCCTCGGTGGCGTGGGTGACCAGGCCCTCCGCCTCCAGCTTCGCGAGCCGCGGGTAGACCGTGCCCGCCGACGGCGCGTACAGGCCCTGGAAGCGCTCCTCCAGGAGCCTGATCACCTCGTAGCCGTGGCGGGGGGCCTCGTCCAGCAGCTTGAGGAGGTAGAGGCGCAGACGGCCGTGGGCGAATACGGGGGGCATGTCAGAGCACCTTTCCGGTCGGCTCGCCGTCGTGTGGGGCGTCCTGCGCGGGTGGGCGGCGCAGGAGCGCGATGGAGCCCGAGACGGTCGTCGCCTTCAGCTTGCCGGTGCCCGCCCCCAGCGTGCCGGTGATCTTCTTCGCTCCCCACTGCCCGCCGACCCGCAGGTCCTCGAAGGCGTTGGAGACGGTGCCGCTCGCGGTGTTCGCCTCGACCTTCGCGTCCGCCGGGTGCGGCAGGCGGATGGCGATCTCGCCGGAGACCGACGTCAGCCTGATGTCCGTCGGCTTGGGCGAGGTGTCCAGGTCGAGCACCATGTGGCCCGTGACGGACTCCGCCCTCACCGAGGTGCCGGCGCCGTCGACGACCGTCAGATCCCCCGACACGGACTGGAACCGGAGGTCACCGGTGACGTTCTGCGCTTCGAGGCCGCCGGACACGGTCTCGGCGCGGACGCCCCCGTCGAGCCCGACCAGGGTGCTGTCGCCGGAGATGCCCCGGAGCTCCGTGCGTCCCCGGATGCCCGAGACGACGGCGTCGGCGCCGACCACGCCCACCTCCACCGCCGCGCCCGCCGGGACGGCGAGGGAGACGGCGGCGCTGCGCCGCGAGGACCGGCGGTCGAGCCAGGTGAGGAGTCCCTGCCAGGGCAGATCCTCATAGGCGACGGTCAGGACGCCGTCCCGTTGCGTGACGATCAGGGGAGGGCCGTCGATCCCGGACACCTCCAGCCGGGCCGTCGGCCCGTCGGTGCCGACGACATTGACCACGCCGTCGACGATGCGCACCTTGAGTACGGTGACCGGCTCGTCGAAGGCGAGCTTCTGGGGCTCGGCGACGGTCCACGTCGACTCGGGCATGGATCTGACCTCCCGCTGTGCGGCGCGACGCAACATATCGCGTCTTCTGGACAACACGATATATCGCGGATCGGAGAAGTCAAGGGAAAGGCGTCGAGGGGGGACGGTGTGAGGTCGCGGAGTCTCGCTATTCGTTCATATCTGGGCAAATTGCCCTAGCGTATGGGGCATGACCGCGACATCCGTGGGCGCCTTGCTGCTGTGCCGGGCCGCCCCCCTGAGCGTTCGGCCCGTGGCCCACCTCCTGCAGGAGGGCATGTCGCTCGTGCCCGCGGGGGACGGCTGGAGCGTGCTCGTCCCCGAGGGGAAGCCCTGGCGCAGGGACGGGTCGCCGGGTGACGGGGGTGTCGGGGCCGAGCCCGTCGACCGGGTCGTCGGCGGCTGGGCGACCGCCCTGGCTGTGGGATCCACCTGGCCGGTGCTCGCCCTGTGGTGGGACGGCGACCGGTCCGGATACACCCTCGCCGCCGGTTTCCGGCGTCCGGTCGGCTACACCTGGCTGGCCGACGGCACGCCCGTCGGTGAGGACGAGGCCATGCGGACGTTCGGCGTCCGGCTGGGCCTCGACCCCGTCCTCGACGTCCAGGCGCTGGAGGGGCTCACCCGTGCGGACCCGGAGGCGGACGCCGACATCCGGCTGCGCGGGCTGCTGGCCGTGCTGAGCCGGACCGGGGTGGAGCTGCCGCCCGGGCTCACCCCCGGCGAATCCGCCGACCGGCTGCGCTCGGTCGCCGGAATCCTGCCGCAGGCGGAACAGATCGAATGGGCCGGCTGGCGGGACGCCGTCCGCGTGGAACTGGACACCGTGGAGAGCGGGAGCCTCGGCCCCTGGGTGCTCGGACCGAGGGCCCGGGCGATCGCCTCGGCGCAGGTGGCCGCCGGACTGCCGCTCACCCTGTGGGGCGCGCGCCGGCGCAGCGGTGGCTGGGCCGCGGCGGGCCTGCTCCTGCTGGTGCAAGGGCTGCTCGGCTTCGCGTACGACCGTCTCAGGGGGAGCGCGGGAGGCTCCTGGAGCTCCGGCCGGTGAGCGGGGGCGTCAGGCGCCGGTGACTACTCGTCCTCGTCCTCGTCGTCCAGGCGCGCGAGCCAGGTCGCGAGACGCTCGACGGGAACCTCGAAGTCGGGATTGAGGTCGACGAACGTACGAAGCTGCTCGGCGAGCCACTCGAAGGTGACCTCCTCCTCGCCGCGCCGCTTCTCCAGTTCCTCGATGCCACGGTCCGTGAAGTACATGGGACAAGAATAACGAGGTCCGGAAACCCGGGAGCCCGGCCCCGCGCAGATCTCGCGGAGCCGGGCCCTCGGTTGCGTACAGCGGCTGATCAGGCCTCGAAGACCTCGTTGACCAGCTGGGTCTGCTCGGCCTGGTGACGCTTGGCCGAACCGACCGCGGGGGACGAACCGTGCGGCCGCGAGATGCGGCGCAGGCGCTCGCCGTGCGGCACGTCGGCGCCGACGGCCAGGTCCAGGTGGTCGATCAGGTTGAGCGCGATGAACGGCCACGCACCCTGGTTCGCCGGCTCCTCCTGGGCCCAGAGGTACTTCTCGGCGTTCGGGTACTTGGCGATCTCGGCCTGGATCTCCGCACCCGGCAGCGGGTACAGACGCTCCAGACGGATGATCGCCGTCTCCGTGTCACCGCGCTTCTCGCGCTCGGCGTCCAGGTCGTAGTAGAGCTTGCCCGCGCAGAAGACGACCTTGCGGACCGCCTCGGCGTTGACCGACTCGTCACCGATGACCGGACGGAAGCCGCCGGTGGTGAACTCCTCCGCCTTCGAGGCCGCGGCCTTGAGACGCAGCATCGACTTCGGGGTGAAGACGATCAGCGGCTTGTGGTGCGGGTTGTGCACCTGCCACCGCAGGAGGTGGAAGTAGTTCGACGGGAGCGTGGGCATCGCGACCGTCATGTTGTCCTGCGCGCACATCTGCAGGAAACGCTCGGGGCGGGCGGACGAGTGGTCCGGGCCCTGGCCCTCGTAGCCGTGCGGCAGCAGCAGGGTGACGCCGGACGTCTGGCCCCACTTCTGCTCGGCCGAGGAGATGAACTCGTCGACGACGGTCTGGGCGCCGTTGACGAAGTCACCGAACTGCGCCTCCCAGATGACCAGCGACTCCGGGCGGGCCAGCGAGTAGCCGTACTCGAAGCCCATCGCCGCGTACTCGCTGAGGAGCGAGTCGTAGACGTTGTAGCGGGCCTGGTCGTCGGCCAGGTACAGCAGCGGGGTGTAGTCCTCGCCGGTCTTCTGGTCGACGAGGACGGCGTGGCGCTGTCCGAACGTGCCGCGGCGGGTGTCCTGGCCGGCGAGCCGGACCGGGGTGCCCTCCATCAGCAGCGAGCCGATGGCCAGGGTCTCGCCCATGCCCCAGTCGATCGTGCCGTTCTCCACCGAGGCCGCGCGACGCTGCATCTGCGGCATCAGACGGGGGTGGACGGTGATCTCGTCGGGGATGTTGACCTGGGACTCGGCGATCAGCTTCACGACCTCCGAGGAGATCGCGGTGTTCACCGCCACGGGGAACTCGGCCTGGACGTCCGGGACATGCGGCTGGGAAGGCGCCGAGGTGGCCTCGCGGACCTCCGCGAAGACCTTCTCCAGCTGGCCCTGGAAGTCCTGGAGCGCCTGCTCCGCCTCTTCCAGCGTGATGTCGCCGCGACCGATGAGGGACTCGGTGTAGAGCTTGCGCACCGAGCGCTTCTTGTCGATCAGCGTGTACATCTGCGGGTTGGTGAACTCCGGGTTGTCGCCCTCGTTGTGACCGCGGCGGCGGTAGCAGATGAGGTCGATCACGACGTCCTTGTTGAACGTCTGCCGGTACTCGAAGGCGAGCCGCGCGACGCGGACCACGGCCTCCGGGTCGTCGCCGTTGACGTGGATGATCGGCGCCTCGATCATGCGCGCCACGTCCGTGGCGTACATGGACGAGCGCGAGGACTCCGGGGCGGCGGTGAAGCCGACCTGGTTGTTGATCACCACGTGCACGGTGCCGCCGGTGCGGTAGCCGCGCAGCTGGGACATGTTGAGCGTCTCGGCGACGACACCCTGGCCCGCGAAGGCCGCGTCGCCGTGGAGCGCGACGGGCAGGACGGTGAAGTCCGTGCCGCCCTTGTTGATGATGTCCTGCTTGGCGCGCGCGATGCCCTCGAGGACCGGGTCGACGGCCTCCAGGTGCGAGGGGTTGGCGGCCAGCGAGACCTTGATCTGCTCGCCGTCCAGACCGGTGAAGGTGCCCTCGGCGCCCAGGTGGTACTTGACGTCGCCCGAGCCGTGCATCGACCGCGGGTCGAGGTTGCCCTCGAACTCCCGGAAGATCTGGGCGTACGACTTGCCCACGATGTTCGCCAGGACGTTCAGGCGGCCGCGGTGGGCCATGCCGATGACGACCTCGTCGAGGCGGGCCTCGGCGGCGGAGTCGATGACCGCGTCGAGCAGCGGGATGACGGACTCGCCGCCCTCCAGCGAGAACCGCTTCTGGCCGACGTACTTGGTCTGCAGGAACGTCTCGAACGCCTCGGCGGCGTTGAGGCGGCGCAGGATCCGCAGCTGCTCCTCGCGCTCCGGAGCGGGGCGCGGACGCTCCACCCGGTCCTGGAGCCACTTGCGCTCCTTCGGCTCCTGGATGTGCATGAACTCGATGCCGGTGGTGCGGCAGTACGACTCACGCAGGACGCCGAGGATGTCGCGGAGCTTCATCATCGTCTTGCCGGCGAAGCCGCCGACCGCGAAGTCGCGCTCCAGGTCCCACAGGGTGAGGCCGTGCTCGGTGATGTCCAGGTCGGGGTGCTTGCGCTGGCGGTACTCCAGCGGGTCGGTGTCGGCCATGACGTGGCCGCGGACCCGGTAGGAGTGGATCAGCTCGAAGACCCGCGCGGCCTTGGTGACGTCGTCGTCGTGCGAGGCGTCGATGTCCCTGAGCCAGCGGACCGGCTCGTAGGGGATGCGGAGCGCCTTGAAGATCTCGTCGTAGAACTCGTTCTCGCCGAGCAGCAGCTGCGACAGGACGCGGAGGAACTCGCCGGACGCCGCACCCTGGATGACCCGGTGGTCGTACGTCGAGGTCAGCGTCATGACCTTGGAGATGCCCAGCTTGTTCAGGGTGTCCTGCGAGGTGCCCTGGAACTCCGCGGGGTAGTCCATCGCACCGACGCCCATGATGAGGCCCTGTCCGGGCATCAGGCGGGGCACGGAGTGGACGGTGCCGATGCCGCCGGGGTTGGTCAGCGAGGCGGTGACCCCGGAGAAGTCGTCCATGCCGAGCTTGCCGACGCGGGCACGGCGGACGATGTCCTCGTAGGCCTGCCAGAACTCGAAGAAGTTGAGGGTCTCGGCCTTCTTGATGGCCGCGACGACGAGCTGGCGGTCGCCGTTCGGCTTCACCAGGTCGATGGCCAGGCCGAGGTTGACGTGCTCCGGCTTGACCAGGGTCGGCTTGCCGTCCTTGACCGCGAAGGAGTAGTTCATCGACGGCATGGCCTTGAGGGCCTGCACCATCGCGTACCCGATGAGGTGCGTGAAGGAGATCTTCCCGCCGCGGGCGCGCTTCAGGTGGTTGTTGATGACGATGCGGTTGTCGAAGAGCAGCTTCACCGGGACGGCGCGGACGGACGTGGCCGTCGGCAGTTCCAGGGAGGCGTTCATGTTCTTCGCGACGGCGGCCGAGGGGCCGCGCAGCGTCACGTACTCCGGACCGGCGGGGGCCTCGGCCGGGGCGTCGCTCTTCGCCGCGGCCGGAGCGGGCGCGGGGGCTGCCTTCGCGGGAGCGGCGGGAGCCTGCGCGGGAGCCGCGGCCTTGGCCGCGGGAGCGGCCGGAGCCTGCGGCGCGGCCTTCGCGGGTGCGGCGGCGGGTGCTGCCGGAGCCTGCGGCGCGGCCTGTGCCGGAGCCGTGTGGTCGACGGTGTTCGCCACGGTGGTCGCCGGGGGCGGTGTCACCGCTCCCGCGGGTGCCGGGACGGGCTTGTCCGCCGTGCCGGACGCGCCCGGCTTGTAGTCGGCGAAGAAGTCCCACCAGGCGCGGTCGACCGAACTGGGGTCCTGGAGGTACTGCTGGTAGATCTCGTCGACGAGCCACTCATTGGGGCCGAAAGCGGCGGCCGGGTTGGACCCGGAGCCTGCTTCTTGGTCGGTCGAGATACTCGAGTTACTGGGGGACTGAGACGACACGGCGGCAACCGCCCTCTTCCGCTTCACAAGGTGATGGACAGCGGAAATCAAGGCTACGCCTCCCCAGCCGTTACGTGCAGGCCGGGCCGGTCTTCGTCGTGCACATCACATCGGAAGCCGGGTTTCGGCGCATGAAATGGCGGGAAACAAGCAGAGTTCCGCTGCCCTTCGGGTACGAAGGCCAGCGCTGTGGCCCCTTGGACCGTATCTCTTTTCCGGGCAGGGGGAGAACGCGCTCCTCCGCTTCGAACGCGGAGTCAACTACGAGGTCGCGTACTCCCCGGGAGGGTGACCCGGATCCGGCAACCGCGGGCGGATTCGGCCACACCGATCCTCCCGCCGTGCAGATCCACCGCCCAGCGGGCGATCGCCAGCCCCAGCCCCGTGCCGCCGTCGCTCCCCGGTCCGTGCGGGGACGGCGCCTGGCCGCGGTTGAAGCGCTCGAAGACCCGGTGGCGCTCCGCCTCCGGGATGCCGGGCCCCTCGTCGATGACCTCCAGCTCGAGCGACTCGGGGTGCGCCCCGCGCCGCGCGAGCACCGTGACCCTGCCGTGCGGCGGGCTGTGCTTGACGGCGTTGTCGATGAGGTTGGCCACCACCTGATGCAGCCGTTCCGCGTCCGCGTGGGCCGTGAGCTCGGGCGGCGAGACGTCCAGGTGGAGGTGGACGTCCGTACGGGAGTGGTTGCCCGAGCCGGAGGAGAGCCGCCGCTGCGAGGCGGCGAGGTTCGCCTCCTTGAGTACGCCGGAGAGGTACGGCCAGACCTCGAACCGGCGTGCCTTGATCTCGACCACGCCGTTGTCGAGCCGGGACAGGTCGAGGAGTGTCTCCACCAGCCGGCCCAGGCGCTCGGTCTGCTTCAGCGCCGTACGCATCGTCTCCGGGTCGGCGGCGGACACCCCGTCCACCACGTTCTCCAGGACGGCTCTGAGCGCGGCGATGGGGGTGCGCAGCTCATGGGAGACGTTCGCCACCAGCTCCTTGCGGTGCCGGTCCTCCGCCTCCAGGTCCTCCGCCATGCGGTTGATCGTCTGCGCCAGGTCGCCGAGCTCGTCCCGCCGCCCGGCGCCGCTCACCCGCGTCGTGTAGTCGCCGTGCGAGATCGACCGTGCGACGGAGCGCATCTCGTCCAGCGGCGCGGTCAGGCCGTGGGCCACGAACTGCGTGATCAGCAGCGTGGCGATCACGGAGAAGACCGTGATGAACCGGAACTCGGTCCGGGTCCGCAGCGCGACGATCAGCAGTCCGGTCGTGATGAACACCGAGATCACGACCAGTGCGCCCAGCTTGGCCTTGATCGAGAAGGGCCGCAGTCCGGAACCGGGCCTGGTCATGGCGCGGGGGTCTCCAGGGCGTAGCCGACACCGTGCACGGTGCGGATCCGCTCAGCGCCGATCTTCCGGCGCAGCGCCTTGATGTGGCTGTCGACCGTGCGCGTCCCGGAGGCGTCCGCCCAGTCCCAGACCTCGGCCAGCAGCTGCTCCCGGGAGAGCACCGCACGCGGGGTGTTGGCCAGGCAGACCAGCAGGTCGAACTCGGTCGGCGTGAGGTGGACGTCGTCGGCGCGCACCCGGACGCGGCGCTGCGCGTGGTCGATCTCCAGCTCACCCAGGCGCAGGATGCCGCTGCGGGGCGTCACCGCGGCCAGGGCGGCCCGCTCGACCCGGCGCAGCAGGACGTGGACCCGCGCAGCCAGCTCCCGCATGGAGAACGGCTTGGTCATGTAGTCGTCGGCGCCGACCCCGAGCCCGACCAGCATGTCGGTCTCGTCGTCGCGCGCGGTCAGCATCAGCACCGGCACGGGGCGCTGGGCCTGCACGCGGCGGCAGACCTCCAGGCCGTCGAAGCCGGGAAGCATGATGTCGAGCACCATCAGGTCGGGCTGCCACGCCTCGGCCGCGTCCACGGCCGCGGGCCCGTCCAGCGCGGTCTGCACCAGGAAGCCCTCGGCCCGCAGACGGGCGGAGATGGCGTCGACGATCGTCGGGTCGTCCTCGACCACCAGCACCCGGCGCTGAGCCCCGGGGGTGGCCGCGACGCCGTTGTGGGTGGTGTGTGTCTGTTCCATCGCCCCGCCCCTGCCCGTTCTCGCGGAGGCCATTCCCCCGGAGGCACGGTTATCGCTTGTGGATGTCGTCGGTGATCCCTTGTGCCGGACAGAGCGTAAAGGCAGAAGAGGCCTCCCGGCTACGCAGGGTGTTGTCCGTCGTGAAGGTGTTACCCACGGAAAGGGTGTGGATCACCGGCCTCACCGCGTACGTCCCTTGGCGGGGCGGGGCCGCGTATACCGGGAGGGGGTTCACTCGCCCCGGAGTGCGAGATGGACCACGTCCGGCACACCTCGGGCAACGGCTACTTCTTCGGTCGTTACGGCGTGGAATCCGGCATTCCGCAATGCCGGCCCGAACTCCGCGGACGGCTGCGCGGACCACACGGCGAGCACTCCACCGGGGTTCAGACGCGCTCGGCACGCTGCCAGGCCCGTCGGCGAATAGAGGTTTCCGTTGTCCTCGGTGACGGTCCAGTCGGGGCCGTTGTCGATGTCCAGGCACAGTGCGTCGTAACGCTCCGTGGCCGTGCGGAGGTGGGCGATCAGGTCCGTGCGCAGGATCTCCGTACGCGGGTCGGCGAGCGCCGCGCCGGAGATCCGGCCGAGCGGCCCGTCCCGGTGCCAGTCCACGACCGCCTGTTCCCGCTCGACGACCGTGATCCTTCCCCAGCGGGGTTCGGCAGCGGCCCGCACCAGGGAGAAGCCGACACCGAGCCCGCCGATCAGGACCGACGGGGCGGGCCGGTCCGCGGGCAGGGCGGCGAGCGCCGCGTCGACGAGGAGGCGCTCGGAGCGTCCGTCCGAGGTGTCCATCAGGAAGCAGCCGTTCGCGATGATCTCGAAGTCCTCGCCGCGCTCGCGCAGGACGACTTCACCGAACGGTCCGTCCCGGCGGTCGAGCACGACGGGGCGGGGCGTGTCTGTGGTGGACATGTGTGCGGGTCTCCGTTTCTCCGGCAGGCGGCGGCCGGCCGCCGATTCTCCCCGCCGCGACGCCTCCGGACCACCGGATTCCCGCCGCCTCACTCCTGTGCCAGGTGCGCCCTCACCCTCCGCGGACCTCTCGTGCGGCGGCACTTCGGGGTGCGGGGAATGGCGACGGCCCGGGAAGTGCTGCTGTGGAGACGGGGACCGGTGCCGCGGGGGGAGTGGCGCCGTATGCGGCCGGCCGGGGTTCCGGCGGGAGCATCCGGTCTTCACCGGTTCTCCGCAGGCGGGACGGGCTCCGAGGAGTGATCGCCCAGAGCGAACAGGGCGGGGGGAACATTCCCGGGCTCACAAGCATTGAGTGCACATAGCTCAACTTGGCTGCCGAAGGGAAGATCATGACTGCTGAGTCCAAGTCCGAGGCGTTCGCGCCGGTCGACCTGCCCGTGCTGCCGCTCGACGACGAGGTCGTACTGCCCGGCATGGTGGTGCCGCTCGACCTGTCGGAGGCGGAGGTACGCGCCGCCGTGGAGGCCGCGCAGGCCGTCGCCCGGGCCGGCAGCGGAAAGCCCCAGGTGCTGCTCGTGCCGCGCATCGACGGCAACTACACCGGGATCGGCGTCGTCGGCACCGTCGAGCAGGTCGGCCGCCTGGCCGACGGCGACCCCGGGGCGATCATCAGGGCCCGCCACCGCGTGCGCATCGGCGCCGGTACGAGCGGGCCCGGGAACGCGCTGTGGGTGGAGGGCACCCGGATCGACGTGTCCGCACCCGACCCCCTGCCCGGATCCGCCGCCGAGCTGGCCAAGGAGTACAAGGCCCTCGCCACCAGCTGGCTGAAGAAGCGCGGCGCCTGGCAGGTCGTGGACCGGGTGGAGCAGATCGAGGACATCTCCGCGCTCGCGGACAACTCCGGTTACTCGCCCTTCCTCACCATCACCCAGAAGGTCCGGATGCTGGAGACCGCGGACCCGGTCGCCCGGCTGAAGCTCGCCATCCAGTGGCTCGGCGAGCACCTGGCCGAGCAGGACGTCGCCGAATCCATCGCCAAGGACGTCCAGGAGGGCGTCGACAAGCAGCAGCGGGAGTTCCTGCTGCGGCGCCAGCTCGACGCCGTGCGCAAGGAGCTCTCGGAGCTCAACGGCGAGTCCGGCGCCGACGAGTCCGACGACTACCGTGCCCGCGTCGAGTCCGCCGACCTGCCGGAGCACGTCCGCGAGGCCGCGCTCAAGGAGGTCGAGAAGCTGGAGCGCTCCTCCGACCAGAGCCCCGAGGGCTCCTGGATCCGGACCTGGCTGGACACGGTCCTGGAACTCCCGTGGACCGAGCGGACCGAGGACGCCTACGACATCAAGGGCGCCCAGGAGGTCCTGGACGCCGAGCACGCGGGCCTGCAGGACGTGAAGGAGCGCATCACCGAGTACCTCGCGGTGCGCAAGCGGCGCGCCGACCGGGGACTGGGCGTGGTCGGAGGCCGCCGGGGCGGTGCGGTGCTGGCGCTCGTCGGCCCGCCCGGAGTCGGCAAGACCTCCCTCGGCGAGAGCGTCGCGCACGCCATGGGACGCAAGTTCGTCCGGGTCGCCCTCGGCGGCGTCCGGGACGAGGCGGAGATCCGCGGTCACCGGCGTACGTACGTCGGCGCGCTGCCGGGCCGCATCGTGCGCGCCATCAAGGAGGCCGGGTCGATGAACCCGGTCGTCCTGCTCGACGAGATCGACAAGGTCGGCTCGGACTTCCGGGGCGACCCGGCCGCCGCCCTGCTCGAAGTGCTCGACCCGGCACAGAACCACACGTTCCGCGACCACTACCTGGAGGTCGAACTCGACCTGAGCGACGTGGTCTTCCTGGCGACGGCCAACGTCCTCGAAGCCATCCCCGAGGCCCTGCTCGACCGCATGGAGCTGGTCAGGCTGGACGGCTACACCGAGGACGAGAAGGTCGTCATCGCACGCGACCACCTCCTCCCGCGCCAGCTGGAGCGGGCGGGCCTGGAGACGGGCGAGGTCACGCTCGACGAGTCGGCCCTGCGCAAGCTGGCCGGCGAGTACACGCGGGAAGCCGGAGTCCGGAACCTGGAGCGCTCCGTCGCCCGGCTGCTGCGCAAGGTGGCGGCCCAGCACGAGCTGGGGGACCGGGAACTGCCGTTCACGGTGTCCGAGCAGGACCTGCGGGGTCTGATCGGCCGGCCGCACCACGTGCCGGAGTCCGCGCAGGACCCCGCCGAGCGCCGTACCGCGGTGCCGGGCGTGGCGACCGGGCTCGCCGTCACCGGGGCGGGAGGGGACGTGCTCTTCGTCGAGGCGTCGCTCGCCGACCCGGAGACCGGGGCGTCCGGACTGACCCTGACGGGCCAGCTCGGCGACGTGATGAAGGAGTCCGCCCAGATCGCGCTGAGCTTCCTGCGCTCGCACGGCGCGGAACTGGAACTCCCCGTCGCGGACCTCAAGGACCGGGGGGCGCACATCCACTTCCCGGCGGGCGCGGTCCCGAAGGACGGTCCGAGTGCCGGCATCACCATGACGACCGCGCTGGCGTCCCTGCTCTCGGGGCGTCTGGTCCGGACCGACGTGGCGATGACCGGTGAGGTGTCGCTGACCGGGCGGGTGCTGCCGATCGGCGGGCTGAAGCAGAAGCTGCTGGCGGCCCACCGGGCCGGGATCACCACCGTGGTGATCCCCAAGAGGAACGAGGCCGACCTGGACGACGTCCCGGCCGAGGTCCTCGACACCCTGGAGGTCCACCCGGTGACCGACGTCCGCCAGGTCCTGGAGATCGCGCTCGTCCCGGCCACGGCCAGGGCGGGGACAAGGATCCCGGCCGCGGCATAGGTGCCATGGCGTGACGGGCGTGGCACCGCGCGCACGGCCGGTACGGACGGCCCGCTCTCCTCGGAGGGCGGGCCGTTCCGCGTGCGGCGGGGGTCAGGGGCGGTACACCGTGCCGGGTTCCGGCTCGGCCGGGGCCATCAGCTGGGGCACGGTCACGAAGGTGTAGCCCCGCTTCTTCAGGGTGTGGATGATGCCCGGCACCGCGGGGACCGTGCCCTTGTATATGTCGTGCAGGAGGATGATCCCGTCCTTGCCCGCCTGGTCGAGTATCCGCTTCCTGATCAGCGCGGAGTCCGTCGTGGAGTAGTCCTTGGCGGTGGCGCTCCACAGGATCTGCGAGAGCCCGAGCTCCTTCGAGACCTTCGAGACCTCGTCGTCGGTGCGGCCCTGCGGCGGACGCATCAGCCGCGGCTTCCTGCCCGTGACGCTCTCGATCGCGTCCTGGGTCTTCTCCAGTTCGGCGCGTATCTCTCCGGGCTCCTTGCCGGTCAGGATCTCGTGCGACCAGGTGTGGTTGGCGACCTCGTGTCCCTCCGCCCCGATGCGCCGCACGGTGTCCGGGTGCTTCAGGACGTGGTCCCTGCCCAGCAGGAAGAAGGTGGCCGGCACCTTCTCCTCCTTGAGCACGTCCAGCAGGTGCGGGGTGTCGTCGGACGGGCCGGCGTCGAAGGTCAGCGCGATGCACTTGGCCTTGCGGCAGTCAGCCGGGCCGAAGGACCCCTTGGCGTCCGGTGCGGCGTCGGCGCGCGCGGATCCGGGCGCGGTGGTCTGCATCGAGCACCCGCCCAGCGTGAAGGTGAGCACGGTCACAAGGGCCGCGGCCAACCCCGCTCCGAGCGGCTTCGTCCTCACGGATACAACAGACACGACAGGTCCCTCCCCAGTGGCTCGGCGGCACTCCGGCGGTGCGGCACCCAGCGACTATACATAGTGCGTATACGTGGAGTGCATAGAGGGGCCTGGGGCTGAGCCGGGTTCCGGGGCCGGAGGATCCCTCCCGGGACGTGCCGGACGGGCGGACGCCGGCCGGCCGTGCGCCGGTGACATCGAGCGGTCCGGGAGGGCCCGCGTCACCTGGGCGGTCGCCGGCCGTGCCGTGCGGGAGGAGTCCGGTCGGCGCCGGAGGCCGGCGCCTGCGAAATACTGGCCCCGCTGCGGTCATCACCGGAGTCGAGGCAGAAGTCATTCGCGGGGAAGCGTGAGGGGTGCGGACGTGCACGGCAGCGGAAGCGGCGACGGGCCCGGCGTGAGCGGCACAAGCGCCGTGGACCACGAGTTCCTCGCGCTGGAGCGCGAGTTGGCGGTCTTCCTGCGCCGGGCACGCGCCAGCTCCGGGGAGATGGCGCGCGAGGTCCACCCGGATCTGGAGTCCGCCGCGTACGGACTCCTCGTGCGGCTGGAGTCGACCGGGCGGCAGCGGGCCACCGAGCTCGCGGCGTACTTCGGAGTCGGCAAGGCGACCATGAGCCGTCAGCTGCGGGCCCTGGAGGTCCTCGGCCTGGTGGCACGGGAGGCCGATCCGGCGGACGCCCGCGCCTCGCTCGTCCACCTCACCGACGAGGGTCTGGCGCGCTTCCGCACGGTCCGTGACGCGCGGCGCGGCCGGTACGCCCGCAAGCTCGCGGGCTGGGACCGCGCCGAGGTCGCGGAGCTGGCCAGACTGCTGCACCACCTCAACGAGCGCACGGAGAACTGAGGGACGGCCGGCCGACGGGCGGCCCGGGCGCCCGGGCCGCCGCTCACGCGAGCCGGTCCGGCGCGCCTACAGCTCCACGAGGACCGCGGTCGCGTCGTCGTGCCTCTTCGCCCGGCGTAGGTGTACGCGCTCGGCGTCGGCCAGTTCCAGTTCCCGCACCCGGTCGATCAGGCCCTGTGGTCCGGCCTTGCGCAGCAGACCCAGAGCGGCCGTCCAGTCGCCCTGCCGGAACGTCTCCGTCCATCTGCTCGCCCCGTCGGTCATCGCCGCGAGCGCCCGCACCTCGGCGAGGGGGGTCTCCCCGGTCACCGCGCGTGCGGCCACCCCGGGGTCCGCGGCGGCCGTGAAGAAGCCGCCCTCCTTGTTCCGTACGCGCGCGTCCGCGATCTGGTCCGAGGCGAGCGAGCCGGGCGGCAGCCGGTCGAGACGGTCGTCGAGCACGGGGCGCACACGACCGTCGGGTGCCTCGATGAGCAGGGCCGAGTCGGAGAGGACCAGGTGCTCGACACGCCGGCCGTCCCAACGCGCCAGGACCACGGTCGCCTGCGGGGTGCGCGGGTGAGAAAGGTCACACCCGGAACGGTGAACGTCGGCGGTGTGCCGAATGGACAGGGCGAGAATCTCGGGAAGCGTCAGATCCCGCCGCGAAGCGGACAGTTCGACCAGCGATCCACCCAGGCGCGCGGTGAACCAGGGAACCGAGTGCACACAGCCGTCGTCGTGCCGCGGAGGTGTGACTCCGTCCAGCATCACGAGGGTGCCGCCCTGGCCGGCGGCAGGAGCCGCGACCGACACCCAGTCCTCATTGGGGCGTTCGGGGCTTCCTGACCGGGTGGCGAGGTCGATGCGCATCCGGCCAGTCTGCACGATGCCTTCACGGGCCCTGCACGACGGCGTTGTTGGGCCGTACCGGCAGGTCAACGGCGTCACACCGACCGGACGGGATGCCCTGCGCATATGCGGGCGGGCATCCTGCCAAAGCCGGGCCGGAAGTTCCACCCGGCAGTCCGCGCATGGCCCGTGCGGCCCGTGGGGAGACTTGTTCGCCAACTCCGGATTGATGTTCACTCGTTCGAGTGGCGGAGCGGTTGATGCGCGGCCCCCTCCCAAACGCGCTGGAATGGTCGGAAGCCGTACGGCGCACACCAGGGTGGGGTGTTCCACACACGTGACCGTGCGTCACCTCTGCTTCAAGGCGGACGAGTCAAGATTGCGAGCACCGGTGCAGAAGAAGCGGCCTCGGAGCAAGGACGGCACGCGCGAGGAGTCCGGGGCCGTGCCCCAGGAGGCGAGTGCCACCAAGCGGACCGTACGCGTGCGCAACCGGCTCGTCGCCGGTGTCGCCGTCGTGGGGATCACCGTCATAGCCGCGGGTGCCCCCGCGGCCCTGGGCGCCTCCGCCGACCTCAACGAGTCCCAACGGCTGGTCACACTCGCCGCGCTGAACCAGCAGGCCATCACCCTCGCGCACTCCCTGGCCGACGAGCGTGACGGTGTCGTCGCCCACATCGCCGCCGGGCGCGACGAGGCCGGCAAGGACGACACGGCGAGCCTCGCGGCCCGTGTCGACCAGCAGGTCGACGAGATCCGGGAGGCCGCTCCGGCGGCCCTGCGCCGCGAACTCTCCGACATCCCGTCGCTGCGCCGTACCGCGCTCACGGGCAAGGGCTCGGCGACCGAGGCCTACCAGGCGTACTCCGAGGTCCTGGCCAAGCTCCACGACCTCGCGGACGAACTCGCCGAGAAGACCCCGCCGCGCGCCGCCGACGCCACGAGGGCGCCGCTCGCCCTGGGTGCCGCCGTCGAGCAGGCCTCCGCCACCCGCGGTCTCCTGCTGGCCGCACTCGCCGTCCCGGGCACGGAACCCCAGCAGCCGCAGATCGACCCCTTCACCGGCCTGCCCGTCCAGACCCAGGACGAGAGCAGCGGCGAGGACGACCGCACGCGCGACGAGCTGAGTGCCGCCGCCCAGCAGGCCCGGGTACGTGAACTCTCCTCCCTCGCCGACTTCGACCAGGCCGCCGGCGCCTCCGCCAGGGACCGGCTCGCCTCCACGGTCACGGGTCCCCAGGTCACCAGCGCGGAGAAGTACCTCACCCGGTTGACCGACCGGCCCGAACTGTCGGACGCGGACCGGTCGGCCGACCCCAAGAAGGTCGAAGCGGCGCTCTCCGGCCGGATCGACCGCATGCGCGGCGTCGAGTCCGCCCTGGGCACCGCCCAGGTCGAGCGCCTGGAGGCACTGCGCGACGACGACGTCACCGCGCTCGAACTCCGGCTGGCGCTGCTCGGCGGCTGCCTGCTCATCGCCGTGGGCGTCTCCACCGCCGTCGCCCGCACCCTCACCCAGCCGCTGGCCGTCCTGCGCATCGGCGCCGGCCGCATCGCCGCCGAGCCGGAGACCGCCGAACCGGTCCGCTACACCGGGCGCAACGACGAGTTCGCCCAGGTCGTGCGGTCCATCAACGCCCTGCACGGCAGGCTGCACGGGCTGCACCACGACGTCACGGGACGGCTGGAGAGCCTCCAGACCGAGCGCGGGAAACTCGTCGCCGGCCGTGAGGCCCTCACCCTCCAGCGCGCCGAACTGCAGGCGCAGGTCACCGAGCTCGGCTCCCAGCTGGAACGGCTGCGGAACACCGTCCACCACACCTTCGTCAACCTCTCGCTGCGCACGCTCGGCCTCGTCGAGCGCCAGCTCGGCGTGATCGAGGGCATGGAGGAGCGGGAGCAGGACCCGGAGCGCCTCGCCACGCTCTTCAAGCTGGACCACATGGCGACCGTGATGCGCCGGCACAGCGAGAACCTGCTGGTCCTCGCCGGAGCCGACCACGGCCAGGGCCACGTGAACCCGATCCCGCTGGTCGACGTGCTGCGCGCCGCCGTCAGCGAGATCGAGCGGTACGAGCGGGTCACCATCCAGTCCCTGCCGCCGCACGCCCAGATCGCCGGCTTCGCCGCCGACGACTTGAGCCACCTCGTCGCCGAACTGCTGGAGAACGCGACCTCCTTCTCGCCCCCCGACTCCCATGTCGAGCTCTCCGGCTGGCTGCTGGAGACCGGAGAGGTGATGCTCTCGGTCCAGGACGAGGGCATCGGCATGTCGGCGGTCCGGATGGGCGAACTCAATGCCAGGCTGGCGGACCCGGCCTCCTTCGAGGCCGGTGAACAGGCCGCGGACGGGGCAGGTCTGGGGCTTCAGGTGACGTCGCTGCTGGCCGCCCGCCACGGTGTGCGGGTCCAGTTGCGCGAGCAGAAGGGGAACGGGGTGGCAGCGGTCGTGGTGCTTCCGCAGGCCCTGCTGCCCAAGGCCCCGCCGACCGCGACCCCGCCGCCGGTCCAACTGCCGGGCGACGCACCCACGCTGAACCTCCCCGGGTCGGTCGCCGAGGCCAACTCGAATACGCTGCCCGCCCGTTCCGCCCTCCCCGGGGGCGACCCGCTGATCGCCGCCGCCGAGGAGACCCTGCGCACGACGGCCCCCGAGCCGTCGCCCGCGGAACCGGCGCCCGAGGTGTCCGCCCAGCCGACGTCCGAGGCGTCCGCCCAGGCGGGACCCGAGGCGACCACCCCGGCCGAGGCCGCCCCCGAGGTGGCCGCACCGATGGGCGACCCCGCTCCCGGGACCCCGGCCCCCACGGGCGACCCCGCCCCCGAGGCGACCGTCCCGGCCGAGGCCGCTCCCGAGGCCCCCGCCCCGGTGCTGCCGGCCGACGGTGCCGCGCCCGTCGCGGCCCAGGCGGGCCCCGTACGCGAGGAGTCCGAGGCCGAGACCACGATGCAGGTCCGGCTCCCCGTGCAGAAGGACGCGCCGGGCCCGTACGCCATAGGGCCCGACAGCCACGAGCGGGCCGCCGACGCGGCCCCGGCCACCGCGGACGCCGTCCCGGCTCCCGCGGCGGACGCCGTACCCGGCCCCCGGCAGCCGCTGACGGGGCTCGGCGAGGAGGTGCCCGACCCGGCGCCCTTTCCCGAGCGTCTGACCGACAAGGGACTCCCCAAGCGCACGCCCAGGATCGCGGCACCCGCACCGGCCGCGCCCGTCGCGCGTCCGGGCGGCCTGGACAAGGAAGCCCTGCGCCGCCGGCTCGGCGGATTCCACCAGGGAGCCAAGGACGGCCGGCGCGACGTGGAGAGCGAGATCGCCGAGGGCGGCCCGCAGACCGACCACCACGAGCCGGAAGGCCGTACCGACGGCCGCATCGATGAGACGGGGGACACAGTCGAGGAGGCACGCAGTTGACTGCGCCCAGCACGTTCGGGCTGAGTTCCGAGGCCCGTAACCTTCACTGGTTGCTGAGCAATCTCGTGGAGGAGGTGCCAGGGGTCCACTCGGTCACCGTCGTCTCGTCCGACGGACTGATGCTGCTCTCCTCCGATCCGGGACTCGCGGCGGCCAAGGCCGCGGGCGGGCACCGTGGCCCCCGGGGATCGAGCGCCGATCTCGCCACCATCGTCTCCGGCATCGGATCGCTCACGATCGGCGCCGCGAAGCTGATGGACGGCGGCGGCGTCAAACAGACCATGGTCGCGATGGACGAGGGAAGCGTCTTCGTCATGTCGATCAGCGACGGTTCCCTGCTCGGTGTGCACGCCACCCCCGACTGCGACATGAGCGTCATCGCCTACCACATGGCGCTCTTCGTCGGCCGCGCCGGACACGTACTCACCCCCGAACTCCGCAGTGAGCTGCGCAAATCGATGGAGAGCACCCAGTGACGTCAGCTGCTGAACCCGTACGGAAACTGCCGGTCCGGGGCGCCGACCGAAAGGCCGCACGGGTCCGCCCGTACTCCCTGACCGGTGGGCGCACCCGCTTCGGACACGTGCTGCTCGTCGAGACGTTCGTCGCCGCGCTCGAGGCGCCCGAGGAACGCCGGGAGCTCACGAACGGCAACCTCGCCTCGCGGGTCATGCCCGAGCTGCGCGCCATCGTCGAACTCTGCCGCCGCATGCGTACGGTCGCGGAGATCTCGGCCCTGCTGAAGATGCCGCTCGGTGTGGTCCGGGTGCTCCTCAGCGACCTGGCCGACCAGGGAAAGATCCGCGTGTACGGGACCGGTCACGGCGCCGGCCAGCCCGACCGCGCACTGCTCGAAAGGGTTCTCAATGGACTCCGCCGTCTCTGAGGCGCCGCTCTTCACCCCCCGTCAGCCGGGCCCGCGCGAGCAGCCCGAGGAGCCTCCGCAGGACTGGCAGCTCGACCACACGCGTGCGCCGATCGCCACCAAGATCGTGGTCGCGGGCGGCTTCGGCGTGGGCAAGACGACGTTCGTCACCTCGGTCTCCGAGATAACCCCGCTGCAGACCGAAGCGCTGATGACCCGGGCCAGCGAGGAGACCGACGACCTCACGGCCACGCCCGACAAGGTCACCACGACCGTGGCGATGGACTTCGGCCGTCTCACCCTCGACGACGACCTCGTCCTGTACGTCTTCGGCACCCCCGGGCAGCAGCGGTTCTGGTTCATGTGGGACGACCTCGTACGCGGCGCGATCGGCGCGGTCGTCCTCGCCGACACCCGGCGCCTCGCCGACTGCTTCCCGGCCCTCGACTACTTCGAGAGCTGCGGCCTTCCGTACATCGTCGCCGTCAACCACTTCGAGGGCACGGAGGGGTTCGAGGAGGCCGACGTGAGGGAAGCCCTGTCCATTCCGCCGCACGTACCTGTTGTGATCATGGATGCGCGTAACAGGATCACGGTCGTCGAGTCCCTGCTCGCCCTGGTGGGCCACGCATACGACGTCGCGCCCGCGTAACCGCCCACGCACCCAGCACACGTAACGGAGAACCGCGATGCGGAAGATACTGATAGTCGGAGCCGGTCAGTCCGGGCTCCAGCTGGCCCTCGGACTGCAGTCCAACGGCTACGAAGTCACCCTGATGTCCAACCGCACGGCGGACGAGATCCGGTCGGGCCGCGTCATGTCGACGCAGTGCATGTTCCACACGGCTCTCCAGCACGAGCGGGACCTCCAGCTCAACTTCTGGGAGTCGCAGGCGCCGCGGATCGACGGACTCGGTGTCTCGGTCGCCGGGCCCGACTCGTCGCGCGTCATCGACTGGGTGGGCAAGCTCGACGGCTACGCGCAGTCCGTCGACCAGCGCGTGAAGATGGCCGGCTGGATGGACACCTTCGCCCAGCGCGGCGGTCAGCTCGTGATCCACGGCGCGGCCGTGTCCGACCTGGACTACTTCTCCCGCACGTACGACCTGGTGATGGTCTCGGCCGGCAAGGGCGAGCTCGTCTCCATGTTCGGGCGGGACGCGTCCCGTTCGCCGTACGACACCCCCCAGCGGGCGCTGGCCGTCGCGTACGTCCACGGCATGGGCCCGCGCCCGGAGCACCCGGACTTCGACGCGGTCCGCTGCAACCTGGTCCCGGGCGTCGGCGAGCTGTTCGTCATGCCGACCCTGACCACGTCGGGCCGAGCGGACATCCTGTTCTGGGAAGGCGTCCCCGGCGGCCCGCTGGACGCCTTCCAGGGCATCAAGGACCCTTCGGAGCACCTGGCCAGGACGCTGGAGCTCATGGAGAAGTTCACCCCGTGGGAGTACGCGCGCGCCACCAAGGTCGAGCTGACCGACGCCAACGCCACGCTGGCGGGCCGTTACGCCCCGACCGTGCGCAAGCCCGTCGGCCGGCTGCCCGGCGGCGGTCTGGTGCTCGGCGTGGGGGACGTGGTGGTCGCCAACGACCCCATCACCGGGCAGGGTTCGAACACGGCGTCGAAGTGTGCGCACTCCTACCTGAACTCGATCCTCGAACACGGCGACCGCGAGTTCGACGAGGCGTTCATGGAGGCCACCTTCGAGCGGCACTGGGAGAACACCCAGCACGTCGTGAAGTGGACGAACGCGATGCTCGGCCCGCCGCCGGAGCACGTGCTGAACCTGATCGGCGCGGCCGGTCAGCTCCAGCCCGCCGCCGACCGGTTCGCCAACGGGTTCGACAACCCGGCGGACTTCGACAACTTCTTCTTCGAGCCGGAGAAGACGAACGCCTACCTCGGCTCGCTCACCGGCGGCCAGTAGGTCCGCCCCGCGGAGCCCCGTCCGCCCGCGGCCGTCCGTGAGCGGTTCCCGAAGCTCACGGACGGCCGGAACGGACGGGGCTGCCGGCCGTCAGCTCGCCTGCGAGCGCCCCGTCACACGCTGCGTGTCCGTGGGCTCCGCGCCCGCTTCGTCGACGACCGCGTGCTCCATCACCGCGTTGCTCGACAGCAGGGTGCCGCTCGCGCCGTACGCCGTGTCCCGGATGAGGTAGCTGCGCGAGCCGAGGAACGTGAGGTCCTGCTTGTCGAAGACCCATTCGGTGCGGGCGCCGAACGTCTTGTCGTCGCGGGCGATGCCCATGCCGTGGCGGCCGATGGCGTCGTGGGCCGTGGGGGCTTCGGTGACACCCGGGATGGCTGCGGCGGCCCGGTAGAGGGCGGCGGCGGTCTCGGGCGGCATCACCTCACCGACGAGGCCGCCGATCCGGTCGAAGACCGCCTGGTCGCGCTCCTGTCCCTTCACTTCGGGAGTCTTGGCGTACAGGTACGTGAGGAGCTTGTCCGGGTCGGAGGGAAGGGCAGCCAGCCAGCGGTAGGTGGGCCGGGTGAGGCCGGCCGGCGTGCCCTTGGTGTCGCCGAGTTCGGCGTTGACGACGGACGTCTCCCCGTCGGTCCTGACCACGCCGAGCTTGTGCTGCGGCCCGGGCTTCTGCGACGACCAGGCCTCGCGGTTCTCCAGGGGGCCGACCACGGCCTTCCCGCTGGTCAGATCCGCGCCCCTGCCCTTGGACCTGGTGTACGTGAACTGGTCGTCCGCCACCGGCAGGGTGTCGCCCTTGAGCGCGGCGGTCGAGATCTGCTGCAGGAGTACCACGGCGGGCCGCGCCGTGCCGGTGGTCTGGACGGTGTCCGTGGCCTGAGCGGTGGCGGGCTTGCTGTCGTCGGCGGTGAACGCGATGCCCGCGGCGAGCACTCCGCCCAGGGCCAGTGCGGTGACCGGCAGGAGGACGGCGGGGCGCAGCAGCCGTCGGGCGGGGCCGCCGGCCTCGCGGCGGTTCTCGGTGGCCAGATCGTTGTCGATGTGCTGCATCAGGGATTCCTTGTGGCGCAGGTGCTGCTCGTGCGGAAGATCCCACCGGCCCGGGGCCGGCAGGAGCCGGGCAATCTCGTCGGCGTCGGTGCGACGGGGGGCCGAGGCGTTGTCGTTCTTCATGTCGTTTCCTCCCGCATGGGCAGGGCCGCGAGTGCGGCTTCACCTGTCATCTCTCCGTGGCGGGTGCCGGGTTCCGTCCGGGACGGAGTTTTTTCGTCGGCGAGCCTCGCCAGCCTGGCACGGGCGCGCGAGAGGCGTGAGCGCACCGTCCCGACGGGGATGCCGAGCGCGTCGGCGGTCTGCTGGTAGTCGAGCCCGGACCACACGCACAGGGTCAGCACCTCCCTCTCGTGGCGCCGCAGCCGGTCCAGAGCGCCCTGGACGGCCTGGAGCCGGCGGGCGTCGTCGACGCGTCCGGCGACCTCACCGGCGAAGTCCGCGACCACGGGGACCTGCCGCTGCCGGCCGAGGAAGGCGAGCCGGCGTCGTATGCCGCGCCGGGCGTTCTCCGCCTTGTGGGTGGCGATCCCGAGAAGCCACGGGGTGAGCGGGCCCCCCTCGGGTTCCAGGTGCTCCCGTGCCCGCCACGCGGTCAGGAAGGTCTCGGACATGACGTCCTCGGCCGTCGCCCAGTCTGCGGTGAGCCACAGGGCGTGCCGGTAGACGGCCCCGGAGTGCTTCTCGTACAGCTCGGCGAACGCGTCACGGTCGCCCGCCCGTATCCGCGGGCGCAGCTCGTTCTCTGATTCCCTCACACCACTACCTCTCCGCCACGGCAGGGAAGTTCCTGTGACGCGCACCACGGCCGTGGAGCGGGACGAGGAGGGGCCGGGGCGCCGGTGCGCCTCGGATCAGCCGGGAAGGCGAAAAGGGTACCTCGTGGAGGATTTCGGGCGCTTCTCCCCGTCCTTGCGCGCAGGACCGGGCCGGCACCGGCCGTCATCGGGGTCGACGCACATGCCGCCCGGTGCCACGGCCCTCCCGCTCAGCCTTCCGGAGCGTCGTACCCGGTGTCCGTGCCCGCCGTGGCGTCGTCGGGCAGCTCGGGGCGCGTGTAGGCGCTCAGCGGCGAGCCGTCCGGGTCGGGGCGGACCGCCCCCAGCAGCGGGTTGGACGCGAGGGGCGAGACCTTCACCGTGGCGCCCGGCCTGGGTGCCTGCACCACCAGCCCGTCGCCGATGTACAGCGCGACGTGCGTGGCCTTCGGGAAGTAGACCACCAGGTCGCCGGGGCGCAGCGAGGAGACCGGCACCTTCCGGAGCTGCCGCCACTGCTCCTGGGAGGTGCGCGGGATGTCCAGCCCCGCCGCCGACCACGCCTGCGAGGTGAGCCCGGAGCAGTCGTACGACTCGGGTCCCTCGGCGCCCCAGACGTACGGCTTGCCGATCTGCTCGACGGCGTACCGGACGGCCTCCCCGCCCTCCCGGGTCGGCGGGCGGACCGAGCTGAGGGCCCCCGACGCGGTCAGCGCGTCCTGGGCCTCGCCGATGTTCTTCCGCTCCAGCGCCTCCAGTGCGGCGAGCTGTCCCTCCGAGAGAGAGGCGAGCATCGCCTCGATGCCCCTCATCCGGGACCGCACGGTGTCGTGCTGCTTCTTCTGCCGTGCGACCAGCACCCGCTGCCGGTCGCGGAGTGCGCGGGACCTGGCCGCGAGCGCCTCGGCGCGCTTCTCCGCCCCGGTCAGCCGGTCGACCGCGGCGGCCCGTCCCGCCTGGACGCGCTCGATGACGTGGCTCTGTTCCAGGGCGTGCTCCGGGTCCTCGGCGAGCAGCAGCCGCAGGTACACGGAGAAGCCGCTGCCCCCCTGGTACTGGTCGCGCGCGATCCGGCCCGCCTCGCGGCGCCCCGAGTCCAGCGCGGTGCGTGCCCCGGCGAGCCGGGCGTCCAGCTCCGCCGCTTCGGCGGTGCGCTTCCTGAGTTCCTCGGAGGTGCCGGTGTAGAGCTCGCCGGCCTCCTCGGCGCCCTGGTAGAGCGTCTGCAACTGCCTGAGGAGTCCGGCGAGGCCCTGTGGCGCGCCGGCGGCCGGGCCGGGAGCGGGTTCGGGTCCTGCGGGGTCCGCGACCGCGGGGGAGGCCGCGAAGGCCGCGGCCAGCACCGCGGTGCAGAGGGTCCGCGCGAACCTGCGTGCCACGACATCACCTCCGGTGACGGGGGTGATGCCGATTAATCGGACTACCCCACAAGTGCTCGGATCTGGTCCATCCGGTCACTCGGTGCCGTGCGATGCAAGGACCGCCCGGCACGCCGCCGGGAGGATGCCCCGAACGGTGGACGCCGGGACGTCACGTCGCGGTCACTCCACGGGGAAGGCGTAGAAGGCGCGTTCGCGCTGGACGACGGCCGTCCTCCCGGTGGCCAGCACCCGGTACGGCGCGGTCACCGTGGCGCCCTTCGGGTCCTGCGCCCCGATGTCCTGGAACTTCCACAGCCGGCGGCCGTCCGCCGCCCTGAACGCGGTCACCTGCGTGGCGTCGGCGGTGAACAGCGTCCTGGCGCCCGTCCCGAGGGTCAGGGCCGGGATGCCCGAGCCGAGTGGCGCCTCGGTGGAACGCCGCCAGATCAGCCGTCCGGTCGACGGCTCGACCGAGGCGACCTCCTGGTTGCGGTTCGTGACGTGCAGCACCGGTCCCGCCGGCATGGGGGTGCCGAACACCGACGACGCCGTGCCGCCGAGCGTCCAGAGCGGCTTTCCGCTCGCGGTGTCGAAGGCCTGGAGGCCGTCGCCGACCGCGCCGTACAGCCGCCCCTCCTCGTCGCCCGCGGCCGCCCCGGCGGGCGCGAGCGCGCCGAACTGGCGGGCCCAGAGCAGTTTCCCGGTGGCGCGGTCGAAGCCGCGGAAGAGCGCCCTGCCCTTGCCGGCGGTGACGTCCGCGGGGGTCAGCGTCGCGGCGTCCTGGCGCACCACGATGTCGGTGTCACGGACCGCCGCCAGCCGGTAGACGGGGGTGCCGGGCGCCCGCCCCGCGGGCACGGCGACGCGCCAGAGTTCCCTGCGGCGCACCACGTCGTACGCGAAGAACCAGGCCTTGGCGACCTGGACGTCCTTGCCGGGCTTCTTGCCCTTCTCCGGCTTCGGCGCCTTCACGGTGACGGTGTTCGACCCGGTGAACCAGACGACGTCGCCCGACCCGCCGGTGAGCGGGGCGACCTTCATGCCGGGTACGCCGGTGAACTGGTCCAGGAAGCGGACCCGGTGCACGACGCGCCCGTCCTCGGACGACAGCCACAGGAACTCGGCCGGACCCGCCAGGAAGCAGAGGTCCTCGCCCGCGGCCCGGACGGTCTGGGCCCCGGCGGCGTCGGCACGCTGCCAGACCTTCCGACCGGTCCGCAGGTCGACGCCGGTGGCGCCGGCCGCGTCCGTGAGCACCAGCAGTTCGTCCCGCCACACCCCGGCGGTGAGCGGAACGGGTGCGGCCGCGGGGTGGCGGTACACCCAGCGGGGCCGGGGTGCCTGGCCCGGCAGTGGGGGACGGGGTGCCGGCGCGGGCTTGTCGTCGGAGGCGGACGCGCTGTCGTCGCCGGAGCCCAGAGCGGCGACGGCGGTTCCGCCGAGCACCAGGCCGGCCACGCCGGCGCCGGCCGCGGTGAGCAGGGCCCGCCGGCCGGTGGCCGGCGCGGGGGCCGCTGCTGCCGGGGGTGCGGCGGGCAGGGCGAGAGGGCCTGGCGCCGCTGCGTGCCGGGCGTACGGATACGGCTGTGCGGGTGCGGGTGCGGGCGCGGGCGGCAGGGCCGGGGCCTGGGGCGGTACGGGTCCGGTCGCCTCGCGGGGGAGTGCCAGCTGGGTGGTGACCCGGTCGGTCTGCGGCGGGCGCGGCACGGTCCCGAGGAAGTGCGTGGTCCCGCTGTCCCCGCCGGAGGTCCCGCCCTCGGCGGGGAGGGCGGCCGTCCCGTCCCGGGACGCACCGGCCGTGGCCGTCCCCGCCCCGTCCGGTGCCGCATCGCCCACCGCCGCCCCGCCCGGTGCCGGGGTCGGCTCCGTGGCGCGAGCCCGTTCCGCCTGCTCCGACACCGCCGCCGCCAGCGGCCCGGGGAGCCAGCCACCCCGGGCGAGGCCCGCGGCGCCTTCCAGCGCCAGCTCCGCCGCGACGGACCCCGCACTCGGCCGGGCGGCCGGGTCCTTCGCCAGACAGCCCGCGACCAGCGCGCGCAACTCATCGGGTACGGAGCCGAGTTCGGCCGAGCCGTGCGCGATCCGCTCCGCCGCCTCGTCGACGGGGCCGTCGGCCAGCGGGGTCGAGCCGGTCGCCGCGTAGGCCAGCAGCAGTCCCAGGACGAACAGGTCGGAAGCGGGGCCCGCCTCCGCGCCCTCGATCTGCTCGGGAGTGAGGTAGCCGAGCCGTACGGAGAGCTGACCGCCCTCCCTGGCCTCGGCCGCGACCGCCGCACCGAGGGGCCCGAAGGCCGCCAGCCGGGGGCCGTCCCCGGCCAGGAGCACCGTCTCCGGCGCCAGCCCCTGGAGCACGCTCCCCGTCGCGTGGACCCGGGAGAGGGTCTCGGCGAGCCCGGCGCCCAGTATCCGCACGGCACGCTCCGGCAGCGGCCCGGCGAGGGCGATCGCCTCGGCGAGCGTCAGCGCGGGCACGTAGGCCGCCGCCGTCCACAGACCCTCGTCGTCCGGCGGGGTGAGCGGCGGCTGGACCCAGCCGCCGGCCAGCCGCTCGGCGGTGCGCGCCTCGGCGACGAAACGGCGCCGGAACGCGGGCACGGCGGCCAGGGCGGGCCGCGCGGCGGTCACCACCACGAGGCCGTCGCCGTCCGCGTCACGCGCCAGGAAGTGCACCGCGCTCGCACGCTCCCGGAGGCGGGCCAGTGCGGTGTACGGGCCGAAGTGGCGTGGATCGTCCTGACGCAGCGCCTCCATGGCGCACCCCCCTTGTGACCGTCCTCGGCACGTGAGCGCCGATCTTACGGCGACGGGTGCACGCCGGTGTTCAGGACCCGCTCCGGGGCTTCCTCCAGGGCCACTTGGGCTGGAAACGCTCCCGGCCCCCGGGGGCGTACTCGTAGACCCAGCCGCGCTGCAGGCCGAGCCGTTTCGAGTACCCGGCCGGGGTGCGCCGGTAGGCGTGGACGGTGGCGGGGCCGCCGCCGGCGTCCGGCACCGGGACCTCGTACCACTTGGGCGGGTGGCCGGTCGGCCCCAGCAGGATGGGCAGCACCCGCCCGTCCAGGGGTCCGCCGCGGAAGGTCGTGTTCTCGCTTTTCACCCGGCCAGTCTGACCCAGGAGGGCTCAGAGGGGCGGCAGCAGGTGCGCCGCGTGCCCCGCGACGGGGACGACGAGGGCGGCCAGCCGTCCTGCCGGGCCCTCCGCGGTCTCCTGGGCGAGCAGCTCGGCCACCACGGCGGCGGTCTCCTCGTCCGAGGCCGCGGTGGCCGCGAGCAGCGCGATCAGGTGATCGACCAGCCAGCCGCGCAGCTCGGCGGCCGACGGCAGCTTCTCCTCGTCCAGCCAGATCAGGGACGCGGCCTCGACGGCGGCGATCCAGGTGCGCACCATCATCCGCAGCCGGGGCCCGGCGGGCTCCTGCCCCGGGCCGGTGCCACGGCCGAGGTGGAGCAGGATCTGCTCGGCGGCGGCCCTGCGCACCCCGTCCACGATCGCCGTCGTGCGGGAGGTCTCCGCCACGCTGCCGCCGCGCAGCAACGCGCTGAAACCGGCGTCGTGCTCGTCCACGAAGCCGAGGTAGCGGTCCAGGACCCGGCTCACCCGCTCGGTCGGCGGCCCGGCGGCGGGCTCCGCGAAACAGAGCGTGAGCCGGTCGGCGGCCGACCCGAGCGCGGCCTCGTACAACTGCTGCCTGCCGCCCGGGAAGTAGCGGTACACGAGCGGGCGGGAGACCCCGGCCGCAGCCGCCACCTCGTCGATCGAGACGTCGTCCGGCGCCCGGTGCGCGAAGAGAGTGAGTGCCGCGCCGAGCAGTTGGGTGCGGCGCTCCTCGACACCGAGCCGTCGGTACGCGCGGGCCGGCGGTGCTGCGGGTGCGGGGGTCATACTCCGAAGCCTAAGCGCTCCCTCCGGAAGGGGGAGCGGCCTCAGGCCAGCAGACCCGAGCTCTTCCACAGCCTGCGCCCCACTCCGTTGAGCACCCCGATGTCGTCGAAGAAGTCGGTGAGCCGCTTCGCCCCCGTCTGCATGACCTCGGCCCGGTGCCCGCTCGCCTTCACCTGGGCGACGGCCTCGTGGCGGTCCAGGCCGACGTGGTCGTACACCTGCGGGTTGACGAAGCAGACGGAGAAGACGCGGGCGGCCTCCCCGCAGCTCAGCCTGGTCATGCGCCGTTCCCAGGCGGGCGCTGTCACCATCTGGCGGCGCAACTCCTCGCGTGCGTACCGCACATGGCGGGCCTCCTCGACGACGTGGATGCGGGTCACTCCGCGTACGAGCGACTGGACGCGCTCGTCGGGGAAGGTGAGCCGCTGCATCCAGTCCAGGATCTCCTCGCCGAGCAGCGTCGCGGCGAAGGAACCCGGGGTGGTGGAGACCGTCTTCAGTACCCGCGCCAGGTTGTGGTAGCGCGCGGGCACGGGGTAGGCGGGGGCGCCGCCCCACTCGATCATGCGGGCGAACATCATCGAGTGCCGGCACTCGTCGGCTATCTCGGTGAGGGCGTAGCGGACGTGCTTGCTGGTCACGGACTTGTCGTAGATGTGCCGGACGAGCAGCTGCATGAGGATGATCTCGAACCAGATGCCGAGGGAGGCCAGTGACGCCGCCTCGTGGCGCGCCAGTTCCATCCGCTGGTCCTCGGACATCCTCCGCCACAGCGGGGTGTCGTAGAGGGAGACCAGCTCCGGTGGCCAGAACCACTTGCCGTCCTCCACGGCGGAGTCCCAGTCGAGTTCGGTGTCCGGGTCGAAGGAGTGCTTGGCCGAGGCCTCCAGCAGCCGGGCGGCGACCTGTTCGCGGTCCTTGAGCGGGCCGAGCGCGTCGCGCAGGGCCTGGATGTCCTCGTCCGTCACTGTCGTCATGGCTGTGGGCCCCTCGCACCTGGGTTACCGGCGGTCGATTCTCTGCTCAGGATTATGAGACTGCCTGTCAGCAAGCCAGTCAATCCCTTGTGCGCGACTTGTTGACCGCGTGTCTACCAACGTGTGAACCTGCCAACTGACCGCAGCACCACGGAACATACGATCCTCGCCAGGCGAAGGAGCTGTCCGTGTCGACACACGACCTCTACATCACCCCGCCCCCGGCCCCGACGTGGCAGGTCCCTGCCAGCGGCGCCGCCCGGTTCAGCTGGGACTACGACGACGGCCGCGCACGCCTCCTCGCCCTCTACCAGAAGGGCAAGGACAAGCAGTGGGACGGCAACAAGCGCATCGACTGGAGTCTGGAGGTCGACCCCGCCGACCCCCTCGGCACCCCGGACGAGGCCCTCACCCTCTACGGCACGCCGCACTGGGCGAAGATGACCGAGCGGGACCGCGGTGAACTGCGCAAGCACTACACCTCCTGGCAGTTCAGCCAGTTCCTGCACGGCGAGCAGGGCGCCATGGTGTGCGCCGCCCGCATCGTCGAGTCGGTCCCCGACCTGGACGCGAAGTTCTACTCAGCCACCCAGACGATGGACGAGGCGCGGCACGCGGAGATCTACGGCCGCTTCCTGCACGAGAAGATCGGGATGCTCTACCCGGTCAACGACAACCTCCAGGGGCTGCTCGGCGACACCCTGTGCGACTCCCGCTGGGACATGCCCTACCTCGGCATGCAGGTGCTCATCGAAGGGCTCGCGCTGGCCGCGTTCGGCATGATCCGCGACACCACCACCCGGCCGCTGCCCAAGCAGATCCTCGCGTACGTCATGCAGGACGAGGCCCGGCACGTGGCCTTCGGCCGGATGGCACTGCGCGACTACTACAAGCAGCTGAGCGACGCCGAACTGCGTGAGCGCGAGGAGTTCGTCATCGAGGGCTGCCACCTCATGCGCGACCGGCTCAGCGGCGTCGAGGTCCTGGAGAACTTCGGCATCGGCAAGCAGGAGGCCAAGGACCTCTCGGAGCACTCGGAGTACCTGCAGCTCTTCCGCAAGCTGCTCTTCAGCCGGATCGTCCCGTGCGTCAAGGACATCGGTCTCTGGGGCGAGCGGCTCCAGAAGGCCTACGTCGACATGGGCGTCTTCGAGCTGGGCGACTCGAACCTGGACCTCCTGATGGCCCAGGACGAGGAGATCGCCGAGCAGCTCGACCGGGACCGCTTCGCGGTGGAGGAGCGGGAGCGGGTGGCGGAGGTCGCCGACGCGATAGCGGAGGGCCGCGCGCAGGGGTGAACTCCTCGGCGCGCCCCGCATGCCGGGGCGGCGGCGGAGGTGCCGTTCACGGTGGGGCCGCTGATCCGGCGGCACGGGATCACCCCGCCCGCCGGGGCCGGTGGACGAGGCGGCGCAACGGCCGGGTCAGGTGGGCGTGCCGGGCGGCACGTCAGCCGAGCGCGGCCTCCAGGGCGCGCGCGATGCCCAGGAGTCCGACGTCCGTGCCCGGGGCGGACACCAGTTGCAGACCCGCCGGGCAGCCGTCCGGTGTGAAGCCCGCGGGCAGGGTCGCCGCCGGATGACCGCTGAGGTTGAACGCCCAGGTGAGAGCCGTGGAGTACACGTCGCCCGGGCCGTCGTGCCCGTGCGGGCGGTTGGGGGTGACCGGGGTGAGCAGCAGGGGCGTGCGGGCGAAGAACGCGTCGAGGGCCCGGTCGTTGGCGGCGCGCAGACGCGCCGCGGACGCCGGGCGGCCCGCTCGCACCGCCGCCCAGGCGTCGGCGGGGTCGAGCAGGTCGCAGCTTCCCGGCACCAGACGCACCGCCCCCGCCGCCACCAGCCGGTCCACCGCATTCCGGGTCACCTCGGCCACGTCCGGGTCGACGTCGGCGAAGCCCAGGTCCGGGCTGTGGACGGCGGGGACCGGGAGCCGCGCGGGCCGGGGGACGTAACCGTCGAGGACATGGCGCAGGAACGTCTCCGCCCGTGCGGCCGAACTCGCGATCACCCCCGGGGACGCGAGCCCCGTGCGGTCGGGGGAGGGGAGCAGGCCCGCCGTGGTCTTGAGGCCGAACACCCCGCACCAGGCCGCCGGGATGCGCACCGACCCCGCGCCGTCGCCGCCCGTCGCCAGCTCCACCATGCCGGCCGCGACCGCCACGGCCGCTCCCGCCGACGACCCGCCCGGAGTCCGGTCGGCGCGCCACGGGTTGACCGTACGGCCACGCGCCCCCTGCCCCCAGGTCTGCCAGGCCGTGCCCGGGCCGGGGACGGAGGTGGCGCCCACCGGTATCCCGCCCGCCGCCACGAGGCGCCGGGCCGCGTACGAGCGGATGCCGGTGCGGCCCTTCACCGCGAACGGCAGTCCGGCGAGCGGGAGACGGGCCGCCGACTCCGCACGGGCACGCGCCTCCTCGTGCCACACCTCGGTGAACGCGCACAGTCCGGGGTCGAGCAGGTCGATCCGGGCGAGGGCCGCTTCGAGGGGCGAGGTCATGGCCCCAGTCTCAGTCCTCCAGTGCGGCCTCCATCACCGCCCGGGCGATCGGGGCGGCGTCGCCGCCGCCGCTGACGTCCGCCCGGTCGGCGGACGCGTCCTCCACGACCACCGCGACGGCGACCGCCGGCCTGCCGGAGTCCGGTGCCTGCGCCCAGGAGATGAACCAGGCATAGGGGATGCCCGAGTTGCCGACGCCGTGCTGGGCGGTGCCCGTCTTGCCGCCGACCGTCACCCCGTCGACGGCCCCGTTCGTGCCCGTGCCGTTCTCCACGACGTCGACCATCATCCGTTGCAGCTGCTGGGCCGTCGTGGGGTTCATCGCGCGGTGGTACGACTCGTTGCCCTCCTGCCGGACCGTGTCGCCGTCGTCCGTGGTCACCCGGTCCACCAGCCGGGGGCGCATGAGTTCGCCGCCGTTGGCCACGGCCGAGGCGACCATCGCCATCTGCAGCGGGGTCGCGGCCGTGTCGAACTGGCCGATGGAGGACAGGGCCAGCTGGTCGTCGGTCATCTCCGAGTCGAAGTTGCTGCGGGCCACCCGGGAGGGGATCTTGAGGTCGTTGTCGTTGAAGCCGAACCTGCCCACGGTCTCCAGCATCCCCTCCAGCCCCACCTCGACGCCGAGGTGCGCCATCACCGTGTTGCAGGACACCCGGATCGCCTCCGCCAGGGAGGCCTTGCGGCAGCCCCTCGCCTCGTCGGGCAGCACGGTGGACGTGCCGGGCAGGATGTACGGCGACGGGGTGTCGGTGCCGGCTTCCGGGTCGGTGACCACCCGCGCGTCGAGCGCCGCCGCGGCGGTCACGATCTTGAAGGTGGAACCGGGCGGATAGGTCTCCCGGAGCGCGCGGTTGAGCAGCGGCTGGCTCGGCGCGCCGTTGAGACGTACCCAGGCGTCGGTCACGGACGAACCCGTCCCGGAGAGCACCTCGGGGTCGTACGACGGGGAGCTGACCAGGGCCAGGATGCGGCCCGTGGCGGGTTCCAGCGCCGCGACCGCCCCGCGCCGGCCGTCCAGCCCCTCGTAGGCGGCCCGCTGCGCCGAGGCGTCGATCGTGGTCACGACGTCTCCGCCGGGCTGCCGGCTGCGGGTGACGTCGCCCCACAGCGGGAGCGGCGCGAGGATCGGGTCGGTCCCGGAGAGGATGCCGTCCTCGGCGTTCTCCAGCAGCGTGGTGCCGTAGGTCTGCGAGGCGTAGCCGGTCACCGGCGCGTACATCGGACCGTGCCGGTAGGTGCGTTCGTACGCGAGCTGCTCCCCGGTGTCCCGGGAGCCGGTGACGGGGTCGCCGCCCACCAGGATGTTGCCGCGCGGCCGGTCGTAACGGTCGATCGTGGTGCGCCGGTTGGCGGCGTTGGAGTTGAGCTCGTCCGCCTCGAAGATCTGGACGCGGGCGGCGTTCGCGAGGAGGGCCACGAGCAGGAGCAGGCAGAATCCGGCGGCCCGCCGGATGTAGCGGATCACGGTTCCTCCCGCGCGGCGGCGACGGCATCGGGGTCGGGGGTGCGTGCCACGTCGCTGACCCGGATCAGCAGGGCCACGATGATCCAGTTGGTGACGACCGACGACCCGCCCTGCGCCAGGAACGGCATCGGCATCCCGGTCAGCGGGATCAGCCCCATCACCCCGCCCGCGATGACGAAGACCTGGAGCGCCAGGATCGAGGCGAGGCCGATGGACAGCAGCCGTCCGAAGGGGTCCCGCAGGGCCAGGCCGGCCCGGAAGCCGCGGGCCACGAGCAGGGCGTAGAGCATGAAGACGGCGGTCAGGCCCGCTAGGCCGAGTTCCTCGCCCGCGGTGGCCAGGATGAAGTCGGACTTGGCCGCGAAGCCGATGAGGATGGAGTGGCCGAGCCCCAGGCCGGTGCCGAACAGCCCGCCCGCGGCGAACGCGAAGAGGGACTGGGCGAGCTGGCTGGGCCCCTGCCCGGCCTCGATCGTGGCGTACGGGTTCAGCCAGTCCTCCACCCGGCTGTGCACATGGGGTTCGAACGAGCCGACGACGAACGCGCCCGCGGCGGCGAGCAGCAGGCCGACGGCGATCCATCCGGTACGGCCGGTGGCGACGTACAGCAGGATCACGAACAGGCCGAAGAAGAGGAGCGAGGTGCCGAGATCCCGTTCGAGGACGAGGACGCCGACGCTGAACAGCCAGATCGCGACGATCGGGCCCAGTACCCGGCCGGTGGGCAGCTGGAGCTTCCACACCCTGCGCCCGGTGTACGCCAGCGCGTTGCGGTTGGCCGCGAGGTAGGCGGCGAAGAACACGGCGAGCAGGATCTTGGCGAACTCGCCGGGCTGGAAGGAGAGTCCGCCGATCCGGATCCAGATCTTCGCGCCGTTCACCGCGGGGAAGAAGATCGGGACGATCAGCAGCACCAGCGCCACCGCTACCGACAGGTAGGCGTAGCGCTGGAGCACCCGGTGGTCGCGCAGGACGACGACCACGGCGATGAAGAAGGCCACCCCGAGCGTCGACCAGATCAGCTGGGTCGTCGCCGCCTGGTTCCTGGGTGTCTCCAGGTCGAGGCGGTAGATCAGCACCAGGCCGAGACCGTTCAGCAGGACCGCGATGGGCAGCAGCAGCGGATCGGCGAAGGGCGCGCGGAAGCGGACCGCGAGATGGGCGAGCAGGGCGAGGAGACCGAGACCGGCGCCGTACCCGGCGACATCGGGGGGTACGGCGTCGTTCCGGGCGAGGCCGACGGCCGCGTAGCCGTAGACGGAGATGAACACGGCCCCGATCAGGAGCGAGAGCTCCACCCCGCGCCGCTTGGGCAGGCGTAGCTCGGGCGGTCGTGCGTCCGCCGTCGTTGCGGTCATGCCCCGCAACGTAGCAAGCGCCGGGTGTTATTTCCCTTATGTCAGCTTCGTGGCACCCTTCGGCGGGTGTACGGGCCCGGGCTCAGTGCTGGTACGGGTTCTGGCCGGGCGGAGGCGCGAAACCGGGCTGCTGCTGCGCCGCGCCGTACGGATTGCCGTCCTGCCCGCCGTTGCCCGCCTGGGCCAGGAGCCGGTCGGCCTCCTCCTTCGCTATCTTGCGCTCCCCGCCGCAGAAGGTGCACTGGGTCGCGTACTTCGTGGAAAAGGGGAACAGCGGGACGAAGAACAGCGTGAACTTGGTGACCCGCTTGCGCAGGGTGTGCGCGGCGGGGTTCCCGCACCAGCCGCACACCATCGTGAGCACCGCCAACTGGTAGAGGTAGCCCTTGGTGCCGAAAATGATCATGATGTGGATCCCTTCCCCGTGTCTTCCCGAAGTGCCCGCCGGCACAGCGCCAGCAGCTTCTCGTCCTCAAGTGTGTCGTGACTGCCGTAGCCGCCGTCCATCGCGTTGTGACGGCGTACGGAGAGGAGCTCCGCACGCAGCACCCGCGTCGCGTCCGACCCTGCACCAGCGGGCCCCATCCGCGCCAGGCATTCCGCGACCCGGACCCTGACGTGACGGTTCTTCTCCCACGCCGACAGCAGCACCGGCACCACCTCGGCGGTCCGGCCGGAGACCTTCCACAACGCGATCGCCGCCTCGACGCGCAGCCACAGCTCCTCGTGCGCGAGCAGGGCCCTCAGCCGTGGTGCCACCACCCCGGCGCTGCCGCCCAGCGCACCCAGCGCACTCGCGGCCGCCCGGCAGTCGTGCACCTGCTCGGTGCGCAGACCCTCCGCCAGCACCGGGAGCACCGCCCGGGTGTCCCCGGTGACCGCCCACAGGGCCTCGGCCGCCTCCGTCGCGGCCGCGGTGCCCGGCCGGACGATCAGGCGGCGCAGCTCCGGCACGGCGCACTCCGCACCGGGGCCGAACGACCCCAGCGCCCGCAGCGCGGCGGTCCGCAGCCACTCGCCCCGGTACTCGGGAGCCCCCCGCAGCACCCGCAGCACCTCCGGCGCGGCCTCGGCCGCCCGGAGGGCGGTCAGCCCGCCCAGCAGCGGACTCGCCCGGTCGTAGGCGCCCTCGTCCAGGCCGACCTCGCCCAGCCGCCGCCGGAGCACCCCGGCGAGCGGCGCCGCCGCCACCCCGAGGTGACCGATCGCGAACCCGACGTCGTGGGGGACCTCCGGCCGGTCCAGCGCCGCCGCGAGGGCGGGCAGGACGCGGGCGTCGCCGAGCCTGGCCAGCGCCTTCACCGACGAGCCGAGGCCGGGCGGCCCGCTCGCCCACTCCTTCACCCAGGCCCCCGGATCGGCCGCCACCCGCGCGGCCAGCGCGTCGGCCGCCGGCGCCGCCAGGGCGAAGAGTTCCTCCAGCACGTGCGAGGCGGCGTCCGCGAGGCGCGGCTCCGGATCGGCCAGCTGCACACCGACCAGCCGCACCAGGTCCTCGTACGAACCGCGCCAGGCCCGCATCAGCCCGCCGCTCATCCGCACGGCGTCGATGCGCTGCCAGGGATCGGGGCTGCCCAACTGGTCCGCCAGGAGCGCCGTGCGGTCCGCGACCCGGTCGTCCAGGCCGCTGTGCAGGGTCCGCAGCAGGTCGGCGGCCCACGGGGTGCTGCGGCCCGCCGGCTCCTCGGCGGACAGGGCCCGCAGCTGCCCCACCAGGGTGGGCGCCGTGGTCCGGTCGCCCGCCGCGTCGTCCGCGCCCGGCGTGGGTGACGGCGACGGTTCCGGGGCGGCGGGGCGGGAGCGCAGCTCGCGCAGCAGCCCCGACACCACCCGTACGACGTCTCCGGGCAGCGCGTCCGGCGCGCACCTGGCCAGCTGGGCGAGGGCCGCGAGCCGCAGCCCCGGCGGGTGGGCCTCGGCGGCGAGCCTGCTCAGCCAGTCCGCGGCCTGGTCCGCGAGCGGCCGGTGGCGCAGCGCGACCCGGCCCGCGGCCTCGACGAGCGCGAGCCGCACCTCGTCGTCCGTCTCCACCGGGAGCCGCTCCCGCAGCAGGGCGAGCACCCGAACCGGCCGGCCGTGCAGAGTGGCGAGTGCCAGCGGGGCCGCGAGGCGCACCCCGGGGTCCTCGTCGGCGACGAGCTCGAAGAACACCGAGGAGCCGGCGGACACGGCGGCCGCCGCCATCGCGTAGTTCGCGACCCCCTCGATCTCGTCCTCGTCGAGCTCGGCCAGTTCGTCCTCGTCGGTCTCGTCCAGGTCGATGCCGCCGATGCTCGTGAGCAGCTCGACTATGCCGCCCCGGTCGCGTATCGCAGGCTCCGCGGCCAGCTCGAAGAGGAAGGGGATGCAGGCGAGCGTGCAGGCGTACACGTCGCCCTGGTGGTGCACCGCGCCGTACATCCCGTCCAGCGCGCTCTCCCGCTCCGCCGGATCGGCCGAGGCGAGCCCGCGGAGGAGGTCCGGCACATCGTCCGCCGGGCCGTAGGCATGCTCCATCGAGGCCCAGTCGACCTCGTCGATCCCCGCGAACACGCCACACCCTCCCCGTGTCTTGCCTCCGCTCCCGGGAACCGAGTCCGGGAAGCAGCGTCTGGGCAGAGTGTGCACCACCGCCAGGACAGTCCACCCCTCACTTGCGGCGTTTCCCCGCCGCGTCCGCAAGGGCTGTGAACAGGCTGTGTGCGTCCTGCTCCCCTCAGTCGCCGGGCAGGGGCCGGGCCTGCCCCGGATCGTTCAGCGGGGCGAGCAGATCGCCGTACCGGTCCAGCCGCGCGGGCATGTCGCCCGCCAGGAAGACCAGCTCGTCCGGGTCCCGGCACGCCTCGATCTCCTCCCAGGTGACGGGCGCGGACACGGCCGGGCTGCCCTTCGCGCGCAGGGTGTACGGGGCGGCGGTGGTCTTCGCGGCGGCGTTCTGGCTGAAGTCCACGAACACCTTTCCGGGCCGGAGCGCCCGGGTCATCCGGTACACGGCCAGCTCGGGCAGAGCCCCCTGCGCCTCCACTGCCAGGCCCTTCGCGTACGCCGTCACCTCCTCCGAGGGCGTGGGCTCCAGCGGGACGAGCAGATGCAGCCCCTTGGAGCCGGAGGTCTTCCCGTACGAGGACAGCCCGTCGGCGGCGAGCCGCTCGCGCAGCCAGAGGGCGACCGTCCGGCATTCGAGGATGCTCGCGGGCGGTCCGGGATCGAGGTCGAACACCATCAGGTCGGCGCGCGCCGGGGAGTCCTGACGCCACTGATGCGTGTGGAACTCCACCACCAGGTTGGCCGCCCACATCAGCGAGGGAAGGTCCTCCACGAGCACCTGGCGGGCTTCCGGCTCGTCGTGGCGCGGGACGGGGGCCGTACGCACCCAGTCGGGTGTACCCGGCGGTGGATTCTTCGTGAAGAAGCGCAGGCCCTCCGGTCCGTCCGGATATCTGAGGAAGGACAGCGGGCGGCCGCGCAGGTGCGGGAGCATCGCCTGGGCCGCGGTGGCCGCGTAGTAGTGCAGGACCTCGCCCTTGGTGGTCCCGGTCGCCGGGTACAGCACCTTGTCGAGGTTGCTGAGCGCCAGGCGCCGCCCCTCCACCTCCGTGATCGGCGTCATACGATAAGAATCACATGAAATCGTGATGATGCGGTCAGTGCGGGCGTAAGGGGTGAACGGTGAGGTCCATCTGGAACGGCGCCATCTCCTTCGGGCTGGTCAGCATCCCCGTCAAGCTCATGAACGCCACGGAGAACCACGCCATCTCCTTCCGGCAGATCCACCTCTCCGACGGCGGCCGCATCCGTTACCGCAAGGTCTGCGAGCTGGACGAGGAGGAGGTGCCCGCCTCCGAGACGGTCAAGGCCTACGAGGGCGAGGACGGCACGGTGATCCCCGTGACCGACGAGGACCTCGCCTCGCTCCCGCTCCCCACCGCCAAGACCATCGAGATCGAGGGCTTCGTGCCCTCCTCCGCGATCGACCCCCTCCAGCTGGACTCCGCCTACTACCTCCAGGCCAACGGCGTCCCCGCCTCCAAGCCCTACGCCCTGCTGCGCGAGGCGCTCAGGCGCAGCGGGAAGGTGGCCGTGGCGAAGTACGCGCTCCGCGGCCGGGAGCGCCTCGGCATGCTGCGGGTGACCGGTGACGTCATCGCCATGCACGGGCTGCTCTGGCCGGACGAGATCCGTTCCCCCGAGGACATCGCGCCGGACTCCGGAGTCAAGATCCGCGACGCCGAACTCGACCTGGCCGACGCGCTGATGAACACGCTCGGGGAGGCCGACCTCGACACGCTCCACGACGACTACCGCGAGGCGGTCGAGGAACTCGTCGCGGCGAAGGCGGCCGGTGAGCCCGTCACCGAGGAGGAGGCGGAGGAGACCGGCGGCAAGGTGATCGACCTGATGGCGGCGCTGGAGAACAGCGTGCGGGCCGCCGAGGAGTCCAAGGGGGAGCGGGAGGACGGCAAGCACGCCGACGTCCACCCGATGGAGGGCCGCACCCCCCGCTCGGGCGGAAGCGGCGGTGCGGCCGGGAAGAAGGCGGCGCGCGGCGGGAGCGCGCGGAAGAGGAGCACACCCGCGACGTCCGGGGCGAAGAAGGCCGCGGCGAAGAAGGCGCCGGCGAAGAAGGCGGCCACCGGTCGGACGGCGGCGAAGAAGGCCCCGGCCGAGAAGGCGGCCGCCGGGACGGCGGGGAAGAAGACGACGACCGGGGCCGCGGCGAAGAAGGCCGCCACGGGCACCCGGAAGCGTTCTCCCGCCTGAGCCCCGGCACCGGACGGGGAGTCCCGTCGGAGTGCGGTCCCCTCAGCGGAGCAGCGACGCGGGCTTCAGCAGGTCCGGCAGCGACGGAAGGTCCAGCCCGTACTTGTCCCTCTCGACGACGTACGTGCAACTCGTGTACGAGTAACCCGGCTTGACCTTCGAGCCGGAGGCGTAGCTGTCCACCTCGGTCGACACCCCCGTGTCGTGTTTGTACAGGAAGTGGTATTCGCCCGCCGGGAGCCGCAGCCTGGCCTTGGGGTACGAGGTCCCGCCCGCCCGGCAGGCGCGGGCCGCTCCGGTGGCCTCGCTGCTGTACCGGCGGCAGCTTCCGCACGGCTTCAGTTTCACCGTGCCGGTGACCGGGCCGGTGTACAGCACCTCCACGCCGTTGGGTGCGTCGTTGCTGATGACGAGTTCCATACGGGTGCCGCCCGCCCCGCCCGACGGCGGCAGCCGCTTGCCGGCCGCCGGGCGGACCCCGGCTATCTCGGCGGCGACGGCGATGTCCTCGGCGTGCCCACGGCGCTTGTCGCTCCTGTACGCGTCGGCGAAGTCCGTCAGGGTCTGCCGCGCCTCGCCGAACTTGCCGTCCTCGAACTCGTCGACCCCGCAGGCGTACACACCGTCACGCACCCCCGCGGCCGCCTGCGCGCCCAGGGCGGTCGTGGACGTGCCGGGAAGCCCGGCGACCAGATTGCTCGTGCGGCGCAGCCCGTCGGTGACGGCGCACGGGTCCTCGCCCTTGAGGTCCGCCACCTGCTGCCGGATCTTCCCGCTGACCGCCGGAGCCACCTGACCGGCCTGGGCGGACTCGGGGAACGTGCGCAGCAGGGCGGTCAGTTCCGTGCCGCCGGACTCCGTCCCCGAACCGTTCAGCCGGGAGACCCCGCACGCGTACAGCGACTCGGCCAGCGGCGCGTCGGCCCTGCCGGGCAGGTCACCGAGCAGCTTCCGGTCCACCCGCTCGGGCAGGGTCCGCAGAAAGGCCAGCGGGTCGACCGCCGTGCAGTAGTTCTTCGCGCGGTACGGGGTGGAGACGGCGGTGTAGTAGGCCCGCAGGCGCTCGGGCACCAGGGCGGCGGCCCGCGAGCCGGGGTGGTCCTCGCCCAGTTCCCGGTAGATCGCGAGCGCGCTGCGGTAGTCGGGCCCGGACAGGACGAACGCGTTCTTCGAAGCCTTCGTCACCAGCTCGTCCCCCTCCTCCAGGCGGTCGAGCAGCTCCTGCTCCCGCGCCTCGTCGCGTGCCGAGCCGTACGCCGAGGTCGCGGCGACCGGGACGGCGAGCAGCGCCAGCCCCACCGCCGCGGCCACGACCGGCCGGGCCCACCCCGCGAACTCCGTGCGCAGGGCGATGCGGGCCGCGTCGGCGCCCGCGAGGACGAGCAGCACGACGTAGGCGGCCACGAGGAGCGCGGGCACGCCGTCCGGATCGGCGGGCAGCGCCACCAGGAGGAACGCGGCGGTCGCCGCCCAGCTCACCGCGGCCCGAGCCCGGCGCCGCACCAGGACGTGGCCGAGCCCCAGCCCCGAGAGGCTGAGCAGTCCCGCGGCGACGGCGCGGAGCGGGGCCCCGGGGGGCGGCGGTCCGGCCGTCGGGGGCCGGGACGGGGGAGGCGGCGGCCGCACGTCCCCCGCGGCGTCCCGGGGACCCGGCCACGCTCCGGGTCCGGTTTCGGGCATGTCCGACTGATCGCGCGACTCCATCACGGTCCCCCACCGTCGAATCCCGTCAGGTCCCGGGGTAGCTGCCCACTTTCGTCCCCGTTCACGCCTGCTTCCGGCCGTCCGCACAGTAAGGTGCGGATTGCCGCGACTGGCGCGCACCCCGGCAGGGTGCTCCGTGGAAACGACCACGAGGGAGCGGCACTCCCCGGCCCGTTCGGGGCGTCACCGCCGGAGGGCCGTCCGCCTGGGCAATCCGGGTCCACGTCGCCTCCGTGCGACCGACCCGGGAGGATCCCCGTGTCCGTAACGCCGTCCGACGACCGCCGCCCCGCCCTCGGTGCGACCGACCCCGAGCTCGCCGCGCTCGTGAACGCCGAGGAGCGCCTCCAGGCGGACACCCTGCGGCTGATCCCCAGTGAGAACTACGTGTCCGCCGCCGTGCTGGAGGCCTCCGGCACCGTCCTGCAGAACAAGTACTCCGAGGGCTATCCCGGGAAGCGCTACTACGAGGGCCAGCAGGTGATCGACCAGGTCGAGACCCTCGCCGCCGAACGCGCCGAGGCGCTCTTCGGGATGGACCACGCCAACGTGCAGCCGTACTCCGGCTCACCGGCCAACCTCGCCGTCTACCTGGCGTTCCTGAAGCCCGGCGACACGGTCCTCGGGATGGCGCTGCCGATGGGCGGGCACCTCACGCACGGCTGGGACGTCTCCGCCACCGGCACCTGGTTCAAGGGCGTGCGGTACGGCGTCCGCCGCGACACCGGACGGGTCGACCTGGACGAGGTGCGCGACCTGGCCCTCGCCGAGCGGCCCAAGGTGATCTTCTGCGGCGGTACCGCCCTGCCCCGGGTGACCGACTTCGCCGGGTTCGCCGAGATCGCCCGGGAGACCGGCGCGGTGCTGGTGGCCGACGTCGCGCACATCGCGGGGCTGATCGCCGGCGGCGCGCACCCCTCGCCCGCCCCCTATGCGGACGTGGTGTCCACCACCACCCACAAGACCCTGCGCGGCCCGCGCGGGGCCATGCTGCTGACCCGTGCCGAGCACGCCCGGGCGATCGACCGCGCGGTGTTCCCCGGCCTCCAGGGCGGACCGCACAACCAGACCACCGCGGCCATCGCGGTCGCCCTGAAGGAGGCGGCCGGCCCCGGATTCGCCGCGTACGCCCATGAGGTGGTCGCCAACGCACGCGCGCTGGGCGACGAACTGGCGGCGCGCGGCTTCGACCTCGTGTCCGGAGGTACGGACAACCATCTGCTGCTGGCCGACCTCACGGCCAAGGGGGTCTCCGGCAAGGTCGCCGCGAAGGCGCTCGACCGGGCGGGGATCGTCGTCAACCACAACACGGTCCCGTACGACCCCCGTAAGCCCTTCGACCCGTCCGGCATCCGCATCGGCACCCCGGCGCTCACGTCCCGCGGCGTCCCCGGGTCGGAGATGGGCGCGGTCGCGCAGTGGATCGATCTCGTGGTCGAAGCCGCCCGTACAGGTGACGAAGCGACCGTTTCCAAGGTCAGGGGCGAGGTGAAGGCCATGATGGACGCCTATCCGGCGCCGGGCCTCCCCCTGGTCTGAGCGGACGGCCGGAGCCGGTCCGGGGCTTTCCGGCCCCGGACCGGCTCCGGAAATGCCGTGCCCCCGATTCCGCGCGCCCGCTCTGCGCCCTGTGCGGCGGCCGGACCGCCGTACAGGCTGGGGGAGACAGGATGGCCGGAGCGGTGAACAGAGGGGGCACGATGCAGGATCTCAAGGTCACGTCATGGCAGCTCTTCGGGCACGACCGGCTCTACGTGAATCTTCCGGACGGCACCGCGATCGGCTGGGCGGATCTGGGCAACGGCACCATCACGGTGCTGCACCCGCGCTACCGCGACGCCGTGCTGGACGCGCTCGCCCGCCAGGTCCCGGACATGCCGGCGCTCGTCGGCGAGGACGCCCCGGCCGGGCCGCCGGCGCCCCGGACCCCTCCGCAGGTCCCGCGCATCCCGCCCATGCGCGGGATGCGGAAGCGGGCGGCCGCACCCGAGGCAGGGAGCGACGACGGGAGCGGGGAGGCGGTTGCGGAGGCCGGTCACGCGCCCGGTCCGCCCGAGCCGCCCGCGTCCGGCCCGGAGGCGGCGACGGCCCCAGGGCGGGAGGCGGCGCGACAGGCCGTGCGCGCGCCCGGGATGCCGGAGGACCCCTTACCCGCCGCGCCCGAGGAGCGGCAGGAACAGGAACAGGCGCAGGAACAGGCGCAGGAGCAGGAGCCGGGCGGCGCGCGGCGGGCCGCGCTGCCCGCACTGACGCCCGCCGGCGACCTCGCCACCCGGCGGGCCGGTGAGGAACTCCGGGAGCAGCTGGGGGAGTCCTCCGCGGGCACCCTCGTACGGGCGGCCACCGGCGCCCTGCGCCGGCACAAGGAGGCCGATCCGCGCCGGACCGCACTGGCGGGGGAGCGGCGGGTCGGGGCCGAACTCCGCCGGCTGACCCGGCACGGCTGGCGGGTGCTGCACTCCGTGCCGCTGCCCGACGGCACCTGGATCGGGCACCTGCTCATCGGGCCGGGCGGCGTGTTCGCCGTGAGCACCGAGCACCACCCCGGGGAGTCCGTACGCATCGCGGACGGGACCCTGCGGGCCGGGGACGGCGAACCCCGGCCCTTCGTACTCGAAGGCCGTCCCGCCGCCCGGCGCGCCAGGACGGTGCTGGAGGGCCACTGCGCCTTCGACGTACCCGTGCGGACCGTGATCGTGTTCACCGGCGTCACGGAGCTGGAGGTGGTCACCACCCCCGCGGGCGTCCGGGTCTGCCGGGAGCGTCAGCTGTCCGCGCTCGCCCCGCTGACGGGGGTGCTCACCGCCACCCAGGTGGAGCGGGTCTACGACGTGGCACGGAACAGGGAGGCCTGGCGGGAGGCCTGAGCAGCCCCCCACGGAGAGGCGCGCGTCCGCCCGTCCGGCCCGGGCGATCACGAGCGCCTCTCCAGCGGCACTGCAGCCGCCCCCGGCAGGCTGGTGTGCAGGGCGGGCAGCCGTGAGGGCCGCCGCCGCGAAGGGAGTTCGCCATGTCTCAGCCGGTCGGGACCCTCCGTCAGCAGGTCACGGGTGACCTGTACGCGGAGGTGCAGACCTTCTACGCCCAGCAGATGCGACGGGTCGACGCACTCGACATCGAGGGGTTCGCCGACACGTTCACGGACGACGGGGAGGTCGTGCACGCGGGCGGGCACCGCCAGAGCGGCCGGGCGGAGATGATCGCCGGGATGCGGGCCAGCCTGCCCCGTTACCAGGACATCGCCGTACGCCACTGGTTCGGCCACCTGATCATCGAACCCGACGCCACGGACGCGGACGTCCTGCGCGTCTCGTACTACACGCTGGTGACCCAGACCGACCGTGAGGGCAAGGTCGCCTTCCAGCCGACCTTCACCGTGGACGACGTGCTGGTGCGCCGCGACGGCGGTCTGCTGACCCGGTCGAGGGTCATCCACCGTGACACCCCGGTGGCCCCGCCCGCGCTCTGAGCGGTTCTCCCGATCGGTCCGCCACCCGGCACGTGGACGAGGGGCCCTGCGCGCAGGGCCCCTCGTCCACGTGCCGGGAACCGTCCGGCGGCCGTTCAGTCGATGCCCCGGCAGATGTGCGGCTCGCTCCCGTCGTCGTCGGGGTCCCCGGCCAGCAGCAGCGGCGCCCACAGGGGTACGACGGCGAGGGGAAGGGCGGGAAGAGCAGGAAGGGGCACGGGCGGTGACTCCACCGTCGCGCGGTCCAGCAGCATCGTCTCCATCGACGAGTCCTCCTTCTTCGGGATGTGCGGTGTGTGCGGTCAGGCGTGGCAGGCCGGCAGCCCGCCGTTGTAGGCGACCATCTCCTTGAACGAGGCGGCCACGTCGATGCGGGCCCCCGGGGCCAGGCCCTCCAGTTCCGCGTAGGCGCGGTGCAGGTTGCCGACCAGCCGCTCGGGGTCCAGCAGACCGCCGAACCCGCCGAGGTCCGCCTCCCGCGCGGCCCGCAGCGGGCCCATGCCCCGCCGCAGGCCGTCCTCGGCCAGTTCCCGGACCCGGACGAGGTAGGCCCGGGTCGCGTCGATCAGCTCGGGGCCGCCGACCGGGCCGTGGCCGGGGACCACCACCGCGGGCCCCAGCGCCCGCAGCCGGTCCAGGGCCGCCAGCGAACCGGTCACGGACCCCATCAGGATGTACGGAGTGACTCCCGACCAGACGACGTCCCCGGTGAACAGCACGGACCGCTCGGGCACCCACGCCACGACGTCGTTCGCCGTGTGGGCGGGGCCCACGTGCAGCAGCTCGGTGCGCATGTCCCCGTGGTGCAGGGTGAGTTCGTCGCGGAAGGTGAGCGTGGGCAGGGTCAGGGGGGTCTCGCCCCACGCCACACCGGGCCACAGGTGGCGGAGGCCGAGGCCGGCCTCCGCCGTGTCGGACCTGGTCCCCTCGTGGGCCACGATCACCGCGCGCGGGACGAACTGGCCGTTGCCGAAGGTGTGGTCGCCGTGGAAGTGCGTGTTGACGACGTGGTCCGGCCCGCCCGGCACGACGCGGGCCACCTCCTCGCGGAGCCGCCGGGTCCGGGACTCCGTCGCCGCCGTGTCCACGAGGACGGCGGAGTCCCGGCCGGCGACCAGTCCGGCGTTGTTCAGGCACCAGCCGCCCCCGGGCTGGACGAACGCGTACACCCCGTCGGCGACCGGCAGCAGCGAGCCCGGCGGTGCGACGTCCGGAGCGGTGGCCGTGCTCATGCGGCGGCCCCCGCTGCGGGCAGGCGGCCGAAGCGGCCCTGGTGGAAGAGGAGCGGGTCGGCGGCCGACAGACCGCCGGACAGGGCGACGACCCGGCCGACGAGGAGGGTGTGGTCCCCGGCGGCGTACTCCGCGTCCAGCACGCACTCGAACGCCGCCTCCGCGTCGGGGAGCACCGCGTTGCCCGTGACACCCTCCTCGGCGGAGAGCCGCAGCATCGCCTCCCTGCCCTCCGAGCGGTCGGGGCGGCAGAACTCCTGGGCCAGGTCGCGCTGCGACTCGGTCAGGACGTTCACCGCGAAGCTCCCGGCGCGCGAGATCCGCGGCCGCATGCGGCCGTCCGCCTTCACGGACACCAGGATCAGCATGGGGTCGAGCGACACCGAGGTCAGGCTGTTGAGGGTCATCACGATGGTGCCGTCGCCGCTGCCCTGGGTGAGCAGCGTGACGCCCGTCGGGAAACGGCCCATCGCGGCGCGGAAGGAGGCCACGTCGGGCTCGGCCAGCAGCGCGCCGGCGGTCACAGCGGTCATGTCAGATTCTCCGATTCCGCCCGTGACAGCAGGGCGTTGTGGTCGGTGGTGGCCGGAACTGCCCGTCGGGGCGTCCGGGTCAGTAGTTGCCGAGGCCGCCGCAGACGTTCAGCGCCTGCGCGGTGATGGACGCGGCGGTGTCGGAGGCCAGGTAGCCGACCAGGCCGGCGACCTCCTCGGGGGTCGAGTAACGCCCGAGCGGGATCTTGGAGTTGAACTTGTCCTGGATCTCCTGCTCGCTCACCCCGTAGTGGCCCGCGTAGCCCTGGCGCACCCGCTGCGCCATCGGGGTCTCCACATAGCCGGGGCAGACGGCGTTCACGGTGATGCCCCTCGCGGCGAGCTCCTTGCCGACGGCCTTGGTGAAGCCGATGACACCGTGCTTGGACGCGGAGTACGGCGCGGCCAGCTCGACGCCCTGCTTGCCGCCCGTGGAGGCGATGTTGATGATCCGCCCCCAGTCGCCGTTTTGCATGAGACCGGTGCTCAGGACCTCGCGGGTCACGCGGAAGGTGCCGTTGAGGTTCGTCTCGATCACGTCGTCCCAGAGGGAGTCCTCGATCTCGGCGGTCACCCCGCCGCCGCCCCGGCCGGCGTTGTTGACGAGGATGTCGATGCGCCCGTACTCCGCCACGGCGGCCCGCACGGCCTCCCTGATCTGCTCGACGGAGGTCACGTCGCAGACGGTCCCGGCCACCTCGAGGCCCTCCTCGCGCAGCTCCTTGACCACGGTGCGCACGCTCTCGGCGCTCCGGGCCACCCCGAACACCGCGACCCCCCGGCGGGCCAGCAGCTCGGTCACCGCGAGGCCGATCCCGCTGGTCGCGCCGGTGACGAAGGCAACTCGTCGTCCCGTGTCTGTCATCGTGCTCTCCCCATCGCTCGTCCCGATCCGGTCCACGCTGGGTCGACGGTGGGCCCGTCTCCTTGCGGGGTTCTCGGACGGCGGTGGAGCCGGGGTGGACGGCACGTGTTCGAGCCGCGCTCGACACCCGGCCTAGCGGGAGCGGTCAGCGTGGACGCCATTCGATGCGGCGACCGGGCGGACACCCGGCTGGAGCGAGGAGACCCCGTGCCCGAGCAGACGCAGACCCTGCCCGACGTCAGGAAGTCGGTGACCGTGGCGGCGACGCCCGACCAGTGCTTCAAGGTCTTCACCGAGCGCCCCGCGGACTGGTGGCCGCCGAGCCACATCCTGGTCCGCAAGGAGCGCGCCGGACTGGCCTTCGAGGCCGGCGTGGGCGGGCGCTACTACGAGTGGGACGTGGAGGGCACCGAGATCGCCTGGGGCCGGGTGCTGGAGTGGGTGCCGGGCCGGCGGGTCGCGATGACCTGGCGGATCGACCCCAACTGGCAGTCCATTCCCACGGACGACGGGGCCAGCCGGATCGAGGTCGACTTCGAGGCCGTCGACGCCGAGCACACCAGGGTGTCGCTCGCGCACGTCGAGCTGGACCGGCACGGCCCGGGTGCCGAGCGGATCTTCAGGGCACTCGACGGCCCGAGCCCGGGCGAGACGCTGGAGCGCTTCGCGCAGGCCGTCGCGGACGGGGCCGGAGCATGAGCGTGGACACCGGTGTCATCGAGGCCCCCGCCGCCGCGGGCACCGGGCTCGTCGAGGCCGCCGACCGGCTGCGCCTGCTCGCGGCGGTGCACGCCGGCGACGCGGACACCGGACGCGTCCTGTCCCGCGAGGTCACCGACGCGATGCGGGAGGCCGGCTTCGCCCGGCACTTCGTCGCCGCCCGGTTCGGCGGCGCGGAGGGCTCCTTCGACGAGCTGACCCGCGCCGTCGTGTCCGTCGGCCAGGGCTGTGCCGCCTCGGCGTGGTGCGCCTCGCTCGCCGCGTACTCGGCGCGCTTCGCCGCCCACCTGCCCGAGGAAGGGCACCAGGCGCTCTGGGGGACGAGTCCCGACACCGTCGTGGCGACCGGGCTGATGCCCGCCGGGCGGGCCAGGCCCGTCGACGGCGGCTGGCGCGTCACCGGCCGGTGGGCGTACGTCAGCGGGATCGACTTCGCCGACTGGGTCATGCTCTGTGCGGCCGTCGGAGGCGGCGAGGGGCCGCCGCAGCTGCGCTTCTTCACCCTGCCGCGCGGTTCGTACGGCGTGCAGGAGACGTGGGACAGCGTCGGCATGCGGGCCACCGGCAGCCACACGGTCGTCGTCGACGACGTGTTCGTGCCGGGCCACCTGTCCTTCGACCGGACCGACATGCTCACCGGCCGCAACAGCACCTCCGGTGTGCCCGCGCACAACGTCCCCTTCCAGGCCGTCGGCGGGCTCACCTTCATCGCCCCGGTCGTCGGGGCGGCGACGGGAGCCCTGGAGGCCGCGGCCGGGTCGGTCACCGGGCGGCGGCGGAACCAGACCGCCGAGCTGACCTTCGTCCGGGCCTCCGGCCGGATCGACGCGGCGCGGGCCCTCGTCGAGCAGAACGCCCAGGTCCTGGACCGGCGGCTCTTCACGCCCGAGCACATGGCGCGCAACGAGCGCAACGCCACGTACGCCGCGGAGAGCCTGCGCGAGGCGGTCGCCCTGCTGGTGGGCGCGGCCGGCACCGGCGGCCTCGGCGAGGGGCATGCCCTGCAGCGGTTCTGGCGGGACGTCACGTCCGCGACCAGCCACGTGGCGCTCCAGTACGACACGGCGGCCCGCAAGAACTACTCGGCGGTGCTGCTCGGCCCCGCGGAGTAGCCGGGTCCGCCGCGACGGCGGAAGGGGGCGTCCGGGAGGTCCCGGGCGCCCCCTTCCCCGTACCCCGGCGCGGGGCCGGATCGCTCCAGTTGCGGGCGACCTGGCCTCCATCTGCGGTACGTACGTTGGCCCCGACCGGTAACGCCTAGCGGAGGTTTCATCGTGACAGTCACCCAGGAGACAGCCACTCAGGAGACGGCGCCCCAGGGCACCGGCTGCCCGGTGGCGCACACCTTCCCCTTCGAAGGATCCAGCTACCGCGGTCCGGCCCCCGCCTACGGAAGGCTGCGGGCCGAGCAGCCGGTGGTGAAGGTGCCCACGGCGGGCGGTGTCGACGCCTGGCTGATCACACGCTACGAGGACGTCCGGCGACTGTCCGCCGACCCCCGGCTCAGCCGCGCCCAGGCCTGCGGCGAGGGCGCCCCGCGGGTGGGCGGCACCATGCACACCACCCCCGAGATGATCATCTCGCTGGACGCGCCCGAGCACTCCCGGCTGCGCAAGCTGGTGGCGGGCGCCTTCACCATGCGCCGGGTGGAGCGGATGCGGGAGAACGTCCAGCGGGTCACGGACGAGCTGCTGGACGACATGGAGGCCAAGGGCGGGACCGTCGACCTCGTCCAGCAGCTCGCGGTGCCGCTCCCGCTGACCGTCATCGGTGAGCTGCTGGGCGTACCCGCCGAGGACCTGCGGGAGTTCGAGCAGTGGGCGCGCGCCTTCGCCACCGTCGACGACCGGGCCGGCGGCGAGGCGTCGCTGCACGCGCTGGGCAAGCTCAGCGAGTACATCGTGGGGCTCATCGCGGAGAAGCGCGCCCACCCCTCCGACGACATGCTGTCCGAGCTCATCGCGGCCCGCGACGACGATGACCGCCTCAGCGAGCCGGAACTCGTCACCTTCGGATTCACCCTGATCGGCGCGGGCTTCGACACCACCGCCAACCAGCTGGCGAACTCCGTGCTCGCCCTGCTGGTCGACCACCAGGAGCAGTGGCGCTACCTGGTCGAGGACCACTCCCGCATCCCCAAGGCCGTCGAGGAGCTCCTGCGGCACGTCAACCTCTTCGCCACCGACACCTCGGGCTTCCCCCGCATCGCGGCCGAGGACATCGAGGTCGGCGACGTGACGATCCCCAAGGGCGACGCGGTCCTGCTGTCCCTGGCGTCCGCCAACCGCGACCCCGAGGTCTTCGACGAGCCCGACCGGCTCGACCTCGGCCGCGAGCGCAACCCGCACATCTCCTTCGGCCACGGGATGCACTACTGCCTGGGCAAGCACCTGGGGCGCATGGAGATGGAGATCGCCATCGAAGGCCTCGTGCGGCGTTTCCCGGACCTGAAGCTCGCGGTGCCGGAGAGCGAACTGCCATGGCACACAGGGGAGATCAACCACACGCTGACCAGCCTCCCGGTCGTCCGGGGCAACTGACCCGGCGGACACACCGGAACGGTCCCGGCCCCCTCGTCCTCCTTCACGGACAAGAAGAAGGACGAGGGGGCCGGGACCGTTCCGTGCCCGCGCACCTCCGCGCGGCACGAGCCGCGCCCGCCTTCCGCTCGTGGGAGCGGGAGGCGGGCAGGAGGCCGGAGCCGGGTCAGCCGGCCGCGGAGGACACCCGGACGGCGGTGGCGTCCACGTCGATCGGTCCCTGGGGGCCGGCGGTCGCGTCGGGGGTGACGAAGGCGTACGCCCGGGAGACGAACCGCTGCCCCGATATCCGCCCCATGTGCACCGCCTCCACCTTGCCCGGGTACGGGGATCCCGGCGGACCCGGCGGGTGCGTGACGTAGAAGGCGAACGTGCCGTTGTTCTTGTCGCTCCAGAAGCCGCTGCCGGCGAACTGGGGCGCGCCGTTCTCGTCGGCCGGCCCCTCGACCGTCAGCTGGTGGTCGGCGCGGAAGACGAAGCGGGAGTGGGCGACGGAATCGCCGTCAGGCGTGTGGACGGTCACCGTGAGGTCCCAGGTTCCGGCCAGCGACACGGCTCTGACGTGGTGCCTGGACGTCTCGCCGGCCGTGGCCGACGCGGTGCCGACACCGGCCAGGACCGCGAGCACGGCCAGCCAGACGCCGAGGACTCTCAGGGTGATCGGACGCGGAGGCCGACGCCGGGCGGTATCGGCCCCGGTGGTCGCGCCCGCGGGCGCCGACGTGGTTTCAGGCATGGACGGACAGCCTTTCCTGGGTGGTTGTGCGGGACGGTGAAGCCGTGGGGGTGCGGGGGAGTCTCTTGAGGTCGAAGCCCGGCTCGCGGACGGTCCCGGGTGACAGATCGGTGCCGGCCGTGAGCAGGCGCCGGGCGATGCCGTGGTCCGCGGGACGGTTCACCGACTCGACGCCGGTCAGCCGGCCCCCGCGGAAGCAGAAGACGGAGAACCTCCCCTCGGCGGGGTCGCCGACGGTGACCGTCTCGTCGTGGGGCGCCGTCAGCCCCGCGATCTGCAGCCGCAGCGCGTACTGCTCGGACCAGAACCAGGGCACGGCGGTGTACGCGTATGGCTCGCCGCAGACAGCGGCGGCCACGCACTTGGCCTGGTCGGAGGCGTTCTGGACGGACTCGATCCGGACATGGCGGCCCGCGTGCGGGCTCGGGAAGCGCGCGCAGTCACCGAGGGCGAAGACGTAAGGGTCGCTGGTGCGCAGCTGCGCGTCCACGACGACGCCGTCACCGACGAGCAGGTCCGCGGCGAGAGCCAGTTCGACGTTCGGCAGGACGCCGACGCCGACCACGACGAGGTCCGCGGCGATCCGCTCTCCGCCGTCCAGCTCCATGACCTGGACCCGGCCCTCGGCGTCGCCGAAGAGTGCGGTCACCTCGCGCCCCAGCAGGACGCGTACGCCCCGCTCGCGGTGCTCGGCGACGATCCGGTCCGACACCGTGGGGGTGAGCGCGCGGGCCAGGGCCCGGGGCTGGGCCTCCACCACCGTCACGTCGTGGCCGAGGCCGCGGGCGGTCGCCGCCACCTCCAGGCCGATGAAGCCGGCGCCGACCACGACGAGTCTGCGGGGCGGCCCGCTGAGCCGCAGCCGCAGGTCCTCGGCGTCGGCCAGGCCGCGCAGCGACAGCACCCCGGTCAGCGAGGCGCCGGGCACGGGCAGGCTACGGGGCCGGGAACCGGTGGCCAGGACGAGGTTGTCGTACGGCAGCCGCAGTCCGGACTCCAGGAGGACGGTGCGCCGCTCGCGGTCGAGGGAGGCCACCCGGTCGCCGGGCAGCAGCTCGATGTCCTGTTCGGTGTAGAACGACGGGGGCCGCAGCGCGATCTCCTCGGCCGCCACCGTGCCCGCCAGGTAGCCCTTGGACAGCGGCGGCCGGTAGGACGGCCCGGGCGGCTCGTCGCCGACAAGCGTGATCCGGCCCCGGAAGCCCCGGCTGCGAAGGGCGCAGGCCGTGTCGAACCCCGCCTGGCCCGCGCCGACCACGACGACCGCGTGCGAGGCCATCAGCTCTGCGCCTCGGGCAGGTGGACCAGCAGTCCGTCGATCTCGTCACCGACGGGCAACTGGCAGCTCAGCCGGCTGAACTCGGTGCGCTCGCAGGCGGTGCCGTACAGCACGTCGTCCTCGACGGAGTCCATCTCGGGCAGCGGCAGCGTGTTCGCCTCGTCGACGTACACATGGCAGGTGCCGCACTGGGCGGAGCCGCCGCACTGGGCCTCGATGCCGTCGACGTTGTTGAGCTTCGCACCGCGCATGACCGTGTTGGGCGCCTGGACGTCGACGATGGTGACGGTACCGTTCGGATGCTTGTAGGTGATCTTGGCCATGGCGAGCTCTCCTCGTGGAATGTCGGCCAGCCGTGCGGAAGTACGGCACCGGACTGTGGGATACGTCCCTGCATTCCCGGTGGAGGGGATCTCGACCGCGCCGGCCCGCGCGACCCCGGCGCCCCTTGGGGGCGGACCGGCGCTCGAGCGCGCGTCGACACGCGGTCCGGCGGCAGTCCATCGAAGGGGCGCAGCGTGCCCGCATGACTGTGACCGATCGGACGCGACAGACGCCCGCCCCGCCCGGCAGGGCCGCCCCCCGGACCGGACTGGTGCTCGTCGCCTGCTGTCTGGGCCAGTTCATGAACGTGCTCGACGCCTCGGTGGTGAACGTGGCGCTGCCCGTCATCGCGGGGGACCTGGACTTCGACCGGCACAACCTGCAGCTCGTCAACAACGCCTACACCGTGGTGGTCTGCGGCTTCCTGCTGCTGGGCGGACGGCTCGCGGACCTGTTCGGCCAGCGCAGGATCTTCCTGTGCGGAGTCGCCTTGTTCACGCTCGCCAGCGCGGTCGGCGGAATGGCCGACGCCCCGGGCACGCTGATCCTCGCCCGCGCCTTCCAGGGCCTCGGAGCCGCCGTCATGGCGCCCGCCACGCTCACCGTGCTCGGCACGACCTTCACCGAACCGGGCGCACGGGCACGGGCCTACGGCTGGTGGAGCGCCGTATCCGGGACGGCCGGGGCGATCGGGGTGCTGGCCGGCGGTGTGATCACCGAGTGGTTCTCCTGGCGGTGGATCTTCCTGATCAACGTCCCCGTCGGGATCGCCCTGCTCGCCGCCGTCCGCTGGGTCGTACCTGAGACCCGGCCGAAGGGCGAGGGGCGTGCCCACCGCAGGCTCGACCTCCCCGGTGCCGTCACGGTCACGCTCGGGCTGATGGGCACCGTGTACGGGATCTCGGAGTCGCATGTGCACGGCTGGGGTTCCCTGCGGGTGCTCGGACCGCTGCTGGCCGGCGCCGCGCTGCTCGCCGCCTTCCTGGTGATCCAGGCACGGTTCGCCCGGCACCCCCTGGTGCCGCTCAAGATCTTCCGCAACCGCTCCGTGGCCGCCGCCAACCTTGTCGCCTTCTTCGGCATCGCCGCGCTCTTCAGCACCTTCTACTTCTTCACCCTGCTGCTCCAACAGGTGCTCGGCTACAGCCCGCTGGTCACCGGTCTGAGCTATCTGCCCCTGTCCCTGGGCATGGCGCTCGGCGGCTGGGGCATCGCCTCGGTCGTTCCCCGCACCGGACCGCGCCCGGTCCTGCTCGGCGGCCTCGGGCTGTCCGCCGTCGCACTGTTCTGGCTCGCCCGGCTGGACGCGGGCGCCGCGTACACCGTGGACGTGCTGGGCCCCGCCGTGCTCCTCGGCCTCGGCATGGGCGCGGTGCTCAACGCCACGACGAACGCCGCCACCGCCGGACTCCCCGCCCATCAGGCCGGGCTCGCCTCCGGGCTGCTCAACACCACCCGGCAGCTCGGCAGCGCGGCCGGTCTGGTGACCCTGGCCGCGCTGTCCGCCGCCCGCGCCGACGCCCGCGTCTCCGCCGGGGCGGACACCACGGACGCCCTCGCCTCCGGCTACGGACTGGCGCTCACCTGGGCGGCCCTGTTCGCCGTGGCCGGACTGGTGGCGGCCCTGTTCGTGCCGGTCCGGGAACGTTCCAGTACCCCTCAAGGCACAGCTACGAGTCTGGCGGCCTGACGAGAACGGAGGTTTGCGGTGGTGAGCGAGTTCCACACACAGCGGCCGGCATGGTCGCCCGCACCGGACGACGACCGGACCGAGCATGCGACGATCGAGGTCCCCCGCGACTACACCGACCCCGGGGGCGAGCGGATCACACTCGCCCTGAGCCGCCGCCGCGCCACCGACCCGGCGCGCCGGCGCGGTGTCCTGCTGGCCGTCAACGGCGGCCCCGGCGGTGACTGGGGGCACGGCCTCGGACTGCCCGGCAAGTTCGCCGGAACCCCCCTGGAGGAGGTCTACGACCTCATCGGCTTCGACCCGCGCGGCACCGCCGGATCGACCCGGCTGTACGCCGAAGTGTCCGTCCCCGCCCAGCCGTTCGACTCCCGGCCGCCGGACACCGTGTTCGCCGGACTGGCCGAGGACATGCGGCTGCGCGAGGAGGCCTGCGCACGGGGCGGCGGGGACCTGCGCCCGCACATCAGCACCCCCAACACCGCCCGGGACATGGACGTGATCCGTGCCGTGCTCGGTGAGGAGCGGATCAGCTTCGTCGGGTACGCGTACGGCGCCTACGTCGGTGCCGTCTACGGCAGCCTCTTCCCGGCCGGCCTGGACCGGCTGGTCCTGGACTCCTGCGTCGGCCCGCAGTGGACGTGGCGCGAGCAGTTCCTCCAGCAGGGCGACGCCGTCCAGCGCAACGTCGACCTGTGGGCCCGCTGGACCGGCGAGCGGCACGCCGGCTTCGCCGTCGGCGCCTCGGCCGAGCAGGTGCTCACCACCGTGGAGGAGGCGGTCGCCGCCCTGGAGTCGCTGCCGCAGGACGCCGTGAGGCTGCGGACCCTGTTCGACGGGGCCGTGGGCAACCGGGCGGCCGACCGCGGCCAGTGGGCCACCCTCGCCGTCCTGGTCGCCGGCGTGCACCGGGCGGCCCGCGAGGGCGACCCGGACGCCTGCCGCGAACTGCTCGCCGAACAGGGCACCTGGCGGCCCGCTGACAGCGAGGGCGACCTGCGCGTCGGCGTCCTGGAGGCCATCACGCTGGAGCACGCCTGGCCGTCCGACCTGGAGGTCTACTACCAGGACATGCGGGAGTTCCGTAAGCGGTTCCCGTACGGCTACGGGGTGCTCCGGGCCTCGCCGTGGGTGGGTGCCTTCCGCACCTTCGAGGCCGCCGAGGAGCCGGTGCGGATCACCCGCGACGGCTACGCCGCCGGTCTGATCGTGCAGGCCGACGGCGACCCCATGGACCACTACGAGGGCGGTGTGGCCATGGCCGAACTGGTCGGCCACCACCTGCTCACCGTCCAGGACTCGGGAGAGCACGAGGTGTACGTGCTGGGCGGCAACCCGCACGTCGACGCCGTCGTGCACCGCTATCTCGTGGACGGCACCCTGCCGCCCGCACGCTCCTGCGTCCCGGGCCGCACCCCGCGCCCGGACGTCCCGGCGGACGCGGCCTGAGCGGGTCGAGTCCGAAGCAACCCCGTGTCCAGCAGCGCCTTCTACGGTGCCGCGCAACCGTGTCAACTGTGGAGGTGCTGTTGTGTCCGTGACCGAGTACGGGAGCGAGTCGGTGACCGATGAGGACCGGGACATGAAGGTGTTCCCCCTCGCCGGGTCGTCCTACCGCTGCCCCGCCCCGCAGTACGCCGGGCTGCGGGCCGGGCAGCCGGTCGTACGGGTGCGTACCGAGGGCGGCGTGGACGCCTGGCTCGTGACCGCCTACGACGAGGCCCGGGAGGCACTGGCGGACCCCCGGCTGAGCCGGGCCGAGACCGTGAAGCCCGGCGCGCCCCGGATCGGCGGGGCGATGACCTCGACGCCCGAAATGATCATTTCCATGGACGGGTCCGAGCACGCCCGGCTGCGCCGGCTCGCGGCCGGGGCGTTCACCGCACGGCGCATCGAGCAGATGCGGCCGGGCATCCAGCGGATCGCCGACGGGATGCTCGACGGCCTCGCCGCGTCCGGCGGACCGGTCGACCTGGTGGAGCGGTTCACCGTGCCCATGCCGCTGACCGTCATCGGTGAGCTGCTGGGTGTGCCGATGAGGGTCCTGCGGCTGTTCGCGGCCAACGCACGGGACTTCGTCACCGTCGACGACCAGGGCGAGGGCTCGGACTCCGTCAACGGCCTGGCCAAGCTGAACGAGTACATGGTCGAGGTCGTCGCGGAGAAGCGCGAGAACCCCACCCAGGACCTGCTGTCGGATCTGATCACGGCCAGGGACAGCGGGGACCGGCTCAGCGAGACGGAGCTGGTGACCTTCGCCTTCACCCTGATCGGGGCGGGCTTCGACACCACGGCCAACCAGCTCGCCAGTTCCGTCCTGGCGCTCATCGCGCACCACCGCGACCAGTGGAACTGGCTGGCCGAGGACCGCTCCCGGATCCCGAAGGCGGTCGAGGAACTGCTGCGGCACGTCAACCTCTTCTCCACGGACTCGGCCGGCAACCCGCGCATCGCCGTGGAGGACCTTGAGCTCGGCGGGGTGAGGATCGCCAAGGGGGACGCCGTGGTGATCGCGATCTCCTCGGCCAACCGTGACGAGAGGGCCTTCCCCGACCCGGACCGCCTCGACCTCGGCCGCTCCCACAACCCGCATCTCTCGTTCGGCCACGGCATGCACCTGTGCCTGGGCAAGCAACTGACCCGGATGGAACTGGAGATCGCCATCGACGGCCTGGTCCGGCGCTTCCCCGACCTCAGGCTCGCCGTGCCCGAGAGCGAGGTCCCCTGGCACCTGGGCGGGATCAACCACGCCCTGGAGACCCTGCCGGTCACCTGGGGAACCTGATCCAGGACCGCAGCAATCGAGCCCCCGCCCGTCACAGGGCGGGGGCTCGACTGCTGCGCGGGGGAACGCCGTCAGCCGACGGGCGCGTCCTGCTGCACCTCGGCGGGGTCGGCGCCGGCGATCCAGGCGTCCATGGACGGCTTCATCAGGGTGTTCAGCAGCTCGACCCGGAGGCCGCCCAGACCGCGGTGGTAGACCCACATCAGGGTGCCGTCCGCCTCGGTGTCGTTGGAGGCCTCCACCTCGAAGCCGAGTTCCACGAGCGCCGCTGAGGTGGCCTCGATCCGGTCGTTCTCGGCCCAGTAGCCCACGTGATGGGCCCCGTTGCTGCCGTCGGACACCCAGACGGTGCCCGGGATGGCCTCGACGAGTTCGAGCCGCGGCTCTTCCAGCGAGAGCACGAAACGCTGGTCGCCGTGCTGGAGGCCGCCCGGGGTGCGCGCCGTCACCTGGAGCTCCATCACGCTGGTCCAGCGGTAGCCCGCCAGCTCGGTCAGCGCCTTCATCGCCAGGTCCAGGTCCTCCACGACCAGACCGGTGTGGAACAGGGCCTCGGGGCTGAGCACCGGGCCGGGTGCGGGACTGCCGTCCTGCCGGTCCACTGTCTGCGACATCGGTGTGCCGTCCTTTCCTTCTTCGGGTTCGGTTCCGTGGGCCCGGATGCCCTCAGACCTGCTTCGCGCGTACGAGATCGGCGCCGCCGTCCATCGTGAGGATCTGGCCCGTCACCCACGCGCTGCTCGGCGCGGCGAGCAGCGTGATCCACTGCGACACGTCCTCGGGCACGCCCGTCACTCCCAGCGGCACGCTCTTCGCCGCCTGTGCGAAGAGCTCGTCCACCTGCTCGGGGGGCATGCCGTGGCTCTCGTACACCTCGGTGCGCACCCAGCCCGGAGCGACCGCGTTCACCCGGATGCCCTTCGGGGCCAGTTCCAGTGCCCAGGAGCGGGTGAAGGTGTTCACCGCGGCCTTGCTCGCCGCGTACACCGAGGCCATCGGAGTCGGGTTGTGGCCTGCCGGGCTGGTGACGAACACGATGCTGCCGCCGGGCGAACGGAGCGCCGGGAGGAGCCGGTTGGTGAGGATCACGGTGCCGAGCACATTGACGTCGAACAGCTCTCGGGCCGCGTCCGTGTCGATGCTGCCGGCCGCGCCGATGGTGTGGATCCCGGCGTTGTGCACCAGGACGTCGAGGGAGCCGCCCAGCTCGCCGACCGCCTCGGCGACCGCGTCCGCGCCGCTCCGCGTGCTCACATCGGCGCGGACCGGGACGATGGCCGGGTGCAGTGCCGCCACCTCGGCGAGCCGGTCGGCCCGGCGCCCGGTGACGATCACGCCCGCGGCACCCTGCTTGGCGAAGTCGAGAGCGGTGGCCCGGCCGATGCCGGTGGCACCGCCCGTGACGACGACGTACTGGTTGGTGAACGGGTGGTTGGTCATGCTCCGTCCTTTCGGATCGGCTCGGGAGAGGGGGATCAGACGTAGATGGACTTCGACGTCCAGTCGGGGGCGGGCAGCGCCTTGCGGTCCGCCTTGCCGTTTGCCGTGATCGGCAGCTCGGCCAGCGAGACGAAGGCCGCGGGGATCATGTGCTCGGGCACGCGCTCGCGCAGATACGAGCGCAGGGCGCGCCGGTCGAGGGTGCCGGCCTCCGGTACGACCCATGCCACCAGCCGGCGGTCGCCCAGGTGGTTCTCCCGGACGCCGACCGCGGCGCCGCGCACCTGCGGATGGCCGGCGAGGACGCTCTCGAGCTCACCGGGCTCGATACGGAAGCCCCGCAGCTTGAACTGGTCGTCGTTGCGGCCGAGGAACTCGATGACCCCGTCGGGGCGCCGCCTGGCCAGGTCGCCGCTGCGGTAGAACCGCCCGGCCGCGCCGTCCCAGGGGGCGGTGACGAAGGCCTTGTCGGTGAGGTCGGGGCGCCGCCAGTACCCCCGGGACACTCCCGCGCCGCCGATCCACAGCTCGCCGGAGACGCCGTCGGGCAGCGGCAGGCCGGAGTCGCCGACGATACGGACGTCGACGTTCTGCAGCGGGGTGCCGATCGGCACGGAGTGGCCGAGGTCCTCGTGTGCGCCGATCCGGTGGCAGACGGCGAACGTGGTGGTCTCCGTCGGCCCGTAGCCGTTGACGATCGCGCAGCCGGGCACCGCGGCCTGCAGTTCGCGGATGTGCGGGACGGAGAGCACGTCGCCGCCGGCCAGCACCGTGTGCAGCCCGCTGAACGCCTTGACGTCCACGTCGATCTGCCGGTGGAAGAGCGCGGCCGTCAGCCAGAGCACGGTGATGCCCTCGTCGCGCAGCAGGGCGCCGAGCTCCTCCGCCTGGATCTGCCGCGGCGGGGCGAGCACCAGCCGGGCCCCGTTGAGGAGAGCCCCCCAGATCTCGAACGTGGCGGCGTCGAAGGCGACGGGCGCGAGCTGCAGGATCCGGTCGTCGGCGCCCAGCTCCACGTAGTTGGGGTCCGTCACCAGGTTGGTGATGTTGCGGTGCTCGACCATGACGGCCTTCGGGCGGCCGGTGGATCCCGAGGTGTACATCAGGTAGGCGAGGTCGCCGGGCCGGACCCCGGCGGTCTCCGGCGGCAGGGGCAGGTCCGCCGCGGGACGGGACGGGACCCGCAGGACCGGGATGCCGTACGCCGAGAACCGGCCGGCATCGTCCGGCTCGCACAGGACGGCACGTACCTCCGCGTCCGCGAACACCTCGGCCACCCGTGCGGCCGGGTCATCGAGGCCGATGGGGACGAACGCCGCGCCGGCCCCCAGCACGCCGAGCAGCGCGGCGACGAGTTCGGGGGAGCGCTCCAGGCAGACCGCGATCCGGTCGCCCGCCGTCGCCCCCGCACGGTCCGTGAGCTCCCGCGACACCTCTCGCGCCCAGCGGTCGAGCCCGGCGTAGGTCAGGTGGTCGTCACCGGCGGAGACCGCCACGGTGCCGGGGGTGTCGGCGGCCCGACGGCGAAACGCTGCGACTACCGATGTCATCGGCCTGTCTCCTCTCGAGGTGCCCGGGGCGGCAGAGTCCGCGAACCGGCTCGAATGCCGGTGGAACCGGCCACGTCCTCGCCCGGGTCGAGGCACGCGCGAGGGCGGCCCTGTTCACTGAATTGCCGGCTCCGCTTAGGGCCCGTCCGGCCCCGTTCCGCCGGACACGCCCGTAGGGCCGACGGTCTCTCCGTCAGCCACCCCACCATCCGGGCCGGTACCGCACTCGACGGGAGTACCACCGTGACCATTCTCGTAACCGGGGCACGCGGCAACGTCGGCCGCCGCGTCCTCGACCGCCTGCACACCGCGGGCCACACCCTGCGCGCATCCGGCCGCACACCCGGGGAGTTGAGCGTTCCGGCCGGAGTGGACACCGTCCGGCTGGACCTGAACGAGCCGGACACCTTCGACGCCGCCCTCGACGGCGTGGAAAAGGTGTTCCTGTACGCCGAGTCCGAAGGCGCCAAGGACCTCTTCGCCGCCGCGGCCGGGGCAGGGGTCCGGCACGTCGTCCTGCTGTCCTCGTCCACGGTCGGCGGCCCCGACGCCGAGACCGACGCCCTGGCCCTGCTCCACGCGGCCGTCGAGGACGCGCTCGCCGAGTCGTCGCTGCCGGGCACCGTGCTGCGGCCGGGCGCCTTCGACAGCAACGCGTTCGGGTGGAGCGACGCCATCCGCAGGGGACAGCCCGTCGAACTGCCGTACACGCACGCCCACACCGCGCCCATCCACGAGGGCGACATCGCCGACGTCGCCGCGGCCGCCCTGGCCGACGAGACGCTCGTGGGCCGGACCCTCACCCTCTCCGGACCGCAGTCGCTGACCTTCCGCGAGCAGCTCGGCATCCTCGGGGAACTCCTCGGACGCGAGATCCCGGTACGGGAACTCACCCGGGACCAGGCGGTCGAGCAGATGGGCCGGTTCGTCCCCGCGCCGATCCTCGCCTCGCTCCTCGGCCAGTGGGCCGCGGGGGTCGGGCGGCCTGCCGCGACCCCGGACACCGTGGAACGCATCACCGGACGGCCGGCGCGGACCTTCCGCCAGTGGGCCGGGGAGAACCTCGGCGCGTTCGCCGCCCAGGACTGATCGAGCGGGTCTCAAGAAGGGACTGCGAAGGTGCCCTCAGATTGCTCCTAAGCCGGTGGGCCGGGCGTCGTCCGCCCGGCCCACCGTCGAACCGAGGGGCAGGTCCGTGACTTGGAGGTCCGGAATGTACGACGTCATCGTGGTGGGGGCTCGCGTCGCGGGTGCCGCCTCCGCTCTGCTCCTGGCGCGGGCGGGCCATCGGGTGCTGCTCGTCGACCGGGCGCGGTTCCCCAGTGACACGCTCTCCACGCACTACATCCACCAGCCCGGTATCGCGCGCCTCGCCCGCTGGGGGGTGCTGGACGCGGTCCGCGCAACCGGCTGCCCGGCGCTGGACAGGACCGTCTACCAGGTCGAGGACGTCCGGCTGGACGGCGGCACCGTCCCGCACGAGGGACAGTCGGCCGCGTACGCACCGCGCCGGTACCTGCTGGACCAGATCCTGGTCGACGCGGCCGTGGCCGCCGGTGCGGAGTTCCGGGACGGCTGCTCCGTGTCCGGTCTCGTCTTCGACGGGGACCGCGTCGTCGGGGTCAAGTGCCGCTCGGCGGAGGGCAAGCCGGTCGAGGAGCGGGCACGCCTCGTGGTGGGTGCGGACGGGATGCGGTCGGCGGTGGCCAAGGCCGTCGACGCCCCGTACACGGTCCAGGACCCGCTGATGTCCTGCATCTACTTCAGCTACTGGCAGGGCATCAAGTCCCAGTTCGAGCTGTACGAGCGCCCCGGCCGCTGGATCGGCGCGATACCGACCAACGACGACGCCACCCTGATCGCCGCCTACTTCCCGCAGGCGGAGTTCGACAAGGTGCGCGGCGAAGCGCTGGAGCACTACCTGGAGAACATCCGCACCACCGCGCCGGACCTGTACGCGCGGGCGATGGACGGCGGCGAACGCGTCGAACGGCTGCGCGGCACCGGGGACCAGCAGAACTTCTTCCGCACCCCGGCCGGCCCCGGCTGGGCGCTCGTCGGTGACGCCGCACACCACAAGGACTCGATCACCGCGCGCGGCATCAGCGACGCCTTCCTGCAGGCCGATCTGCTGGCCGCGTCGGTCGGCGGCGTACTCGATGACCCGGCGCGGCTCGCCGAAGGGCTGCGGAAGTACGGGGAGGAGCTCCAGGACGAGCTCTTCGAGGGCTACCGCAACACCCTGTTCGTGAGCCGTCTGGAGGTCACACCCGACCGGATGGCGATGCTCCGCATGGTCAGCGGTTCCCAGAACCTGACGGAGCGCTACTTCGCGGTGGCCGCCGGCGGCATGTCCGTCGACGAGCTGTACGACGAGGAACTGCACAGCCGGCTCGAGACCGAAGCGGCATGACGCCGACCGCGCCCCCGGACCGGGGCCGCCCACCGACGCAGAAGACAACGGAGGCACCAGTGACCGCAACGGAGTGGGAGAGGGAGCTTTGCCTGATGTTCGGCGAAGTCCTCGGCATGCCGGACGTCGATGTGGAGGACAGCTTCTTCGACCTGGGCGGGCACTCCCTCCTGGCGTCCAAACTGACCCGGCGCGTCCAGGAGGCGTTCGGGATCAAGATCCCGGTACGCCGCATCTACCAGGCGCCCACCCCCGCGACTCTCGCGGCGTACCTCTACGCGTCCTGAAGGAGAGACTGACATGCGCTGGAACAACCTCTACGTCGCCGGTGTGGGTGCGTACCTGCCCGAGCGGATCGAGACCGCCGAGGAGGCGATCGCCGCGGGCAGTTACACGGAGCAGAAGCGTTCGCTGAACGGCTTCCGCTCGGTCCACGTGGCCGCCGACAACGAGACCGGCCCCACGATGGCGGCGATCGCGGGGCGCCGGGCGGTGGCCAGGTCCGGACACGAGCACGACGAGTTCGGCCTCGTCCTGCACAGCTACATCGGGCACCAGGGGCTCGACTTCTGGACCCCCGCGAGCTTCGTGCAGCGCGAGACGGTCGGCGGCACGGGCCCGGCGTTCGAGATCAAGCAGGGCTGCAACGGCATGCTGGCGGCCTTCGAGGTCGCCTCCTCGTACGTGGCCTCCCGCCCCGATGTCACCGCGGCGCTCATCACGGGCGGCGACGCCTTCCGGATGCCCTACATCGACCGCTGGGGGTCGGACGAGCAGAACGTCGACGGCGACGGCGCCGCGGCCCTCGTCCTGTCCAGCCGCGGCGGGTTCGCCCGCGTCCGCGCCACGTACTCGCACGCGGACCCCTCGCTGGAGCCGATGGGCCGCAGCGGGGCCGGCTGGACGGACGCGCCGTTCTCCGGGGGAGCCCCGGTCGGGGTCAGCGAGCGCAAGTCGGACTACCTGCTCGCCGAGGACATGGACTTCGACGACGCCATCGAGAAGATCTCCGCCAGCGTGCAGCTCTCGATGAAGCAGGCCCTCCACGAGGCCGAGGTGGAGCTGCCCGACGTGCGGTACTTCCTCCACCAGAACCTCGCCCTGTCGATCGTGACCCACGGGCTCTACGGCCTGCTGGGCGTCGACCGGGAGCGGACGACGCACGAGTGGGGCCTGGGCACCGGCATGGTCGGCACCGCCGACCCCGTGCTCGGACTGAACCGGGTCATGGAGAGCGGCGAGGCGAAGCCCGGGGACATGGTGGTCCTCCAGGCGGCCGGCGCGGGATACGTGTGGACGACGACGGTGCTGGAGATCCTCGACACCCCGGACTGGGCGAACTGACCGCGTACGACGGCGGGGGAGAGACCGGGCCCTCCGGTCTCTCCCCCGCCGTCGTGAGCCCCTGAGGGCCGTCCCGCCATCCCTGGCGGGACGGCCCTCAGTCGAAGCGGAGGCCGCGCGTCGTCGCGGAGGCCGCCGCGAAGGCGAGCAGGGCGCTCCCCTCCTCGGCGACGGCGTCGCGGTCCTTCCTGCCCAGCGCGCCGAACGGCTCGATCACGAGGGTCGCCTCCTTGCGAGCCTGCTCGATCCGCCACAGCCCGCGTACGAAACCGTCCACGAGGAACGTCGACTTGATCAGGCCGTTACGGGTGAAGACCAGCTTGCGCTGCTCGTCCGTGAGGATGCGGCTGCGGTCGGCGTGCGACAGCAGGATGTTGTCGAACTCCGGCAGGAAGCGGACCGGCACGGGCATCCCCGGGTCGGGCAGGGGAGCGTCGGCGAGGTCGAGGAGCTCCAGCCCGTTCTCGTCGCGGAAGGTGCGCAACCGGGGCCTGAGCCGGTTCACCGAGTCGGCCAGCCGGGTCATTCCGGACCAGGTCTGGATGTCCTTGACGGTGGCGGGCCCGAAGGCCGCGAGATAGCGCTCGACCATCGCGTCGGGCGAGGTGCTCCGCGCGAGTGCCCCGCCGAGCCAGGACTCCGCCGTCGTGTGCACGGCCTGGCCGCTCTCGCCCCACAGTCCGCGCGGCGGCACCTGCACCAGCGGCACCAGATTGCGTACGGCATTGGCCAGGGCGAACGGATCCCGGTCCGGCCAGCGTTCGGCGAGCAGGGTGCCGAGACCGCCCAGCGTGAGCGGCTCCTTCTCGACCAGCTCACGGCCCAGCGCCACCACGGCCGCGGTGTCGAGCCCCGCCAGCTTCCGGCCGAAGGTGCCCTTCAGTCCCTGCTCCAGGGAGCCCTGGAGCACCGGCCGGAGCGCCAGGCAGTCCTGCGCCGTGACCAGGTGGATCGTGCCCCGCATCAGCACCAGCCGGACCACCTCGCGGTCCCTGAACCTGTCCGCCAGGTCCTCGGCACGGAACCCGGCCAGCCGGGTCCACAGCCCGATGTAGGGCGGGTTGGGCGCCTGGGCCTGCATCCCCACCAGGTGTCCGACCGCCTGCACGGCCGGCATGCCGGCGCGCTCCAGCAGCAGCTGCCGGGCCAGCAGGCTCCGGTTGAGCGCCCGTCGGTCCAGCAGGTTCGGGTCTCCTGTCACCATGACCGGATCCTTTCCTCGTATCCATGAAAAGACGGTGGTGCCCCGGGACACGCGGACCCCGGGGCACCACCGCAGCACAGAAGACCGCCGGTCTCAGCTCATCCTGACCAGGACCGTGCCGCTGTACTTCCGGCCGAGCAGCGCCACGAACGCCTCCGGCAGCTCCGCGACCCCGCCCTCGACGACCGTGTGCGGGAAGACGATGCGCTCCTCGCGCAGCCAGGTGCTGAACTGGGCGTTCCAGTCCTCGATCTGGTCGGGCGTGTGCAGCGTCGCGAAGCCGCGCAGCGTCAGGTCCTTGGTGATGGCGGACATCAGGGGCAGCCGGGGACTGCCGCCGTCACCCGCGCCGTGCTGCCCGGACAGGGCACCGCACAGCGCGAACCGCGCCCCGCGGGCCGCGACCTGGACCGCGGCCTCGAACTGTTCGCCGCCCACGTTGTCGAAGACCACGTCGAGGCCGTCGGGCGCCAGTCCGGCGAGCTGCTCGGCCACCGGCCCCTCGTGGTAGTCGAACGCGGCGTCGAAGCCGAGCTCCTCGACCAGGAAGTCGATCTTCTCCTTGGACCCGGTGCTGCCGATGACGCGCTTGGCGCCCCGCAGCTTCGCTATCTGCCCGGCCAGCGCGCCGACACCGTTGGTGGCTCCCGACACGAACACGGTGTCGCCCTCGGCGACCGCCGCCGTACCGACCATTCCGTGCCAGGCCGTCGGCCCCTGGGACAGGAAGTACTCCGGGCCCGGCAGGAGGGAGCGGTCACGCTTGAAGAACCCGTGGGCGTTGCCGACCGCGTATTCGCGCCAGCCGGAGAAGTGCTCCACGAGATCGCCGACGGCGAGGGTGTCGCTGTTGGACGCGACCACCGTGCCGACGGTGCGGCCCCACATCGCGACGCCCGGCTGGAAGACCGGGATCGGCAGCTTCGTGCCGGGGTTCATCTGGTCGCGGGCCACCGAGCCGAGCGTCATCCAGTCGTTGCGTACGACGACCTCGCCGTCAGCGGGCGCGGCCAGCTCGCTCTCGCCGAACTCGAAGTGCTCCAGGGTGACGTCGTCGACCGGGTAGGCCGCAAGGCGGACCTCCCTGCTGACGGCGGGAAGTTCGACGCTGCTCATGTGGTGCTCCTTCTCAGGTGGACGGGGAGGCTGACCAGGTTGTGGTTCACATCGCCGGCCCTCCAGAGCAGCTCGCTCTCCGGCACGGCCAGCCGCGCGTCGGGGTAGCGGCCGGTCAGTTCCTCCAGGGCGACGGCGAGCTCCACCCGGGCCAGCGGCGCGCCCAGGCAGTGGTGGATGCCGTACCCGAACGCGAGGTGGGGATTGAGGGTCCGGCCGAAGTCGGCGGTGTGGGGGTCGGCGAACACCGACCCGTCACGGTTGGCGGAGGCGAAGGAGAGGAACACGGCGTCCCCGGCGGGGATGACCGCGCCGCCGATCTCCACGTCCTCCGTGGCGATCCGCGGCAGCCCCGAGGTGTCGTTGCCGGTCAGGTTGACCGTACGCAGGAGCTCCTCCAGCGCCGCCGGTACGTCCTCCGGGTGATCGCCGAGCCGACGCCAGACGTCGGTGTGGCGGTCGAGCAGCGTCAGGGCGAAGTTGGAGATCTGGCCGGCCGCCGAGTCGAAACCGCCGCCCAGCAGCGTGTAGCCGAGCCCGACCAGCTCCTCGAAGCCGAGCCGGTCCTCGCCGTCACGGGCGGTGATCAGGGCGGAGAGCACATCGTCGGCGGGCTCCGCCTGCTTGCCGGCCACCAGTCCGGCGATGTAGGCACCGAGGTTCTCGCGGCCCTCGACGGCCAGCTCCTCGGGACCCGACACATCGGCGAACTGGCGTACCCACGTGAGGAACTGGTCCCTGTCCTGCTCCGGGACACCCAGCAGCTCACAGATGACGGCCATGGCCAGCGGAGCGGCGAAGCCCTCGACCAGATCCACCGGACCGCCGTCCGACTCCTTGTCCAGCGCGTCCAGGAGCCGGCCCGCAAGCTCCCGCACCCGGGGCCGCATCCCCTGGATCCGGGCCGGCGAGAACGCCTGCTCGGCCAGAACGCGCAGCCTGGTGTGGTCCGGCGGGTCGAGCGAGATGATCATTCCCGGCGGGGCCTGGAACAGCCCGCTGAAGGTGGGGGCGTCCGGCGCGTACGAGGCGGCGCGGCTGAAACGCGTGTCGTCCAGTACCGACCTGATGTCCTCGTGGCGGGTCACCAGCCAGGCATGACCGCCTCCGCTCCACCGCACCCGCGCGACGGGCCGCTCCGCGCGCAACTGCGTGAAGATCGGGTCGGGGCCCCGGTAACTCGTACCCGGGAACGGGAATTCGGGCAGGTCTTCACTCACCCCGGTCGTTCGGGCGGTCATGGGCAGTGCCTCCAGACGGAAGGTCTCGGGTCTCAGGTCAGCGTGCGGAAGAAGGAGCGCAGCTCCTCGACGATCAGCTCCGGCTGCTCCAGGGCGGGGAAGTGCCCGCCCTGCTCGTGGTCGGTCCACCGCCGCAGATCGGTGAAGCGGTGCGCGCACCAGGCGCGCGGCATCCGGGCGTCCTTGGGGAAGACGGAGCAGGCCGTGGGCACGTCGACCCGGCCGAGCGCCATCTTGTTGTGGCTCTCCCAGTAGATCCGGGCGGACGAGGTGCCGGTGCCGGCCAGCCATGCGAGCGTCACGGCGTCCAGCAGCCGGTCGCGGGGGATGACCTTCTCGACGTCGCCGTCGTGGTCGCTCCAAGCCCAGTACTTCTCGATCATCCAGGCCAGCTGGCCGACGGGCGAGTCGGAGAGCCCGTACCCGAGGGTCTGCGGACGGGTGGCCTGCAGCACGGAGTACGCACCTTCGTGCTGCTGGAACTCCTTGAGCGCGGCCAGGCCGGCCAGATCCCGCTCGTCCAGCTCCACCTGTTCCTGCGGCGGCCGGGCGAAGGGCATCGCCAGGTGGATGCCCACCAGGTGCTCCGCGTCGCTCTCGCCCAGGATCCCGGTCAGGAAGGAGCCCCAGTCGGTGCCGTGCGCCGCGTACCGCTCGTATCCGAGCCGGTGCATCAGCTCGGCCCAGGCGGCCGCGGTGCGCTCCACCGTCCAGCCCGTCTCGTCCGGCTTGTCGCTGAAGCCGAAGCCGGGCAGCGACGGGCAGACCACGTGGAAGGCGTCCGCGGGGTCCTCGGGGTCCGTCAACGGGCTGATGATGTCCAGGAATTCGACCACGGATCCGGGCCAGCCGTGGCTGAGCAGCAGCGGCTTCGCCTGCGGGTGGCGCGAGCGCACGTGCAGGAAGTGGATGCCGAGACCGTCGATCTCGGTGCGGAACTGCGGCAGCGCGTTCAGCCGCGCCTCGGCCGCCCGCCAGTCGTACGTGCTCCGCCAGTACTCGGCGAGCTCCTGGACGTAGGCCAGCGGCACACCCTGCGACCAGTCACCGACCGTCTCCTTGTCGGGCCACCGGGTCCGGGCCAGCCGCTCGCCGAGGTCGGCGAGATCCGCGTCGGGGAACCCGACGCGGAAAGGCGTGAGTGCCGTGCTCATACGTCTTCCTCCTTGACTGCCGCCGGGGTGTGGTGCCACGGCACGCTACGGATGGCTGCTCGAGCACGGGTCGACCTCACCACGTGACCGGCAGCTCCCACAGCCCGTAGATCACCGCGCCCTCCTTACGGGGTATCTCCAGGAAGGTCTTGGCGAGCTGCAGCGTCGGGATGCGCTGGAACAGCTTGCTCCACACGATCTCCAGCTCCAGACGGGCGAGGTCCGCGCCGATGCAGTGGTGCACGCCGTGCCCGAAGCCCAGGTGCTTGCGGCTGCCGCGCGTGATGTCGAGCTTCTCCGGCTCGGGGAACACCTCGGGGTCCCGGTTCGCGGCGAGACCGAGGCAGAGGATGCCGTCGCCCTTGCGGATGACCGAGCCGCCGATCTCGATGTCCTCCAGGGCGACCCGGGGCACCGCGGTGTCGCCGATGGTCGCGAACCGCACCAGCTCCTCGACGGCCGGCTTGACGAGCGAGGGGTCGTCCAGCAGGAGCTTCAACTGGTCGGGGTTCTCCAGCAGGCAGGCGGTGCCGAGCGAGATCTGGCTGGCGGTGGTCTCGTGGCCGCCGTTCATCAGGAGCCGGACCATGTTGAACAGGTCGCGGTCGGTGTACTCCTCGCCGGACGCCTCGTAGTCGGCCATCGCACGACTGAGCAGGTCCTCGCCCGGCTCCCGCTTCTTCAGCTGGATGAGGTCGCTGACGTACGCGTTCACCTCGACGATCGCGGCCTGGCGCTCCTCGGTGGAGCTGTGCCCGCCGAGCAGTGCCGTGCCGTGCTTGATGAAGAACTCGTGCCGGTCCTGCGGAATGCCCAGCAGCTCGCAGATGACGGTCATCGGCACCGGCAGCGAGAACGCGTGGTGGAAGTCCACCCCGGGCTCCATGGCCAGCAGCTTGTCGAGGTGGTCGTCGACGATCTCCTCGATCCGGGGCCGCAGCCGTCGCACCTGGCGGCTGGTGAACGTCAGGGCGGCCTTGCGGCGGGTGTCGCTGTGCGCCTTGCCGTCGTAGCCGATGAAGGACGTCTCGGTGCGGTACTCCGGCGGGGCGATGAAGTAGAAGGGGAAGTTGTCGTGCCGGCGCGAGGCGCTGACCCGGGGGTCCGTCAGCAGCTGCCGGATCGTCTCGTAGCCCGCGACCGTCCAGATGCGGAGGCCGGATCCGGACAGCGTGACCTGGGAGACGTCCTTCTCGACGATCTCCGCGTACTCCTTCGGAGGAGTGAAGGGGCACTGCCGTTTGTAGGGGAAGGTGCTGGTCTCCGCCTCGGCGGTGCCCGGCTCCGTAGCACTGGTTGTCACAGTGGATCCTTCCTCGTGGGGAATCGTTCCTCGTGAAGAACGTCGGGTTTCCGACGGCACAGAGTTCCCTGTGCACGGTGCCAGCGCCGGCTCGGGCACAGCTGGAGTCCGTGCGCCGCGGTGCGAGCCAGGCGCGAGCGCGGCCCGAGCCGGTTTCCGGACAGGCTTCCTAGCCTCCCGGGATGGGCATTGCAGCGAGTGAGGGCCGGTCCGTCGCGACCGGGCCCCTGAGCGGGCTGAGAGTGGTCGAACTGGCGGCGATCGGGCCGGCGCCCTTCGCCTGCATGGTGCTGGCCGACCTGGGCGCCGAAGTGATCCGGATCGACCGGGCCGACGGCCGCCGCTCCTTCGAGCAGTGGCACCAGGTCCTGGACCGCGGACGCCACCGCATCGCACTGGACCTGAAGAGCCCCGACGACGTCGCGGAGCTCCTGAGCCTCCTCGAGAGCTCCGACATCCTGGTCGAGGGCTTCAGGCCGGGGGTGGCCGAACGGCTCGGTATCGGACCCGAGGTGTGCCTGGACCGCAATCCCGCCCTCGTCTACGCCCGGATGACGGGCTGGGGGCAGGAGGGGCCGCTCGCCAGGACCCCCGGACACGACATCAACTACCTGGCGATCAGCGGCGCGTTGTACGCGATCGGCGAAGCCGGCGGGCCGCCCGTCGTCCCGGTGAACTTCCTGGGGGACTTCGCGGGCGGCTCGATGTTCCTGGTCGCCGGGGTCCTCGCGGCCGTGTACGAGCGGCAGCGGACCGGCCTGGGGCAGGTCGTCGACGCAGCGATCGTGGACGGTGCCGGGGCGATGCTCGGCATGCTGGTCGGCATGGAGGCGGCCGGCCAGTGGCGGCACGAGCGCGGCGTGAACCTGCTGGACGGCGGAGCGCCGTTCTACACCACCTACGCGTGCGCCGACGGCGGCTACGTGGCCGTCGGCGCCCTGGAGGAACGCTTCTACGCCGCGCTGCTGCACGGCATCGGGCTGGCGGGCGCGGCCCTGCCCGACCGGGACGAACCGCACAACTGGCCGGCGCTGCACCGGGAGTTCGCGAGTCGCTTCATCACCGGGGACCGGGATCACTGGGCGCAGCTGTTCGAAGGCACCGAGGCCTGTGTCACGCCGGTGCTGAGTGCCGCGGAGGCGGCATCTCACCCGCACCACCTGGCACGCGGAAGCGGTCCTGCCGCAGTGGCCCCGCGGTTCAGCCGCACTCCAGTGGAATTCCACTGACATCGGGCATCCTGCCGTCCGATGGTCCAAGGCTGTCCAGCCACCTGCGGAACCCCCCAAGGACTATCCCGGTCCCCCCAAGATCTGAGAGGTACACCATGGCTATTTCCTCCGAGCAGGCTCCGTCCACGGAGACGGAGGTGGCAAGGGACGAGACGGCTGCGGACAAGCGAACCGGTGCGGCGCCGCCCGACCCGAAGCGCTGGATGGCCCTGCTGGTTCTGCTCGTCGCCGCCTTCATGGACATGCTGGACGGCACCATCGCGAACGTGGCGGCCCCGGCCATCCAGCAAGGCATCGGAGGCGGCTACTCCATCATCCAGTGGGTGCTGGTGGGCTATCAGCTCAGCTTCGCGCTGATGCTGATCCTCGGCGGCAGGCTGGGTGACATCTACGGCCGCAGGCGGATGTTCCTCCTCGGCGTCGCCGGCTTCACGCTGGCATCGCTGGGAGCCGGAATCGCCCAGGAGCCCTGGCAGCTGGTCGCGTCCCGCATGATCCAGGGCGCCTTCGCCGGAGTCATGGTTCCGCAGATCCTCGCCATCATCCACGTCACCTTCTCCGCCAAGGAGCGGGCCGGCGCCTTCGCCATGTACGGCGGTGTGGCCGGTGTGGCCGCCGCGGTCGGCATGGGAGCGGGCGGACCACTGGCCGAGTGGGACCTCTTCGGCCTCGGCTGGCGTCTGATCTTCCTCATCAACATCCCGGTCGGCATCCTCGGGCTGATCTACGCCCCGCGCGTGCTCCGTGAGTCCAAGGCACCGCACGCCCTGAAGCTCGACGTCAGGGGCGTCGTCCTCGCCACCGCCGGTCTGCTCCTGCTGATCTTCCCGCTGCTCCAGGGCCGCGAACTGGGCTGGCCGCTGTGGGGCTTCGTGTCGATGGCCGCGTCGGTGCCGGTGCTCGTCGGCTTCATCCTGTGGCAGAAGAAGAAGACCCTCCTGGACGGCTCACCGCTCGTGGAGCTGGCGCTGTTCCGTATCCGCAGCTTCTCCTCCGGGCTCGGCGTGAACCTCGCCTTCTACATCGGCATCGGCATGTTCAACATCGGCTGGACCGTCTACATGCAGGTCGGCCTCGGCTGGTCGCCGATGCGCTCGGGGCTCACGAGCCTCCCGTTCTGCATCGGCGCCTTCCTCACCTCCTCGGCGGCCATGGTCGTCCTGGTGCCGAAGTTCGGTCGCAAGGTGCTGCAGTCCGGTGCGGTCGTCACCGTGGCCGGCGCGCTGGCCTTCCTGTGGGCGGCAGGCGAGTACGGCAGCGGCATCAGCTCCTGGCAGCTCGTGGTGCCGATGCTGCTGATCGGTCTCGGCTTCGGTCTCATCGCGGCCCCGCTGCCGCAGATCGTGATCTCCGAGGTGCCGCAGAAGGACGCGGGCTCCGCCTCCGGCATCGTCCACACCAACGCCCAGCTCGGCTTCGCCGTCGGCGGCGCCCTGGTCAGCGTCGTCTTCTTCGCCGGACTGGTGGGCAACACCGGAACGGCGATCGACGACCAGTCCGCTGAACTGCGCAGGGAACTCGTCGCCACCGCCGGGCTCACCCCGGGGGATGCGGACACCACCGTCGCGGCCTACCGGACATGCGCGGTCGACCGGGTCGAGGAGAAGGACCCGGCTGTCGTCCCGGAGAGCTGCGCCGTCCCCGCGCTCCAGAACCAGCAGGCGGCCCCGGTCCTGGCCGGCTACGCCAAGGACGCCACCGGAACCTCCTTCGCCGGCAGCCTGCAGACCACCCTGTGGGTCTTCGGCGGAGTCGTCGTCCTCGCCTTCCTCCTGATGCTCGCGATTCCGCGGCAGATGAGGCTGGAAGCCCCCGAGGACGAGGAGGAGGCCGGCAAGGCCCCCGAGGCCGCCCCGGCTTCCTGACCCCGTCACACCCCCGCTCACGGTGCGGCGGGAGCGGCCGGCCTCTGCCGTCCGCTCCCGCCGCACCGTCGTGTGCGCACGGTCCATCACCGCTCCAGCCTTTCTCCGGCCCGCCGCCGGACCGTGGGGGAAGTATCCGGACAGCGGCCGGCCATCGCCGGCGCACACAGGACAAGGGAGGGGCGATGGCCGAGCAGAGCTTCCAGCTCTACGACACGACCCTGCGCGACGGCACCCAGCAGGAAGGCATGGTGCTGACGGTCGAGGACAAGCTCGCCGTCGCACGCCGGCTCGACGACCTCGGGGTCGGATTCATCGAGGGCGGCTGGCCGGGCGCCGTGCCCAAGGACACCGAGTTCTTCCGCCGGGCCCGGACCGAGCTCCGCCTGAAGCACGCCGAGCTCGCCGCCTTCGGCGCCACCCGGCGGCCCGGGGTGCCCGCCTCCCTCGACCCGCAGGTCCGTGCCCTGCTGGAGGCCGAGACCCCGGTGGTGACCCTCGTGGCCAAGAGCCACACCGGTCATGTGCGCAACGCCCTGCGCACCACCCTCGCCGAGAACCTGGCCATGATCAGCGGCACCGTACGCCACCTCGTGCACGCGGGCCGGCGGGTGTTCGTCGACGCCGAGCACTACTTCGACGGCTACCTGCTCAACCGCGAGTACGCGCTCGCGGTCGTGCGGGCGGCGGCCGAGGCCGGCGCCGAGACCGTCGTCCTGTGCGACACCAACGGGGGCTCGCTGCCCGACGAGGTGGGCGCCGTGGTCGGCGAGACCCTCGCGCTGACGGGCGTGCCGCTCGGCATCCACTGCCACAACGACACCGGCTGCGCCGTCGCCAGCACCATGGCGGCGATCGACGCGGGAGCCGTCCAGGCGCAGGGCACCGCCCACGGCTACGGCGAACGCTGCGGCAACGCCGACCTGTTCACCGTGATCGCGAACCTGGTGCTCAAGCGCGGCCGGGAGGTCGTCCCGCTGGAGAAGCTGCGCGAGCTGGCGGCGACCGGGCGGGCCGTCACCGAACTGACCCAGGTGCCGGGCAGCGCCGCCGCACCGTACATCGGCGGCTCGGCCTTCACGCACAAGGCCGGCCTGCACGCGTCCGCGCTGCGCGTCGACCCCGACCTCTACCAGCACACCACGCCGGAGTTCGTCGGCAACACGATGCGCACCCTCGTCTCCGACATGGGCGGCCGCTCGTCGGTCGAGCTGAAGGCACGGGAGCTCGGTTACGACCTCGAAGCGGGCTCCGACGAGGTGGCCCGCGCCGCCGCGCGGGTGAAGGAACTGGAGAACGGCGGCTACAGCTTCGAGTCCGCCGACGCGTCCTTCGCCCTCCTGCTGCGCGAGGAACTGGCCGGCGGCCGGGGCCCCGTGCCCTTCGAGGTCGAGTCGTGGTCCGTCGGCGTCTCCGGCACCAGCGGCGGGGAGGTCAGCACCGAGGCCACCGTACGACTCGTGGTGCAGGGCCGTGCCGTCACCGCCACCGGCCGCGGCAACGGTCCCGTCAACGCCCTCGACACGGCCCTGCACACCGCCCTCGACCCCTGCTTCCCCGCCCTCGCCCGGCTCGAACTCGTCGACTACCGGGTGCGGGTGCTCAGCGGGGAGACCGGGAGCGGGGCCGCGGCCCGGGTGCTCATCTCCTACCGGGACGGGCAGCGCCACTGGGGCACCGTCGGCGTGGACGGCAACACCACGGCGGCCAGCTGGCAGGCCCTCCTCGACGCCGTCCACTACGTCCTGCTCGACGGGCCGCCCGGACGGGTCGACGACGCCCCGCCCCTGGCCGCCGCCACGGGCTGAGCCCGCGACCTCATCTGGAGTGACAGTGCGCCTGGAAGACGTCTACATACGGGGGACCTCCACCCGGCTCCCCTCCCGCATCGCGGTCGCCGACGCGGTCGCCTCCGGGGCCTGCCCGCCCCGGGTGGCCGCGGCGACCGGCATGGAGTCGGTGGCGTACTCGCCGGACGAATCCGCCGCGGAGATGGCCGTGGCCGCCGCCAGGACCGCGCTGGAGCGGTCCGGCAGCCTCGGCGGTGACGTCGGTCTGCTGCTGCACGCGGACACCTACCACCAGGGCCAGGACCTGTGGCCCGTCGCCTCCTACATCCAGCGCGAGGCGCTCGGCAACACCTGCCAGGCCATCGAGATCCGGCAGATGTCCAACGGCGGGCTCGCCGCCCTGGACCTGGCCACCGCCTACCTCACGGCGGGCCACGGCCACGGCGACGCCCTCCTCACCACCGCCGACCGGTTCTGCGCCCCCGGCATCGACCGCTGGAACACCGACCCGGGCACGCCGTACGCCGACGGCGCCACCGCGCTCGTCCTCTCCCGGCGCGGCGGCTTCGCCCGGCTGGTCTCGCTCGCGCTGTACGCGGACCCCGAGCTGGAGCCGCTGCACCGCGGCGACGACCCGTTCACCACGGCCCCGTTCGGTCACCGGATTCCCGTCGACTTCGAGGCCGCCAAGCGCGCCTTCGTCGGCCGGGCCGGGATCTCGTACGCCATCACCCGCGCCCACAGCGGCCAGCAGACCGTCATCAAGCAGGCCCTGGCCGACGCCGGGTCCGAACTCGCCGACGCCGACTGGGTGGTGCTACCGCACTTCGGCCGCCGCCGGCTCGACTCGATCTACCACAAACCGTTCGGCATCGACCCGGACCGCACCACCTGGGAGTGGAACCGGACCGTCGGACACCTGGGCGCCGGCGACCAGTTCGCGGGCCTGGACCACCTCACGGCCTCCGGCCGGGCCAGGCCCGGCGACCGGATCGTCCTGGTCAGCGTGGGCGCCGGCTACAGCTGGGGCTGCGCCGTCGTCGACGTACTCGAACCCCCCGGCGGGGCCGCCTGAGGGCCCGCCCCGCACTCCCCGGCCGGTTCCACCGTTTCTCCAGTTCCGCTTGAGCAATTCATGTCAGCCTTGTGATCCGCCCTGCTGCGGACTGTCCGAAGGGAAGGTTTGCCGTGGCGCCGACCGCTACGTCCGAGACCGAAGCACTCCATGTCACGGAGCACTCCATCACCGTGGCGGCGCCCGCCGCCGCCGTCTACGCACTCGTGGCCGACGTCACCGGGTGGCCCCAGGTGTTCGGGCCCACCGTGCACGTCGAGGTGCTGGAGGAGGCCCCCGCCGAGGGCGGCGACCAGCTCCTGCGCATCTGGGCCGTCGCCGGCGACAAGGTCCGCACCTGGACCTCACGCCGCCTCCTCGACCCCGTTGCCCGCACCATCACCTTCCGCCAGGTCGTCACCGCCGCGCCCGTCGCCTCCATGGGCGGCGAATGGCGCGTCCAGGAGCTCGAGGACGGCACCACGCGCGTCACGCTCCTGCACGACTACCGTGCCGTGGACGGCGACCCGGCCGCCGAGGAACTCATCGAGGCCGCCGTCGACGGGAACAGCCGCGCCGAACTCCTCGCCCTGAAGAACACCGCCGAACTCGGCGACGCCCGCGAGGAACTCCACTTCACCTTCAGCGACTCCGCCACCGTCTTCGGCGCCGCGGGTGACGTCTACGCCTTCCTGGACCGCGCCGACCTCTGGCCCGAGCGGCTGCCGCACGTGGCCAGGCTCGACCTCACCGAGGACGAGCCCGGCATCCAGCACATGGACATGGACACCCGCAGCCCGGACGGCTCCACCCACAACACGACGTCCGTCCGGGTCTGCTTCGAGGACCGCGACGTCATCGTCTACAAGCAGCTCCGCGTCCCGGTCGCCATGGCCGGCCACACGGGCCGCTGGGTCATCGAGTCGCTGGGCGACGGCACCGTCAGGGCCACCTCCTGGCACACCGTGACCCTGGACCCCGAGGGCGTACGGACCGCACTCGGCCCCGAGGCCACCCTCGCCGAGGCACGGGCGCTCGTGCGCAGGTCCCTCGGCACGAACAGCTCCACCACCTTGCAGCATGCCAAGCAGTTCGCGGAGGAAGCGCGTGCACAGTCGTAGTCAGGACACCCCTCTCACGGTGGTCAACCGGTTCGAGGTGAAAGGCGACACCGAACGGTTCGAGCGCGAGTTCAGGGACCATTCCCAGTACCTGCGCAGACGCGAGGACTTCGACTTCCTCGTCACCGTCCAGCTCGTCGAGCGCCCCGAGGTGTACGTGCACCTCGGCCACTGGCGGACCACGAGAGGCTTCCTGGACACCGTCCACGACGACACCTTCCAGGCCCACGTCAAACAGCTCGGCCCGCTGGTCGACACCGAGGTGGACCAGGCCGTCAGCGTGGCGCGGGTGCTCAGGGCGGACGCCGTGGTCGGCTCCGCGAACGTCCTGCTGACCCGGGCCAGGGTCTTCGGCGACCGCGCGGTCTTCGAGCGGTACTTCGCCGAGTCGGGCGAGCACTTCGCCCGGCTCGGCGGCTACGGCGGGAGCGACCTGCTGCGCTCCACGCTCCGCCCCGACGTGTACACCGGGCTGCAGTGGTGGCAGGACTCCGAGGACTGCGAACGCGCCCTGGCCGACGACGGCCGCCGCGCGCTCGCCGAGCAGATGCGCCGGACGGCGGACGTCGTCGAGGAACGCACCCGGCACGTGGCCTACGAGCGCGTCCTGACCTGACACCCCACCAGCACCACCGGAGCCGAGGGCCGCGGGCCCCCGCCCGGCCCCCGGGCCGGGCGGGACCCGGGCCCTCGGCTCCGGCGCGTCCCGGACGCGAGCCCGCTTCGAGCAGCTGCGCGCAGTCTGTAGGCATGGCGAATCCGATGCGCATCACCGTGGTCCGCGGCCGGCCCGACGAGGCGGAGCTGGCGGCTGTGACGGCCGTGCTCCTCGCTCTGGCCCGCCGCTCCGGGGAACCGGACGAGGAGACCCGGGCGGCCTACGCGGGCTGGACCGTCAAGCGCGGCGGCCACCGGCCCGCGGTCACCTGGGCCGCGCCGTGAGGCGGAGTTCGCCGTACATCCGGGGGCGGGGTCGAGGAACGCTCGAGTGCACACCCCCGCCTTGCCGACAGCAGAGCCCGTCGCGGCCCGTTTTTGACGGAGCCACGACACGGAAGGGGGAGGCGTGAACGGTCACCAGACTTTTACGGAACACATCCAGGCCCAGGCCGCCGGCACGCCGGACCGGGAGGCCCTCATCCTCCTCACCGAGCGGGACGGCGCGCTGCGGCCCCGCACCGTCGCGTACGGCGAACTCGACCGCGCCGCCCGCACGCTGGCCGCCGCGCTGCGCCGGCACGTCGCGCCCGGTGAGCGGGTGCTGATCGCGCACCGCTCGCGCGAACTGTTCACCACCGGCTTCCTGGCGTGCCTGTACGCCGGAGCCGTCGCCGTGCCCGTCGCCCCGCCCGGCGGCCGGGGACACCACGACGACCGGATCGCGGGCATCGTCAAGGACTCCGCGGCGGCGTGCGTCCTCACCTCCACCGAGGAGGCGGCCGAGGTCTCCCAGCTGCTCGCGCGCACCGGCCACGGCCACGTCGTCTGCCTGCTGGCCGACGGCCCCGCCGCGACCACCGCCGGAACCCCGGCCGAGCCGTTCGCGGCCACCCCGGACACGGTCGCCTACCTCCAGTACACCTCCGGCTCCACACGCGATCCGCGCGGGGTCGTCGTCACCCACCGGAGCCTGCTCGCCAACCAGAGGGCCATCACCGACGCGCTCGGCACCCGGCCCGGGACCCGGATGGGCGGCTGGCTGCCCCTCCACCACGACATGGGACTCGTCGGCCAGCTGCTGCACGCCCTCTGGCTCGGCGGCACCTGCGTGCTCATGACCCCGGGCTCCTTCGTCAAGCGGCCCGCGAACTGGCTGGAGACCGTATCCCGCTACGGCCTGACCGTCAGCGGGGCACCCGACTTCGCCTACGAACTCTGCGTACGCCGGATCAACGACTCGCAGCTCGCGGGCCTGGACCTGTCCCACTGGGAGGTCGCCGTCGACGGAGGGGAGCCCGTCACCCCGCACGTCCTCGCGGAATTCGCCGAGCGCTTCGCCCCCGCGGGACTGCGCCCCGGGGCGCTCACGCCCTGCTACGGGCTGGCCGAGGCGACTCTCCTCGTCTCCGGCACCCCCACCGCCCCGGCCGCGGCCACCCGCACCGTCGACGCCGCCGCGCTGGAGACCGGTGTGCTCACCGCCCCCGCCGGCCGGGCCCGGACCCTCGCGCACTGCGGACCCGCGGCCTCGGCGGAGCTGCGCATCGTCGACCCGGAGACCTGCCGCGCCCTGCCGGACGGCCGGATCGGTGAGATCTGGGTCCGCGGCGAGAGCGTCGGCCCCGGCTACTGGGGCCGCCCCGCGGAGACCGCCGCGGCCTTCGACCGCCGGATCGAGGGCGGAGGCGGGGGATACCTGCGCACCGGCGACCTCGGCACGCTGAGCGAGGGGCTGCTCCACGTCACCGGCCGGCTGAAGGACATGATCGTCATCGCCGGACGCAACCTCTACCCGCAGGACCTGGAACGCACCGTGCAGCAGGTCAGCGGCCTCTTCGGCGCGGCCACCGCCTTCGCGGTGCCGGGCGAGCGCGAACGCGTCGTCATCGTCCAGGAACTCCGCGCCCGCAGCCGGTACGACGTCGACCTGGCGGCCCTCGCGACCGCGGTCCAGCGGCGGCTGGGCGAGGAGTACGAGATCCGGACCTCCGCCGTCCTGCTCGTCCGCCCCGGCACGGTGCGCCGCACGACCAGCGGCAAGGTCGAACGGGCCGCCATGCGACGGCTGTTCCTGCGGGGCGAACTGACCCCGCTGCACCAGCGGATCGAGCCCGAGATCGAGGAACTGCTGGCGTCGGGGAGGCAGCGATGACCACATCGGAGGAGCGGATCGACGCCCTGGAGCAGGCGTTCGGCCCCCTCGACGACCCGGCCAACCCGCTCGGCACGGCCGGGCTGCTCGCCGCCGACGCGGCGGGCGAGGTACTGCCCGAGGCCGAACGCCTCCTGGACGCCTTCGACCTCAACGCCGAGTTCGTCCCCGCGGACGTGGGCGGCCGGCTGGAGCGCATGGACGTGCTCGGCCGGCTCCTGCGTCCCGTCTTCCGGCGCGACGCGTCCCTCGGCTTCGGCTACGGACTCAACTGCTTCTTCGCCACCGCCCCCGTGTGGACCGCGGGCGACCCGGACCAGCGCAGGCACGCCGCCCGGCTGCTCCTGGACGGCCGCCGCGTGGCGGTCGCCCGCCACGAGGTCGCGCACGGCAACGACTTCGTGCGCGACGAGTTCACCGCCCGCCCCGTCCCCGGCGGGCTGGTCCTCGACGGCAGCAAGTCCGCCATCGCCAACGCCTCCCGCGCCACCGGCCTGGTCGTGTTCGCCCGCACCGAGGGCGCCGAGCGCGGCCGCAGCCACACGGTCCTGCTGCTCGACCGGGACGAACTGCCCGCCGAGCGGGTCGAGGACCTGGCCCGGCGCACCACCACCGGAATGCGCAGCGCCGAGTTCGGCGGCCTGCGGATCAGCGAGTGCCCCGTACCGTCGGACGCGGTGCTGGGCGCCGTCGGCGACGGCTACGAGCTGTCCCTGCGCTCCTCCCTCCTCATCCGCGGGCTGATCCCGTCCATCGTCCTGGCGGGCGCGGACACCGCGCTGCGCACCGTCGCCCGGTTCGCCAACCGCACCCGCGCCGACGGCCGCTCCTCGCTGGACGTCCAGCACGTGCGCGACGTGATCACCGGCGGTTTCCTGGACCTGCTGGTCATCGACTGCCTCGCCCTGGTGGCCACCAGGGCGCTGCACCTGCTGCCCCGCCAGATGAGCGCCTACGCGGCGGCCGCCGCCTACCTGGCGCCCAAACTCGTCGCCGAGAGCATGGACGAGATGTCCTCGGTGCTGGGCGAGGAGACGTTCGCCCAGGACGGGGCGTACGGCATGTTCCAGAAGCAGCGGCGGGACCTTCCGGTGACCTCGCTGGGACACGCGGGAAGCGCGGGCCGGCAGGTCAGCATCCTTCCCCAGCTGCCCTACTTCGCCCGGCACGCCTGGTTCGCCGACCCCGAGCCGCCCCCCTCGCTGTTCCGTCCGCACGAGCCGCTGCCGCCGCTGGACCTGTCCCAGCCGGCGCTGCTCGGTGACGGCGACCCGCTCGCCGCGACCCTGGTCGCCTGCACCGACCTGCTCGAAGCGGTCGGCGGGCAGGGCGAGGAGGGGGACGGCGGCCCGCCGCTGCGCTTTCTGGCCAGGGCGCTCACCGGCGAGCTCGTCGAGCTGAAGAAGGCCTTCGAGAAGGTGCCCGAGGGTGACCGGGAGGCGCTGTCGAGCCCGTACAGCTTCGGCCTGGCCGACCGCTACACCCTCGTGCTCGCGGGCGCGGCCGCGCTCGGCGTGTGGCGCGAGCAGCGGCACGCCGGGCCCGGGCGCACCGACTCGTTCCTGGCGTCCCCCGCCTGGGCGACCGCGGTGCTGTACCGGCTCGTCAGACGGCTCGGGCTCCCCCTGCCCGACCGTCCGGAGGGCTGCGAGCGGCTGGTGCTGGACGAGGCCATGGCCCGGCTGCACAACCGCCGCAGTTACGACCTCTACAGCTCGCCGCTCGCCTGACCACCACCCCGGGCATCCCCCGCCCCAGAGCCAGACAGGGAGCACTCGCATGCAGGACCAACCCCCGCGCGCACAGGACGACTTCGCGGTGGCCCACCGCGAATGGCTCACCGAACGGGTCGCCCACTACCTCGGCCGGCCGGTGGACGACACCGTGTCGCTCGCCCAGGAGGGCCTCGACTCGGTGGCGGGCCTCAGCCTCTACGGCGACATCGAGGAGGAGTTCGGCTCCCTCATCGAGCCCGAGGACATCTGGGCCTACCCGACGCTCCGGCAGCTCGCGGACTTCCTGGCCATGCGGGACGTGAACCGGGGCGGCAGCAAGGTCCGCGCCGCGTTCGTCTTCACCGGCCAGGGCTCCCAGCACCCGGGCATGACCTCCGGGCTCTACCTGAACTCGACCGGCTACCGCGCCTTCCTGGACGAGGCGGACGCCGCGATCACCCCGTGGACCAAGCAGTCCGTGGTGAAGATGATCCTCGCCGACGACCCGGGCATCCACCGCACCGCGATGACGCAGCCCGCCCTGTTCGCCGTCGAGTACGCCCTCGCCCGCACCCTGGAGGAGGCCGGCGTGCACCCGGTGGCCGTCCTCGGCCACGGCATCGGTGAGTTCGCCGCGGCGACCGTCGCCGGCGCGCTCACCCTGGCCGACGCGGCGAAACTGGTGTCCATGCGGGGCGCCTTCATGCAGTACCTGCCGCCCGGCGGCGGCATGATGGCCACCTGTGTGACCCCCTACGAGGCCGCCGAACTCGTCGCCGCCGAACCGGCCGTGGGCATCAGCGCCATCAACGCGGCGAAGGCCGTCGTCCTCTCGGGCGACAAGGCGGCGCTGGAGCGCATCGAGGCACGGCTGGAGGAGCGCGGCGTGCCCTGCCGGCACCTCGCCGTGTCGCACGCCTTCCACTCGCCGCTGATGGCCCCCGTCGTCGCCAAGTTCGAGGCGATCGTCCGGCGGATGCCCGGCGGAGCGGCCCGGGTGCCGTTCTACTCGACGGTGTACGGCCGGCTGGCCACCGAGCCGCTCCACGCCCCGTACTGGACCGAGCAGATCACCGCGCCCGTCCGGTTCGCCGACGCCGCGCGCAGCCTGCTCGCGCAGCAGACACCCACGCACGTCGTCGAGATCGGCCCGCAGGCCGTCCTCAAGCCGTACCTGCGGCGGATGGGCGGCGGCCGCCGCGGCCCCGTGTGCCTGCCCGTGTGCCAGGGGCCGGCGAGCGACGCCGTGGACCTGGCAGGGGTGATCTCAGCCCTCGACGCCGGGCCGCTGGCCGCGGCTCTCTCCGGAGCCTGAGGTGAGGGCGCGGGTGGGACGCCTGCTGCTCGCCGAAGGCCCGGACGGCCCCTGGGAGGGGCTCCACGAGGAGCTGTCCCGTACCGGCAGCGTCGTGCTGTACGCGACGATGCCCGCCTGGCAGCCGCGCGGCGGCACCGAGTCGGACCTGCGCCGCCGGCTCGGCCGTGACTGGCGCCGCTACGAGACGATCACCCAGCCGCGCATCCGGGAACGGTTCGTCGCCTCCCGGCTGTTCCTGCGGCAGACCGCGGCGGCCGCGCTGCGGACAGCCCCGGACCTGGTCGACCTGGCGTACCAGCCGGGCGGGCGGCCGTACGTGCGGGGCTGCGACCAGATCGACGTCAGCCTCAGCCACACCGAGGAGATGATGGTCGTCGGCCTCACCCGCAGGGGCCGCATCGGTGTCGACGTGGAGCGGGCGGACCGGCGGCTCGCGCACACCGGTTCCGAGCGCCAGGCGTGCACCCCGTACGAGAAGGAGCGGCTGGACGCCGGCGGCGAGGAGGCCCGCAACGACACGATGGTGCGGCTCTGGACCCTCAAGGAGGCGTACAGCAAGGCACTCGGCCAGGGGCTGCGCTTCCGGTTCACCGAGTTCGGCTTCGCCCTGGACGGCGCGTCCAGCCGGCTGGTGCGCCCGGACGGGTCGCCCGTGCCCGGCGGGGAGTGGCAGTTCGTGACCCGTCCGGCGGGGGAGGGGTACGTCGTCAGCGCGGCGGTGTGCGACACCGGCTTCGGTGAACTGTCGGACCTGTCGGTCGGCACCACCCTGGACGCCGGGATGCTCGACGCCCTGATGGGCGCGCCCGGGGCGGGACGCCCGGCCCCGCCGAAGAGCCTGCCGGGTGACCTCTGACCGGGCGGTCACGCCCGCGTTCCGGTCGGAGGCCACCGGGCATGCTCCGGGTCACGGCAGCCAGCCGGCGTCCTCCGCGATGCGCATCGCGTCGATGCGGTTGCGGGCGCCGAGCTTGCCGACGATCGCCGTCAGGTAGTTGCGGACCGTGCCCTTGGACAGGTAGAGACAGCCGGCGATCTCGGCGGCGTCGGCGCCGCGGGCGGCGAGCCGCAGCACCTCCAGCTCGCGGGGCGACAGCGGATTCTCCGGTGAGTCCCACGCGGTCAGGGCGAGTTGCGGATCCACGACCCGGCGCCCGGTGGCCACCGACCGTACGGCCAGGGCGAGCTGGTCCGGCGGGGAGTCCTTGAGCAGGAAGCCCGAGACGTGGGCCGACAGGGCGCGGCGCAGCGTCCCGGGCCGCCCGAGGCTCGTGAGGATCAGCGTGCGGCAGCTGGGCAGCTGTTCATGGAGTTCGGCTGCCGCCGTGAGCCCGTCGATGCCGGGGAGATCGACGTCGATGACGGCCACGTCCGGTTTGGACACGAGCGCCGTCGGCACGATCGTGTCGCCGCGGTCCACGGCCGCGACGACGTGCAGATCCGGCTCCAGCTGGAGCAGCGCCACGAGCGCGCCACGGATCATGTGGACATCCTCGGCGAGGAGGATTCTCACATCCAGCATCATTACCCCCGGTCAGATGGTGTGGTCAGGCCACGGCGGTTCTCTCGGAGGCCGCCGGGGCGAGGATCAGCAGCTCGTCCTCCTGGTTGCGCGGCTGCAACGGCGCCCAGACCTCCAGATGGAAGCGCCCGTCCCCCCGCAGTCCCGCGTCGAGGCCGCCGCCTATGGCGTCGAACCGGCAGCGCAGGTTGGCGAGTCCGCTTCCCCCGGACCGTGCGGAGAAGACGTCGGCCTGTGCGTTCGGATGGTCGTTCGTCAGTCCGAGACGGACCGTTTCTTCCTCCACGGACGCCGTGATGGTGCACACGCGCACCCCGCTGTGCCGCAGGATGTTGGTCACCCCCTCACGCAGTGCCGTGGCGAGCACGGTGTCGACGACCGGATGCAGCCGCCCGCACTCCACCCGGACGTCGGCGCGGATGTCCGCGGCCGAGAGCACCGCCCCCGCGGACTCCGCCTCCTCGGCCAGGGACATGTCCCGGTAGCCGCTGGACACCAGCCGTACGTCGGCCAGCGCCTGGCGTGCCACCCGCAGCACCGAGAGCGTCTCCTCGCGTGCCTTGTCGGGACGGCTGACGATGAGCCGCTGGATCAGCTCCCCCTTGAGCGTGATCGCGGAGAGACTGTAACCGAGCAGGTCGTGGAGGTCCCGGGCGAACCTCAGCCGCTCCTGCGTCACGGCCATCCGGGCGAGTTCCTCCCGGGTGGCGTGCACCTCGTGCACCAGGTCCGTCAGGCGGGTCAGGCCGTAGATGACGAGTCCGGTGAGGATGCCGGCGATCGTGAAGTACAGGACGAGGTCGACGGTCGCCCCGGCCAGCACGTTGTAGACCGGGATGAAGGCGATCAGCAGTCCGTAGCTCGGCCAGGCGTAGCGAGCCGGGAGGGTCAGCAGCAGCGACGCCGCGAGCGGACCCTCCATGCTCCCCCAGTTGGTGCCGAACCAGACGAGCGGCGCGAAGGTGAGCGCCACTTGTACAGAAAGGACAAGCGCTTTCCGGCCGGTCGGCCACCGGCGGGCTTGCGGCGACGAGACCGCGAACTGCACGCCGAACACGGCCAGGACCAGTGCGACGCAGACGACCAGCTGCCCGGTCGGCGGGCGCGTCCGGACGACGTTGAGCACGGTCATGGTGCTGTAGCAGAGCAGGGCCACGACGATGACGGCGCGGGCCAGCCTGGGCGCGGGCGCCTGTGACCGGGGTGAGAACGGAGCGATGTTCCTCGTCGGCATGGCCGCCTCCTCGCCAAGGACCAACAGTGGCGGACGCATGCTATGTCTTCGCTTGTCCGTGAGCCAGCGGATGCAGGCGGTAGCCGGATTCAGACGAACAGCGGTACGGGGTTCAATTCTTCGTACCGGACGGCCCTTTCGAGGCGTCCGAGTTTCACCGGTGTGTCGAACAAGCGGCCAGGGGCGAATCGGGCCCAGAAGTGCCGCATCCCCGGAATGATCACCTTCGCTACGGGAAGTCCCACGTCGGGACGGGTTTGGTCCAGAATCAGCATCTCCATCCCCTGGTTCCTCACGAGGATTTCGGCCCACTCCACGTCCTCCCGCAGATCCGTTCTCGCGACATACGGCCAGGAAGCGGGAGTGCGCGGGGTTTCGGCTGGATCCGCGCAGAGGTATGGCTGATTATCCACGGTGGCTTCACGCCACCATGCGGACAGATGACGGTCCGCGGAATGCGCCTGCGGGGATTCCCCGCCCGGCGGCAGCAGTTGGGCCATCTCCGTCACCGCGCGGCGCAATGCGAGCCGGGGATCGAAATGGGCCCCGAATCCGAACGAGATGCCCTGGGCCGTCCCCCGGATGCACCGGGAGAGCGCCACCATGACCGGAATTCCGAAATCCGCGGTGAGGTCGAGAACCCACACCTCGCGGCCGAGCCGCGCGTACGCCTGCCGGGTCCGGGCCAGCCACGGTTCGTCGAACGCGTCCAGGTCCACGGCCGGCTGCCGGGTCCGGTTGTACCACCACAGGGCCACCGCGTCCCGTTCCACCAGCTCCAGGAAGCCCTGCACGACGGCGTCCTCGGGGCTGCTGCCCGCCGCGTTCCCGTTGGAGTCGGCCCACGGGGCGGCGGGCACACCGCCCGGCCCCGCGCCGAAGTACAGCATCGAGGTGGGCAGCAGCTTCCGGACCTTGTGGGTCAGCGACCACACCGGGGTCCAGTCGCACGGAGCCTCCGGGTCGAAGGGCGGCGGTATCTGCTGGAAGCGGGACTGCCCGGCGTTCCAGCCCGCGCGGTCCCGGAACTGCCGGTCCGCGAACAGCTGGCAGTCGTTGGGGTGGACCGCCGCGTCGCCGAACTCCGCGAGCGTCCCGCGCACGGTGGGCTCATCACCCTGGCGCGTGCCGCAGTAACGTTCCAGCGCCTCGCACAGCGCGCCCACCTCGGCCTCCTGCGGAGTCGTGCCCTTGCCCCCGCTCTGCCCCCGCAGCCCGCCGCGCAGCCCCGCCAGCGAACGGCTGTCGCCCAGGGCCATGTTGCGGCCGGCGACGTACCGGTTCAGGCCGTCCGGGGAGTCGGGCGCCGGCCGCAGTCCGGACACGATCCCGGTGACCGGATCCGCCAGGTGCCGGTAGCGGGCGAGTACCGTCTCCGCGCTCAGCGCACGGTGGTTGCCCCCCACGGTGTGCGCCTTCGGGCTGGACCCGAGGCGGAAGGGTCTTCGTACACGGTCCGCGACCAGCCCGGGGTCCCCGCACACCCCGCACTGGGGGCGGCGGTCCACCCGGTGGCGCTCGATGTGCAGGGTGCGGGTGTCCAGCCGGCAGACGGCCCGCTGGCCGTCGTAACGCATGCCCGCCACCCACTTCGCGGCCTCCAGCACAGCGGTGTGCAGCCCCAGCGCCCGCACCGGGGCGAAGGACACCTCGGGGACCTGCACGGTCCCTGCGAGGCCGAGGGCGTGCAGCACCGGCGCCCGCGAGGTGCGGTGGCCGCGCAGGCGGTGGGCCAGACACTCCCAGCACGCGGTGTCCGGAGTGCCGAACACCGGCCCCACCCAGGTCTCCGCGCCGCTCGGCTTCGCCGGCAGCCACGCCCGCCCGGCGGCCCGGTGCGCCGCGTCGACCTCGGCCAGCCGCGGGTCCAGGTAGTCGTCGACGAGGACGAGCGACAGCGCGGCCGTCTCCCCCCGGCCCGGCTCCGTCACCCGCAGCCCCGCCGCCACGCACTCGGCCCTCGCGGCGGCCGGGTCCGTGCGGCCGAGGATGACGAGTTCCACGGGCGTCGTACGGAACGACGCCGAGGCGCTGGCACCGTCGATGCCGGCGAACTCCCAGTAGGCCTCGGTCGAGACGTCCGCCGCCGGGTCGTGGTAGCCGATGAGATCGGCCCGGGCCAGTTCCGCGATCATGCCGGCCGCGGTCGCGGGCGGCAGTGTCGCCGCCGCGTCCCGCAGCACGTCGGACAGGGTCCTGGTGCCGTCCAGCAGGGCCGCGAGCTCCTGAACCTCACGGCCCTGCAGGGCGGTCGTGCCCTGCTCCGACAGCAGGTAGACGGCGTCCCCCTCGATCGCCTCCACCCGCAGGTGCCTCTTGAACCCCACGGGCAACTCGGTGCCCGTCCCCCCGGTTCTGGTCATGCAAGGGCCGTCCCGGCCTCTTCCCCGGGCAGCGGCGCCATGCCGCTGTAGCACCCGTAGAGCGTCGCGTTCCCCGGCCGGTCCAGGTGGTCGATCACCAGGCCGCGGCCCTGGCCGCCCGGCGTGCCGGACTTGTACGCGTCGTGGCCCGACACGTCCCCGTACACCGGCTCCGTCGCCGTGAGGCCGAACTCGGCCAGCACGGACACCGGGTCGCTCGTGTAGCGCTGGGCGAGCTCGGGCTCCAGGCCGGCACGGGCCGTCAGCAGGGCGAGGCGGTGGTCGGGCGACGGCTGGACCGTCGTGCGGGCCGGTGCGTGGTGCAGGGTGATGCTCATGGAGTTCCCCCTCCGGTGTCCGTGTCACGGACGTGTGTTCCGGTGTTCCCCCGGCCGTTTGCCGAGTGCCAGGATTCTGCTTCCCGCCGACTCGCACGGCACAGTGCCGGTGTCACCACCGGGGCATGACATTTTCATGTGCGCCCACGTGACCACCTCACTGGGACTCCATCGCCGCAGGTGCCAGGCTCGCTCCAGACTCCGCAGCCCGTGCCGGCCCGCCGTCGGGCCGGCCGCCGAGCGCACGAAAGGGAGGCGCCATCATGGAGATCAAAGTCCTGGGACCGCTGACAGCCCGTGAGAACGGGGTGTCCGTCGTGCCCACCGCGGCCAAGCCCCGCCAGATCCTGTCCCTGCTCGCCCTGCAGTCCGACCGCGTCGTCACGGTCGCGACCCTGATGGAGGAGATCTGGGGCGAGGAGATCCCGCGCAGCGCGGCCACCACCCTGCAGACCTACATCCTCCAGCTCCGCCGCAAGATCGCCGCCGCACTCGACGGGGACCCCGCGCGCCAGGCCAAGGACGTCCTGGTCACCCAGCACGGCGGCTACCTGCTCCAGGTGCAGCCCGGCCAGGTCGACGCCCACGAGTTCAGCCAGCTCGCCGCCTCCGGCCGGGCCGCGCACGAGGCCGGCGACCACCACGCGGCCTCCGAACTCCTCGGCCGGGCCCTCGCGATGTGGAAGGGCTCCGCGCTCGTCGACGTACGCATCGGGACCGTGCTGGAGCTGGAGGTCCTGCGCATGGAGGAGGACCGGATGGCCGCCCTGGAGCGCCGCATCGACGCCGACCTCATACTCGGCCGGCACACGGAGATCGTGCCCGAACTGCGGGTGCTGGTCGCCAGACACCCCATGCACGAGAACTTCTGCGCCCAGCTGATGACCGCGCTCCACCGCTCGGGCGGCGCCTGGCGTGCCCTCGAGGCCTACCAGAGGCTGCGCGTGACCCTCGTCGACGAGCTCGGCCTGGAGCCCTCGGCCCGTCTGCAACGCCTCCACCAGGCCGTTCTCTCCGCCGACCCGGCTCTCGACCTCCCGGTCCCGGCCTCCGGCTGACCCTTCGGGACCGCGGGCCGCCCCGCCCTCCCACAGGCTCTCCAGCACTTCTCCAGGCAGCGTTCCTACGTTCGGCCAATGACGATCCTCGACGACCTGACGGTCGCTCCGGCCGCCCCCGACCTGCGACGAGCCGCCGCCGAACTGCGCCGGCTGAAGGAGGAGGTGAGCCGCGGACCCGATCCGGCGGCCACCCGCCGCCAGCACGAGAAGAACAAGCTCACCGCCCACGAGCGGCTCGGACTCCTCTTCGACGAGGACACGTTCACCGAGATCGAGCCGCTGCGCAGGCACCGGGCCTCAGGCTTCGGCCTGGAGGCGCGCAAGCCGCACGGCGACGGTGTCGTGATCGGCTGGGGCCTCGTCCACGGCCGCACGGTCTTCGCCTACGCGCACGACTTCCGCGTCTTCGCGGGCGCGCTCGGGGAGGCGCACGCCGCGAAGGTGCACAAGGTCATGGACCTCGCCGAAGCTGCCGGCGCGCCGCTGGTCAGCCTCAACGACGGGGCCGGCGCGCGTATCCAGGAGGGCGTCACCGCCCTCGCGGGATACGGCGGCATCTTCCGCCGCAACGTCGCCGCCTCGGGCGTCATCCCACAGATCAGCGTGATGCTCGGCCCGTGCGCGGGCGGCGCGGCCTACTCGCCCGCACTCACCGACTACGTCTTCATGGTCCGCGAATCGTCCCAGATGTTCATCACCGGCCCCGACGTCGTGCAGGCGGTCACCGGCGAGCGGATCACCCACAACGGCCTGGGCGGAGCCGACGTGCACGCGAGCGTCTCCGGCGTCAGCCACTTCGCCTACGACGACGAGGAGACCTGCCTCGAGGACGTGCGCTACCTCATCGCGCTCCTGCCGTCGAACAACCGCGAGATGCCCCCTGCCGTCGCCTCCGACGACCCCGCCGACCGCCGGACCGACGCACTCGCCGACCTGGTGCCGGCCGATCCCGGGCGCAGCTACGACGTCCGTGCGGTGATCGAGGAGATCGTCGACGACGGCGAGAGCTTCGAGGTCCACGAGGCGTGGGCCCCCAACATCGTGTGCGCGCTGGCCCGTCTCGACGGCCACCCCGTCGGCATCGTCGCGAACCAGCCCGCGGCCCTCGCCGGCGTCCTGGACATCCACGCCAGCGAGAAGGCCGCCCGCTTCGTCTCGACGTGCGACTCGTTCAACATCCCGCTGGTCACCCTCGTCGACGTGCCCGGCTTCCTGCCCGGCGTCGACCAGGAGCACAACGGCATCATCCGGCACGGCGCCAAGCTCCTGTACGCGTACTGCAACGCGACCGTCCCGCGGATCTCCCTGGTCCTGCGCAAGGCCTACGGCGGCGCGTACATCGTCATGGACTCCCGCTCCATCGGCGCCGACCTGGCCTTCGCCTGGCCCACCAACGAGATCGCCGTGATGGGCGCCGAGGGCGCCGCCAACGTCATCTTCCGCCGCGAGATCGCCGCCTCGGCCGATCCCGAGGCGGTGCGGGCCCAGCGCATCGACGAGTACAGGACCGAGCTCATGCACCCGTACTACGCGGCCGAACGCGGCCTCGTCGACGACGTCATCGACCCCGGGGACACCCGGCGGACCCTGATCCGCTCCCTGGCGATGCTGCGGGCGAAGCACGCCGAGATCCCGTCCCGTAAGCACGGCAATATCCCCACATAGGGGTGCGATGCGGCAGGTCCACGAGCACGCGAGTCCCGGTCTAGGGCACGGACGTTCCATGGCTGCACCGGAAACGGCCGCCCGCTACGAGCCGGCTGCCGACCGGTTCGGCCGGCCGGGGGAGTTCACACCCCGAACCGACCCGGCCGCCGGTATCCCGACCCGGACCAGCGCGGACCGGCCCGAGCGGCCGGCACGTCACCCGCTCACCGTCACACGCTCAGCAGTCAGATGGACGAAGGGATCGACAGTGACCCCCACAGTGCCAATCGGCAGGTGCGCAGAGCCGCATCCGGCCCCGTCGAAGGTCAGGTAGACCATGCGCAGAGTCGCCATCACCGGCCTGGGCGTCGTGGCCCCTGGTGGGGTCGGTGTCAAGGAGTACTGGGACCTGCTCACGGCGGGTCGCACCGCCACCCGCAGGATCAGCTTCTACGACCCCTCGCCGTTCCGTTCGCAGGTCGCCGCCGAGTGCGACTTCGACGCCCTGGCCGCCGGCCTCTCCCACCAGGAGATCCGCCGCCTCGACCGGGCCTCGCAGTTCGCGGTGGTCTCCACCCGTGAGGCCCTGGCCGACAGCGGCCTCGACCTCTCCGCCGTCGACCCCGGCCGGGTCGGTACCGCGGTGGGCAGCGCGGTCGGCTGCACCACCAGCCTGGAGCGCGAGTACGCCGTCGTCAGCGACGGCGGCCGCAAGTGGAACGTGGACCACGAATACGCCGTACCCGAGCTGTACCGGCACTTCGTGCCCAGCTCCATCGCCGCCGAAGTCGGCCTGGCGGCAGGCGCGGAGGGACCCGCCGCGGTCGTCTCCACCGGATGCACCTCCGGTCTCGACTCACTGGGGCACGCCGTCGAGCTCATCCGCGAGGGCACCACCGACATCATGATCGCCGGTGCCACCGAGGCCCCGATCTCGCCGATCACCTCGGCCTGCTTCGACGCCATCCACGCCACCACCCCGCGCAACGACACCCCCGAGAGCTCCTGCCGGCCCTTCGACCGGACCCGCAGCGGCCTGGTCCTCGGCGAGGGCGCGGCGATCCTGGTCCTGGAGGAGCTGGAGAGCGCCCGCCGCCGCGGCGCCCACATCTACGCCGAGATCGCCGGGTTCGCCTCCCGGTGCAACGCCTACCACATGACCGGCCTCAAGCCGGAGGGCCTGGAGATGGCCGAGGCCATCGACGTCGCCCTGGCGGAGGCCCGCCTCGCACCGGACACCGTCGACTACATCAACGCCCACGGCTCCGGCACGAAGATGAACGACCGTCACGAGACCGGCGCCTTCAAGCGCAGCCTCGGCGAGCACGCCTACCGCACCCCGATCAGCTCCATCAAGTCCATGATCGGTCACTCGCTGGGCGCCATCGGCTCCCTGGAGATCGCGGCCTGCGCCCTCGCGATGGAGCACAGCGTCCTGCCGCCCACCGCGAACCTCCACGAGCCCGACCCCGAGCTCGACCTCGACTACATCCCGCTGACCGCCCGCGAGAAGAAGACCGACGTGGTCCTCAGCGTCGGCAGCGGCTTCGGCGGATTCCAGAGCGCCATGGTGCTGGCCCGCCCGGAGAGGAGCACCTCATGACCACCGCAGTGGTGACCGGCCTGGGCATCACCGCCCCGAACGGCCTGGGAACCGAGGACTACTGGAAGGCCACCCTGGCCGGCGAGTCCGGCCTCGGACCCGTCACCCGCTTCGACGCCTCCCAGTACCCCTCCCGGATAGCCGGTGAGGTCTCCGACTACGTCGCCGAGGACCACATCCCGAGCCGGCTCATGCCGCAGACCGACCACATGACGCGCCTGGCGCTGACCGCGGCGGACTGGGCACTGGCCGACGCGGGCATCGACACCGCCGAGATGCCCGAGTACGGCATCGGCGTGGTCACGGCCGCGTCCGGCGGCGCCGTCGAGTTCGGCCAGCGCGAACTCCAGAACCTGTGGAGCAAGGGCAAGGAGTACGTCAGCGCCTACCAGTCCTTCGCCTGGTTCTACGCCGTCAACACCGGCCAGATCTCCATCCGGCACAAGCTCCGCGGACCCAGCGGCGTCCTGCTCACCGAACAGGCCGGAGGCATCGACTCCCTCGGCCACGCCCGCCGCCACATCCGCAAGGGCTTCCCGGCCGTCATCTCCGGCGGTGTCGACGCGGCCATCTGCCCCTGGGGCTGGGTCCCGCAGATCGCCTCCGGCCTGATGAGCACGGCCGACGACCCGGCCCGCGCCTATCTGCCCTTCTCCGAGGACGCGGCCGGATACGTGCCCGGCGAGGGCGGCGCCATCCTCCTCGTCGAGGACGCCGAGTCGGCCCGCGGCCGCGGCGCCGCCCAGGTGTACGGCGAGATCGCCGGCTACGCCGCCACCCTCGACCCCGCACCCGGCAGCGGCCGGCCGCCCGGCCTGCGCCGCGCCGCCGAGAACGCCCTCGCCGACGCAGGGCTCGCCGCCGGTGACATCGACGTCGTCTTCGCGGACGCCTCCGGGGTGCCCGACCTCGACCGGGCGGAGGCACAGGCCCTCACCGAGCTGTTCGGGGCGCACGGGGTCCCCGTCACGGCACCGAAGACGATGACGGGGCGGCTGCTCGCCGGGGGCGCCGCCCTCGACGTGGCCACCGCCCTGCTCTCCCTGCGCGACGGCGTCATCCCGCCCACGGCGAACGTCACCGCCGCGGCGCCCGCCCACACCGTGGACCTGGTCACCGAGGCGCGCGAGGCGAACCTGCGCAACGCGCTCGTCCTCGCCCGGGGCCACGGCGGCTTCAACGCGGCCCTCGTCGTACGCCGTGCGCACTGACTTCCCACGAGCCCCACAGCCCCCACGCACCACCAGTACGGCGACACCATCCATGCGCCCAACCGAGAGGACGGCACCGACCATGAGCACCACGACCGCCACAGTGACCCTGGCCGACCTGACCCGCATGCTGCGCGAGAGCGCCGGCGAGGAGGAGGGCATCGACCTCGACGGTGACGTCATCGACACGCCGTTCATGGAGCTGGGCTACGACTCCCTCGCCCTGCTCCAGGTCATCGGGCAGATCCAGCGCGAGTACGGCATCGAGATCCCGGACGACGCCGTCGTCGACGCCGAGACCCCGGGTGCGCTCCTCGCACTCATCAACTCCGGCCAGGCCACCGCGGCCTGAGCCGGGCCCCCACGGCCGCTCCGCCTTCCGTCCCCCCGGGGCGGGGCGGCCGGCACCCTCTTCCGGAGCCGCCCGGCCGCCGCCACGCGGGCCGCGGCTCCTCCGGGCCCCGGGCGGCGCCCCACGCCCGGCACCCGCACCGGGCGCCCGTACCCCGGCACCCGCACCCGGCGGGCCGGGCCCGCACCCCCGACGTACGGGGTGACATCCCCGGGGCCCGGTCCCGCCCGCACCGAACCCCGCCCGCACCGAACCCCGCCCTCACCGGACACCGAACCCCGCTCGGACCCGGCATCGACCGCCCGGACCCGGCATCGAACCCGCTCGCGGCGGCACCGCCCCGTCCGCACCGGACACCGCGCAGAACCACGGGGGCCGCCGAACCGCCCCCGGCCACGCACCGACCGGGCCTGAGCCGCGGCCCACAAGGAGGAACCATGTCGCTCACTTCGCAGAGTGCGGTGGTCCGCCGGCTGATCGTCAGCCCCGGCTCCGCGCCCCGGCAGCACGCCCGGGTCATCGCCTCGGCCGCCGGTGTGTCGGCGGTGCTGCGCGCCTTCGGACGCGCCCCCCAGGACCTCCCCGCCCGCACCGTCGTGCTCATCGGAGCCGCCGCGATCGACGCCGGACTGCGCCCGGAGCACGAGGGATTCACCGTCCGCACCGAACCCACCCCGGCCCGCGCGCTGCGCCGGGCCCACCGGGAACTCCACGAGGGCACGGCCGACCTCGCCCTCGTCGCCGGCTTCGGCGAACCCGACCCCCAGACCATCACCGTCCACGCCGTCAGACGCGCCGCCGAAGCAGTCGCGGACGGCGACTCCGTCCTCGGCGTGCTCGACCTCACCGAGCCCCGCGAGGACACCTCCCCGCCACTGCGCCCCCTGCACCGCGACCCGCGCGGCACCGACCCGGACCGCCACCGGCTGCTCCTCTGGTCCGGGCGCGACGCCGCGGACGAGAGCCGGGTCCGCGACGGACTCCTGCCGATGCTCGGAGGCGTCCACCGCGAGATCTACCCCGCCCTGCCGACCGCCGTCCCCTGCGGGACCGCGCCCGGCGCGGTCCGCGGCGGGGTCGTGGCCGTCTCCGCGCTCGCCGCCCGCGCGGTCCACCAGGCGCGCAGCGCGGACGGCTCACGTCCCCGGCCGATCGCCCTGCTCTTCCCCGGCCAGGGCTCCCAGCACGCCGGGATGGCGGCCGGCCTCTACGGCACCGAACCCGTCTTCACCGCCGCCGTCGACGCCGCCCTTTCGTACATGGGCGACGAGGGACCGCGCATCCGCGCCGACTGGCTCGACCCGGCCCGCGCCGCCATCGGCATCGACGACGTACGCCGCGCCCAGCCGCTCCTCTTCGCCGTCGACTACGCCCTCGGCAAGCTGGTGCTCAGCTGGGGCGTCCGGCCGACCGCGCTGCTCGGACACAGCGCCGGTGAACTCGTCGCGGCGACATTCGCCGGAATCGTCTCCCTGCGCGACGCGGTCACGATGGTCATGGCCCGTGTCAGGGAGGCCGTGAAGATCCAGGCGGGCGGCATGCTCGCCGTCGCCGCCGGCGAGGAGACGGTGCTGCCGTACCTCACGGCCGATGTCGCGGTCGCGGCGGTCAACGCCAACCAGCAGGTGATGCTGGCGGGTTCGAAGGGACCCCTCACGGAGGTCGCCGCGCGACTCAAGGGGGACGGGCTCACGGTGGTGACGGTCCCCGCCACCAGCCCCTTCCACTCCCCGGCCATGGCCCCCGCCTCCGACGCGGTCGAGGCCGACTACCGCGAGATTCCCCTCCGGGAACCGCGCATGCCCCTCTACTCCGGTTACACCGGGGCCATGATGAGCCCCGAGGAGGCCCGCAGCCCGCGCTTCTGGGCCCGCCAGATCACCGACACCGTCTACTTCCTCAACGCCCTCGACGAACTGCTGGCGGCCGACGACGTCCTGCTGATCGAGGTCGGCCCCCGCCAGACGCTCACGGCCTTCGCCCGCAGGCACCGCTCCCTGCGCCTCGGCGCCGGCGCGGTGACGCCTCTCCTCCCGGCCCGCGCCGGCACCCCCGAGGCCGACCGCCAGTCCGTGCTCACGGCGGCGGCCCGCATCTGGACCGAGGGCCACGACCTGGACCTCAACGCGGTCTCCAGGCTGTGGACATGGAGCGCCCCGGAGCCCGCCGGAACGGCTCGCCGCGCGACCCCGGAGGCACAACTCGCATGAGATACGTGACCCGAGCACTGCACGAGATCTACGCCTCGCTCACCGCGGCCGGCTGGATCTGGATGGGGCTGCCGCTGGGCGGACCGTTCCTCCCGGCGGTCGCCCCGGCCCTGACGGGCCCGCCGGAGGGCCACCCGGAGCGGGTCCGCCCCGACCAGCCGCTGACCCACACGGAACGCGCCCTGCGGGAACAGCTCCTGGCGCCGACGGGGGAGCGGGGCTGACTCCGCGAACCCCGGACACCTCGCCGTGCGGGCACGGCTGCGCGGCGGTGCCGTGGGCGTGCGGTGGCCCCCCCCCCGGACGGAGGGGCCACCGTGCGCATGCCCGCGCAGGACCCGGCGGCCTCCGGCATGCCCCTCGGAGCGCTTTAATCGCATGCAAGATCGACTCTTCGTGCGATAGCTTCCTGGCATTCCGAGGGGCGAAGTGACGAAGCTCAACCAGATCATCGCCGTGGAGAAGGGTGTCAGGAGCAAGTCGCTCCAGGACATCACCGCGGCCCACCACAAGGTCCAGAAGCCCGCGCTGCTGGCCGGTATCTCGCGTACCTACCAGCCGAAGGACGAGGAGGGCGAGCAGCTGCCGCCCGAGTCCTCCCGCGTGCAGGTGAAGGCCGAGGACGCGCTGCGTGAGATGTCCGGCTCGCTGACCTGGCTGTTCGACGTGACCGCCACCAAGGACTGGGCCAACTGCTCGGCCCGCGCGGACGTGTCCGTCGACGGACGGGTGATCGTCCCCGAAGTCCCCGTCAGCTACCTGCTCTTCCTGGAGAAGCAGCTCACCGACCTCCACACCTTCGTGAAGAAGCTCCCCGTCCTGGACGCCTCGGAGTCCTGGTCCCTCGACCCGTCGACCGACTGGTGGAAGACGGACCCGGTGCGCACGATCCGCACGAAGAAGGTCCCGCGCAACCACGTCAAGGCCGAGGCGACGGAGAAGCACCCGGCCCAGGTCGACGTGTACTACGAGGACGTGCCGATCGGGTACTGGACGACCGTGAAGTTCTCCGGAGCGCTGCCGGCGCGACGCGTGAACGAACTCCTGGAGCGGGTCGAGAAGCTCCAGCAGGCGGTGAAGTACGCCCGCGAGGAGGCCAACGGCGCCGAGGTCACCGACCAGCGGGTCGGCGACGCCGTGTTCGGTTACCTGTTCGGCTGACGACGGCCACCGGTAACATCCCCCATCGCCCCCGCGTACGACGCGGGGGTCGCGCAACCGACGTGCGCCGGAACCGATTCCGGCGTACGGCAGGAGCGCAAGCTGAAACTGACGTTCAGCCTGAAGACGCGGTCACAGTGAAGGTTCGAGTCCTTCCCCCGGCACCACGCGCCGGGGTAGCCCAACACGGCAGAGGCATCCGTGATCACACTCAGACTCTCGCTCCAGATTCAGCATCGCCACCGACTGCCGGATCGACCGGTTGCGGACGAACACCGTTGAATGCGGGTTCGAATCCGGCCTGCGCCTCTCCCTGGCGCGGTAGTTCAAAGGCAGAACGCGACGGTATGACGACTGATCCGCACCCTTAAACGGCGCCGGCACGCGCAACGGGTGGCATCCTCAGGGGCCCGGGAGCTGGATACGACTCCCGGGCTCCGCCACGCTCACGAAGCCCGGCCGCCGCGCTTCCCGGCACGAGCCGGATCTCCGCGCCCCGGCCAGGTGGCCCAGCGCAGGGCGTCGCCCTCCTCCGGCGGCAGGAGCCCGGCCCCGACCAGTGCGGCCCGCCCCGCCTGCACACCGGCGATCCGGTAGCCGAACTCAGACGAGTCGACCTCGTGGAACGTGCCGTCCGTGACCAGCACCGCCGCCGCGACCCCGTCCAGCCCCTCCAGCAGCCCTGCCCGCAGGGCGGGCAGGAGCTCTGCGGGCAGACGACGCTCGGGAACAGCGCTGAACAGCTCGAACCCGCCCCCGGCGCCGGGTGGTTCGAAGTCGGTGACCACATGGGCGTACGGCCCGCAGGCCCCGATGCCCATCAGCACGCGGACGGTCACGCCCCGCACGGGGCAGGGCAGGTCGGTCATGCCGCCACGGTAGTCGGCGGCGGGGTATGAACGGGCGTGACTTCCCCCGACCCGGCACGGACCTGCGCCTCACCGGACCTGCGCCTCACCGGCCCTGCGCCTCACCGGACTTCCTCGTCGGCGTACACCCGCCCAAGGGCCCACCCGGGGTCTATCGACGTTTCAAGACGCCCCACCCACGGCCCGGCTCAGGGATCTTCACCTCGTCCGCGGCCTGGAGATCGTCGTCTTCGACGACCTCACCCGTGATGACCTGACCACCGACCGGCTCGGCGAGTTCCAAGCCGGCGAGGTGGGTCTTCAGCCTCTTCGACATGGGACGGAAGGTCGCATAGGTGAGCCCGCCGGACACCGCGGCCCCGACGAGGGGAATCGCCTTCGAGACCGACTTGGCGAAGGTCTGCTTCGTCATCTCGACGCCGAGGTACTGGGCGACCTTCTTCACGATGGGGTAGATGACACCTTTGGTCAGCGCCTGCTGGGGCAGCTTCTTGGCGACCTGCTCGGAGATCATCCCGGCCACCTTCCCCACGGCGGCGTTCGCGGACTGCGTTCCGAACATCACTCCGAAGAAGAGCGTGAGCACTCCCTTGGTGGCGTCGTCGAGTTCGTCGCTGTCGGCGGAGAAGAGATCGGGCCAGCTGTAGAGGTAGGCGAGTTTCTGCGCGATGCGCAGCATGTGTGCGACGTACTGGGCCAGATCGGCCGGCACCGTGGCGGGAAGAGCGAGGACTCCAGGAAGGCCGGCAGCCGCGGAGACCGCGCTCACCTTGGCTGTCTCATAGCGGATGGAGGCGTCGGCAACCCTGTTCAGAACATCAAGAGGGATGCCCGCCGCTGCGGGACTCTCCTCCATCGCTCGGCGCAGCTGATCGTCCGTGCAATGACGTGCCAGGGCGGTCCGGAGGTACGCCTCCCTGTCGACCCGCACCCCTGGCAGCCTTGCCGCGCCCGCCAGAAGAGCGGAGAAGCGCGACTCCGGGTTCTCGCTCACTTGTCCCGTGACCATGCCGGGAACGTACAGCAGACGAGTGTTCCGTATCCCCCGAATCGGTCATCGTGATCGCGCATGCGGGGGCACGGGCGCCCCGGAGGCGGGCAACTCATCACGCGGGCGGCCGGCTTCGCCCTGGCCGGTGAGGGCACGGAAGCCTCGGGTGCGCAGAGGGGGCCGGCTTGGTGCGGAGTGCTCGGTGAGTCGTGCGGCGGCACACCCGGGACACGGGCCGACATCGACCTCCCCGACCGGGTGCGGGGCGGGCGCGCGCGACGCGTACAGGTACGCAGACGCGGTTCGCGGCGGGACGCCTGATGACCGTTCTCGTGGAGTTCGGGACACCTCGGCTGCCGTGGCACCCGGTCCGTGGCCGACGCCAACCCGGGAGCGGGTGCGTCCATGCCGAAGGCAGGGTGATTGCCAGCTCCGGCTCCTGAACCACGGCGGGGCCGGCCGTCTCGTACCGAGCCATGGACCTGCCGTGCGGAATGCCCCGGTGTGAGCTCCCGCAGACATGAAAAAGACCCCGATCGCAGCGTTTCCGCTGTTCACGGGGTCTTTCGGCACTTCCTGCGAAGTGCCCCCGGCAGGATTCGAACCTGCGCACCCGGCTCCGGAGGCCGATGCTCTATCCCCTGAGCTACGGGGGCGATGTCGCTGCTCTCGGCGGCGACGAGTGAAACCCTACCAGCTCCGACCGGGTGTCCGGGAACAGGTATTTCCGCGTCGCGGGCACGCGCCGGGGTCCCGTGTGCCCGGACCGTCGCGGGGCGGGGCGCGGCGGTCCGCCGACGCGGTCCGCGGGCGGCGGGCGGAGGGGTTCCGGCCATCTCCCCGCAGGCGGAAGTGGGCAAAACCCGGACGCAGCTCCTCCGCCCGACCTACCCTCGAAGGGTGTCAGGGGCGTACGGCCGCGTGCTTGTTGTGGACGACAACAAGGTCATCCGGCAGCTGATCAGGGTCAATCTCGAGCTGGAGGGCTTCGAGGTCGTGACCGCGGCCGACGGCGTCGAGTGCCTGGACCTGGTGCACGAATTCTGCCCGGATGTCATCACCCTCGACGTGGTGATGCCCCGGCTGGACGGCATCCAGACCGCCGTCCGGCTGCGCGCCGATCCCAGGACCGGGCATCTGCCCGTCGCCGTGGTGAGCGCGTGCACCCCCTACGAGGTCGACTCCGGTGTGGCCGCCGGGGTCGACGCCTTCCTGGCGAAACCGTTCGAGCCGAGCGAACTGGTGCGCATGGTGCGCCGTCTCGCGAACCGTGAGGATTCCGGGGCGGCCGACGACAGGAGCGGCGCGGGGACGGCCGGGAGCGCGGCCGGCTGACGGGGCCGCTGCCCGCATGGCGAAACCGGTTGGCGAACTGCCCCCCTCCCTCCCATACGCTGGACCCGTGACCCCCGCAGAGCTCTCCCGGACCGTGCTGCGCGCTGTGCGCCGCGCGGTCGACGAGGACGTCCTGCGGGCTCCCGTGCCCACACACGTGCGGGTGGAGCGGACCCGCCCGGGCGGCAGCGGCGACTACGCCTGCGCCGTCGCCCTCCAGCTGTCGGGTCCGGCCGCCCTCCCGGCGCGCGAGGTCGCGGCGCTGCTGCGCGACCGGGTCGTCGGTGTGCCCGGCATCGGGCGGGTCGAGATCACCGGCCCCGGATTCCTGAACTTCACGCTCGACTCCTCCGCCGACGCGGACGCCCGGGCCGTGAGCCTGCGCCAGGTGCGGGAGCGGGGACTCCGGTACGGGTGGGGGGACGAGTACGCGGGGCAGCCCCACCAGCTCCACCACCGGCGCGAGGTCCGGGCGGCCGTCGTGGCCGGCGCGGTGCGGAAGCTGCTGCGGGCGCAGGGCGCCCCCGTGCGGACCACCTGCGAGGAGGCGCCCGACCCCGACTGGGCGCGGCTCGGCGTCACCGTCGACGCCTACGGCCCGCCCCCCGTTCCCCTGACCGGGCCCCGGCCGGTCCCCGCCGGGGCGACGGCCGCGGAGCTGCTGGGGCGGCTCGGCGCCGACGCCACCCGCTGGGGCCTGCTGAGGCCCGCCGGACACGACCGCGCGCCCCTCGGCGACGACCTCCTCGTGCAGGCCGAGGCGAATCCGCTCTTCCGCGTCCGCTACGCCCACGCACGGGCCCGCGCGCTCACCAGGGGGGCGGAGCGACTGGGTCTCGTCGCCGCGTACGAGCAGGACGTCGACGCGCCCGCGCTGCACACCGCGATCGCCGACCACCCCGGTGTCCTCGTCGCGGCGGCCCGTCACCGGGCACCCGACCGGCTGGCCCGGCACCTCGAAACGGTGGCGGACGCCTTCTTCGACTTCCACGACGCCTGTCCGCCCCTGCCCGCCGGTGACGAGAAACCCTCGGCCGCCCACCGCTCCCGGCTGGCCCTTGCCGAAGCCGCCGGGACGGTGCTCGCAGGCGGCCTGTCCCTGCTCGGCATCAGTGCCCCCGAACACCTCTGAGAACCGAGAGAGCAGAGCACCACGATGAGCCGATCCGCACACCCCGCCGGCCCGCGCCACGCAGACGTCCTCCCCGAGGGCCACTACTCCGCGCCGGCCACCGACCTCAACGTCCTGGACGAGAAGGTCTGGTCCCGCACGGTCACCCGTGACGCCGGCGGCGGCCTCACCGTCGGCGGGATCGAAGTCGCCCGGCTGGCGGAGGAGTTCGGCACCCCCGCCTACTTCCTGGACGAGGCGGACTTCCGTGCCCGCTGCCGCGCGTGGTCCGACGCCTTCGGGGCCGACGCGGACGTGTTCTACGCAGGGAAGGCCTTCCTGTCCCGCGCCGTGGTCCGCTGGCTGAAGGAGGAGGGGCTGAACCTGGACGTGTGCTCCGGCGGTGAACTCACCACCGCGCTGGACGCCGGGATGCCCGCCGAGCGCATCGCCTTCCACGGCAACAACAAGACCGTCGCCGAGATCGAGCGGGCCGTCGGGGCGGGCGTCGGGCGGATCGTGCTCGACTCGTTCCAGGAGATCGTCCGGGTCGCGCACATCGCCCAGCGGCTCGGCACGCGCCAGCGGGTGCAGATCAGGGTCACGGTCGGCGTCGAGGCGCACACCCACGAGTTCATCGCCACCGCCCACGAGGACCAGAAGTTCGGCATCGCGCTGGCCGGCGGCCAGGCCGCCGAGGCGGTCCGCAGGGCCCTCACCCTGGACGGGCTGGAACTCGTCGGCATCCACTCGCACATCGGTTCGCAGATCTTCGACATGGCCGGCTTCGAGGTCTCCGCGCGCCGCGTCGTGCAGCTCCTCGCCGGGATCCGTGACGAGCACGGCGTCGAACTCCCGGAGATCGACCTCGGCGGCGGCCTCGGGATCGCGTACACCTCCGACGACGACCCCCGGGAGCCGCACGAGATCGCCAAGGCACTCGGCGACATCGTCACCCGGGAGTGCGAGTCCGCCGGACTGCGCACCCCGCGCATCTCCGTCGAGCCGGGCCGCGCGATCGTCGGCCCCACGGCCTTCACGCTGTACGAGGTCGGCACCATCAAGCCGCTCGAAGGCCTGCGGACGTACGTGAGCGTGGACGGCGGCATGTCGGACAACATCCGCACCGCCCTGTACGACGCCGAGTACAGCGTCGCGCTGGTCTCGCGCACCTCCGACGCCGAACCCATGCTCGTGCGCGTGGTCGGCAAGCACTGCGAGAGCGGCGACATCGTGGTCAAGGACGCGTTCCTGCCGTCCGACCTGGCTCCCGGCGATCTGATCGCGGTGCCCGCCACGGGTGCCTACTGCCGTTCCATGGCGAGCAACTACAACCACGCCCTCCGCCCCCCTGTCGTCGCTGTGCGTGACGGGGAGGCGAGGGTCATCGTCCGACGGGAGACGGAGGAAGATCTCCTGCGTCTCGATGTCGGCTGATGAAATACGCATCTCAAAATCCGGACGGGTGGCAGAAACCCCCGTCCGGTGAGTGAGACTGGTCCACACATCAGAAGTATGAGAAACGAGGTCGGATGATGCGTACGCGTCCGCTGAAGGTGGCGCTGCTGGGCTGTGGAGTGGTCGGCTCAGAGGTGGCGCGCATCATGACGACGCACGCCGACGACCTCGCCGCGCGCATCGGCGCACCGGTGGAGCTCGCCGGTGTCGCCGTCCGCCGGCCCTCGAAGGTGCGGGAGGGCATCGACCCCGCACTGATCACCACCGACGCGACCGCCCTGGTCGAACGGGGGGACATCGACGTCGTCGTCGAGGTCATCGGGGGCATCGAGCCCGCCCGCACGCTCATCACGACCGCCTTCGAGCACGGCGCGGGCGTCGTCTCGGCCAACAAGGCACTCCTCGCCGAGGACGGCTCGGCGCTGCACGCCGCCGCCGAGAAACACGGCAGGGACCTCTACTACGAGGCGGCCGTGGCCGGCGCCATCCCGCTCGTGCGCCCGCTGCGCGAGTCCCTCGCGGGGGACAAGGTCAACCGGGTGCTCGGCATCGTCAACGGCACGACCAACTTCATCCTCGACAAGATGGACACCAGCGGAGCCGGCTACTCCGAGGCGCTCGACGAGGCCACCGCCCTCGGGTACGCCGAGGCCGACCCGACCGCCGACGTCGAGGGCTTCGACGCCGCCGCGAAGGCCGCCATCCTCGCGGGGATCGCCTTCCACACCCGGGTGAAGATCGGTGAGGTGCACCGCGAGGGCATCACCGAGGTCACCGCGGCCGACATCGCCTCGGCCCGCCGCATGGGCTGCACCGTCAAACTCCTCGCCATCTGCGAGCGCGCGGCGGACGGCAGGTCCGTGACCGCCCGCGTGCACCCCGCGATGATCCCCCTCAGCCACCCGCTGGCCTCCGTGCGCGAGGCGTACAACGCGGTCTTCGTCGAGGCGGAGGCCGCCGGGCAGCTGATGTTCTACGGCCCCGGCGCCGGCGGCTCCCCGACCGCGTCCGCGGTCCTGGGCGACCTGGTCGCCGTCTGCCGCAACATCATCGGCGCCACCACCGGCCCCGGTGAGTCCGCGTACACGCGTCTGCCGGTCAGCCCCATGGGCGACGTGGTCACGCGGTACCACATCAGTCTCGACGTGGCCGACAAGCCTGGCGTACTCGCCCAGGTCGCGACGGTCTTCGCCGAACAGGGCGTATCCATCGATACGGTCCGCCAGCAAGTCCGACAGGACGGCAGTGGCGAGGCGTCCCTCGTCGTCGTCACCCACCGCGCGCCCGACGCCGCCCTCTCCGGGACCGTCGAAGCGCTGCGCAAGCTGGACACCGTGCGCGGTGTCGCCAGCATCATGCGTGTTGAAGGGGAGTAAGGACCCATGACCAGCAAGGGCACCCACCAGTGGCGCGGCATCATCGAGGAGTACCGGGACCGCCTTCCGGTCACGAGCACGACGCCGGTCGTCACACTCCGTGAGGGCGGCACGCCGCTCGTCCCGGCGCAGGTTCTCTCCGAGCGCACCGGCTGCGAGGTGCACCTCAAGGTCGAGGGCGCCAACCCCACCGGGTCGTTCAAGGACCGCGGCATGACGATGGCGATCACCCGGGCGAAGGAGGAGGGCGCGCAGGCGGTCATCTGCGCCTCCACGGGCAACACCTCCGCGTCCGCCGCCGCGTACGCCGTGCGCGCGGGCATGGTCTGCGCGGTCCTCGTGCCGCAGGGCAAGATCGCGCTCGGCAAGATGGGGCAGGCCCTCGTCCACGGCGCGAAGATCCTCCAGGTCGACGGCAACTTCGACGACTGCCTGACGCTGGCCCGCAGCCTTTCCGACAACTACCCGGTCGCGCTGGTCAATTCGGTCAACCCGGTCCGGATCGAGGGTCAGAAGACCGCCGCGTTCGAGATCGTCGACGCGCTGGGCGACGCACCCGACATCCACGTCCTGCCGGTGGGCAACGCGGGCAACATCACGGCCTACTGGAAGGGCTACAAGGAGTACGCGAAGGACGCGGTCTCCACGCGCACCCCGCGCATGTGGGGATTCCAGGCCTCCGGTTCCGCTCCGATCGTGCGCGGTGAGATCGTCAAGGACCCCGCGACGATCGCCACCGCGATCCGCATCGGCAACCCGGCGTCCTGGCAGTTCGCACTCGACGCGCGCGACGAGTCGGGCGGCTTCATCGACGAGGTGACCGACCGTCAGATCCTGTCCGCCTACCGCCTGCTGGCGTCCCAGGAGGGCGTCTTCGTCGAGCCCGCGTCGGCCGCCTCCGTGGCCGGTCTGCTCAAGGCCGCCGAAGAGGGCAAGGTCGACCCGGGCCAGAAGATCGTCTGCACCGTCACCGGCAACGGCCTCAAGGACCCCGACTGGGCCGTCGCGGGCGCCCCGCAGCCGGTCACGGTCCCGGTCGACGCGGTGACCGCGGCCGAGAAGCTGGGCCTGGCGTAACAGCCCGGCCGCCCTTCCGGGCGAAGAGCGCATGGGAGGTGTGCGACACGCATCGTGCGCCTCCTGTGCGCCCTATGTCGCCACGGAACCTTCCTTCGATAGGCTGTACCCAACCCGCCCGCCGCTCGCGCCGCGGTGCTGCGGCCGTCGTGATGCCGGGCCCCCCACCCCTCGCACCATCGGCACCCCCACGCACGTCGAACCACCCCGCACAACATCCCCGCCGCCGTACAGGAAGAGTCGTCCAACCGATGGCCGGTCCCGCCTTCCGAGCCGCCGCCGTCCGGGTGCGCGTCCCCGCAACCAGCGCCAACCTGGGCCCGGGCTTCGACGCCCTCGGCCTGTCCTTGGGGCTCTACGACGACGTCGTCGTCCGGGTCGCCGACTCCGGGCTGCACATCGACATCGCGGGCGAGGGCGCCGAGACGCTGCCCCGCGACGAGAAGCACCTGCTCGTCCGCTCCCTGCGCACCGCGTTCGACCTGCTCGGCGGACAGCCGCACGGCCTGGAGATCGTCTGCGCCAACCGCATCCCGCACGGCCGCGGCCTGGGCTCGTCGTCCGCCGCGATCTGCGCCGGGATCGTCGCCGCCCGCGCCGTCACCACCGGCGGCGAGGCCCGCCTCGACGACGCCGCCCTGCTGGAGCTGGCGACCGAGATCGAGGGCCACCCCGACAACGTCGCCGCGTGTCTCCTCGGCGGATTCACCCTCGCCTGGATGGACGGCGGCTCCGCCAGGGCCATCAGGATGGACGCGGCCGACTCCGTGGTCCCGGTGGTCTTCGTCCCGGCCACACCCGTGCTCACCGAGACCGCCCGTGGCCTGCTGCCGCGCACCGTCCCCCATGTGGACGCAGCGGCGAACGCCGGTCGCGCGGCCCTGCTCGTCGAGGCCCTGTCCCGGCGCCCCGAGCTGCTGCTCGCCGCCACCGAGGACCGCATCCACCAGGAGTACCGGGGCCCCGCGATGCCGCAGAGCGTGGAACTGGTGAACCGGCTGCGCGCCGACGGCGTGCCGGCCGTGATCTCCGGAGCGGGGCCGACCGTGCTCGCACTGACCGACGCGGGTTCGGCCGACAAGGTCGCCCGCCTGGCCGGTGAGGGCTGGGCCGCGAACCGGCTCGATCTGGACGCCACGGGCGCGAGCGTGCTGCCGCTCGCCGCGTAATCGCATGTGATTGCCGGTGCATGAGAGGGGGAATGTTTGTTGGAGCCGGTAGTGTTAACCTCAAGTCAGCAATCGACGTCTTCGTGGCGCGTTGCTTCGTGTCCCCTTCCGGGACCACCACTCTTCCGGGAGCCTCCCCGACTGCCTGAGCATCCTGCCTGAGCTTTCGAGCACGCTCCGGAACCGGCACGACACCCTCTTGCTCGTCCAGGAGTGGGCCGAGCAGGGGGATCTCGCGCCGGAACCCCGCACATTCGTCTCTCCGCCGTACCCGGCGGACCACCGCCCCGGCACGGTCCGCGATCGACACGATCAAAGACCGCAGTCGGACAGCACAACCGGTCGCCGAGCCAGAAGGCCGACGTCCGCTCCAGGGAAGGACCCTTCGTGAGCGACACCACCGATCTGATGGGCGTGACTGCCGACAAGAACGTCGACAGCTCCGTGCCCGCCGAAGGTGCTGCCTCTGGCACCACCGCACGGCGCCGCCGCTCCGGCACCGGCCTCGATGGCATGGTCCTGGCCGAGCTGCAGCAGGTCGCGTCAGGCCTCGGCATCAGGGGGACTGCGCGGATGCGCAAGAGCCAGCTGATCGAGGTCATCAAGGAGGCGCAGGCAGGAGGCTCCTCCTCGCCCGCCCCCAAGGCCTCCGCCGACGCGGACGCCGGCACCAAGCCGAAGCGACGCGCCACGTCCAAGACGCGTACGGGTGACGAGTCCGCCGCAGCGCCCGCCGCCGACAAGGCCGCGGCCCAGCAGCAGATCGACATCCCGGGCCAGCCGGCCAGTGACGACCAGCAGCCCACGGGCGAGCGCCGTCGCCGCCGTGCCACCGCGCAGGCGGGCAGCCCCGAGACCAAGACCGAGGCCAAGGCGGAGACGCAGGCCGAGCCCAAGGGCGAGGGCCGCCAGGACCGCGCCGACGAGCGCGGCGAGACGAAGGGCGACGCGAAGGCGGAGTCCGCCGCGGACACCGCGGAGGGCCGCCGGGGCGACCGCCAGGACGGCCGGCGCGGAGACCGCCAGGACCGCGGCGACCGCCGTGACCGTCAGCGCGACCGGCGCGGCAAGGGCGACGACCAGGGCCAGCAGCAGGGCGGCGGACGCCGTCAGGGCCAGCAGGGCGGCGGCCAGAACCAGGGCCAGGGCGGCCAGAGCCAGCAGGGCGGCGGCGGCCAGCAGGACGACGGTTACGACGACGAGGGCGGCCGTCGCGGACGGCGCGGACGCTACCGCGACCGCCGTGGCCGTCGCGGACGCGACGACTTCGCGACCGACGTGCAGGTCGCGGACGACGACGTCCTGATCCCGGTCGCGGGCATCCTCGACATCCTCGACAACTACGCGTTCATCCGGACCTCCGGCTACCTGCCGGGCCCGAACGACGTGTACGTCTCGCTCGCCCAGGTCCGCAAGAACGGCCTGCGCAAGGGTGACCACGTCACCGGCGCGGTGCGCCAGCCCAAGGACGGGGAGCGGCGCGAGAAGTTCAACGCGCTGGTCCGTCTCGACTCCGTCAACGGCATGGCGCCGGAAAGCGGCCGCGGCCGCCCCGAGTTCCAGAAGCTGACCCCGCTGTACCCGCAGGACAGACTCCGCCTGGAGACCGACTCCAACGTCCTGACCACCCGGATCATCGACCTGGTCGCCCCGATCGGCAAGGGCCAGCGAGGCCTGATCGTGGCCCCGCCGAAGACCGGTAAGACCATGATCCTCCAGGCCATCGCCAACGCGATCACGGTCAACAGCCCCGAGTGCCACCTGATGGTCGTCCTGGTCGACGAGCGTCCGGAAGAGGTCACCGACATGCAGCGGTCGGTGAAGGGCGAGGTCATCTCCTCGACCTTCGACCGCCCCGCCGAGGACCACACCACGGTCGCCGAGCTCGCCGTCGAGCGCGCGAAGCGCCTGGTGGAGCTGGGCCACGACGTCGTGGTCCTGCTGGACTCGATCACCCGCCTGGGCCGCGCCTACAACCTGGCGGCGCCGGCCTCCGGCCGCATCCTGTCCGGTGGTGTCGACTCGACCGCGCTCTACCCGCCGAAGCGCTTCTTCGGTGCCGCGCGGAACATCGAGGACGGCGGCTCGCTGACCATCCTCGCCACCGCGCTCGTCGAGACCGGCTCGCGCATGGACGAGGTGATCTTCGAGGAGTTCAAGGGCACCGGCAACATGGAGCTCAAGCTCGACCGGAAGCTCTCGGACAAGCGCATCTTCCCGGCGGTGGACGTCGACGCGTCCAGCACCCGTAAGGAAGAAATCCTTCTGGGCACCGACGAGTTGGCCGTGGTCTGGAAGCTGCGCCGGGTGCTCCACGCGCTCGACCAGCAGCAGGCCATCGAACTCCTCCTGGACCGCATGAAGAAGACGCAGTCCAACGCCGAGTTCCTGCTCCAGATCCAGAAGACGACGCCGGGCAACGGCAACGACTGACGTCGCACCACCAGCAACGTGGATCTGCCCTCGTCACACCAGTGACGAGGGCAGATCCACGTTGTAGTATCAGCCGCTGTATGTGGGGGGGAACGTATTTTCTATACGCCCACTGTGATGCGGTTCCAGTGGGAGTTTCTCTCCCTTCGAATCCAACTCCCTGGCCACGCTGTTGTGTTGGCCGGGGCGATCGAAGGGATTGCTTCAGTGAAATCCGGCAGACGTAGGGGCTCGAGCGCCTTTGCCGCGACTGTGGCTGCGCTCGCCCTCGGGGCGGCGGCGCTGTCCGTGACGCCCGCGCAGGCAGACGCACCCCGACCGACGGCGAAGCGGAGCGTTCAGCCGCGCACCACCACCTCGCAGGCCGAACTGCTGGAGACCGTAAAGGGTTCTGCGGCTCGGTTGCTCCGCGGTGAATCCGGTGCTTCGGCCGATGCCGACGCCACAGGCGACTCCCAGAGCGTTCCGGAGGCATCGGGACGGACGGTCGACCCGAAGATCATCGGAGGCGTGGCGGCTTCGCTCAGCGAGGCGCCGTGGATGGTGCAGTTGCACTACTACGACGACAAGGGCACCGCCGACACCGCGGACGACGAAGGCTACTTCTGCGGTGGCACGCTCGTGGCCCCCGCGAAGATCCTGACCGCCGCGCACTGCGTGGACGGCCTCGACTGGAAGGCCAACGGCGCCGTCGTCGGCGGCACCACCCAGCTGCCCGAGGGCAGTGACCTCCACGGCGGTACGGCGACGGGTGTCTGGCGGCAGTGGGTCCACCCCGACTACGACGACGCCGGTCTGGATCATGACGTCGCCGTACTGACCTTGAACTCCGCGTTTCCGTACCGGACGCTGCAGCCCGCGGCCTCCGGTGACACGGCGCGCTACAAGACCGGCACGCCCGCGAGCGTCTACGGCTGGGGCCGCACCAGCTCGGCGAGTGAGGACATCTCTCCGGTCCTGCTGAAGGCATCCGTGCCGGTCCAGGCGGACGCCGCCTGCGCCGGATACTTCGGCGGCGATTTCATGCCGGAGAAGATGGTGTGCGCCGGCCAGGCGGCCGGCGGACAGGACGCCGGTACGGTCTCGCCCTGCAACGGCGACTCGGGCGGGCCGCTCGTGGTCGATGGGCGGATCGCCGGAGTCGTCTCCTGGGGTGTGACGGACTGTGTGGCATCAGGTGCCTACAGCGTCTACGCCAAGACCGCCACGTTCGCGGGGCAGGTGAATCCGCGTATCGACGATGCCAACCTCGATTTCGACGACAAGGCGGATCTCTTCGCCCGGGCGTCGACCGGCGAGGGCTTCAACTACTACTCGCGGGGCACGTCGGTCGGTGACCGGGAGTCCGTGGGCGACTGGCAGGGAATCGACCTGGTGCGTCAGGCGGACGTCAACCGCGACTTCTACCAGGACTACGTCTACCGCAACGCGGCGGGAGAGCTGTACTGGTGGGGTTACGACAGCGCCGCGGAGACCTACCTGGACCACAAGATCGGACCCGGCTGGGGCAGCCTGCGCAACATCACCCTGACGGGAGATGTGACGGGCGACGGCCTTGTGGACCTGACGGCCAACGACTCGGCGGGCAAGCTGTGGCTGTGGACGGGACGCGGGAACGGTACGTTCGCGGCCAAGTCCCAGATCGGCGTCGGCTGGAGCACGTACCAGGTCTACGGCAGGGGCGACTACAGCGGGGACGGCAAGCCGGACCTGATCGCCCGCGACTCCAGCGCGGTGCTCTGGATGTACAAGGGGACCGGTTCCGCCTCCGCTCCGTTCTCCGGACGGGTCAAGGTGGGCAGCGGCTGGAACTTCACCGCGTACGCCACCACCGGTGACGTGACGGGCGACGGCCGCGCCGACTTCATCGTTCGTGACACCGCGGGCGCGCTCTGGGCCTACAAGAGCACCGGCTCCGCCACTGTGCCGTTCGCGACCGCGGAGCGGGTCAGACTCGGCGTGGGCTGGGGTTCGTACAGTCTCCTCGGTTAGACCTGATCCGCCGCATGCCGTGAACGCCGGCCCCGGACCCCTGCGGTCCGGGGCCGGCCGCACGCCGGGGACCGCCCTCGTCTCCGCCGGGAGACGTTTCCCACAGCGGGTCGGTGACCGGGGCGGAGCGAAAAGGCTGGGCAATGGTCCGGGAAATCGCAGGTGGGGGGCGTGACGCAGGTCCGGCCCCGGAGCACGGCGAACCCTCGTGTCCGCACCGTCGCCCGTGTCGTGCCCCGGTTCGCCTGTGCCACTCTTTTCCCTGCTCCGGCTCCGGCGCAGCGCCGGAGCCCACGACTGAATCTCCTGGCGGGGACCAGGGAGCACCGCTGAACGAGGGAGTCCCATGAGCGAACAGAGCAGGAGCACCGGCCGAATACGCGGCACCGGCAGCCGCCGGAAGAGGGCCTCCAAGGGCCGCCGCGTGAAGACCCTCGCCCTGTGGGGCGCCGCCGGCCTGGTGGTCCTCGGGGGAGCCGGGGCCGGATACGCCTACGTCACGCTCAACGGGAACCTCGAGGCCGTCGACATCGACGCCGCGCTCGGCAGCGACCGTCCGCACGACGCCGACGACGGATCCGAGGACATCCTCGTGCTCGGTTCGGACTCCCGCTCCGGGGCCAACTCGCAGTACGGCGAGGACGGGGGCGGTGCCCGGTCGGACACCGCGATGGTCGTGCACGTCAACCGGGGCCACACCTCGGCGAGTGTGGTCTCCGTCCCGCGCGACACCCTCGTCGACCGCCCCGCCTGCGCGAGCGACACCGGCGGCGGGCAGGTCGGCGCGGAGCACCACGCCATGTTCAACACGGCGTACGAGGTCGGCGGACCGGCCTGCGCGGTGAAGACCGTCGAGGCGATGTCGGGCATCCGCATGGACCACTACGTGGAGGTCGACTTCACCGGGTTCAAGAAGCTCATCGACGAGCTCGGCGGCGTGGAGATCACCACCTCGCAGGCGATCGACGACCCCGACAGCCACCTCGCGCTGAAGCCCGGCACCCACACCCTGAGCGGCGAGCAGTCCCTCGGCCTCGTCCGTACCCGGCACGGCGTCGGCGACGGAAGCGACCTGGGCCGCATCCAGTTGCAGCAGGCGTTCGTGAAGGCCCTGATGGACCAGGCGAAGAGCGTCGGGGTGTTCTCGAGCCCGAAGACGCTCTTCGGGCTCGCGGACGCGGCCACCAAGGCGCTCACCACCGACTCCGGGCTGGCCTCGGTCAAGAAGCTCACGGGTTTCGCCGACGGGCTCAAGGGCCTCGGCTCCCGGCACGTCGACATGGTGACGCTGCCCGTCGAGTACGACCCGGAGGATCCCAACCGCGTGCTTCCCCAGGAGAAGGCCGGAGAGCAGGTGTGGGCGGCGCTCAAGCAGGACAAGCCGGTTCCGGCCTCCGCCACGGCGGAGTCGGCCGGCGACAAGGGCGGGGCCGGAACGGTCGTGCGCTAGGAACGCGCCGGGCTCCCGGCCGACCGCTTTCCGTCACCGCGCGGTCGCCCAGCGTTCCCCGCGGGCGGGGGGAATACACACGGCCGGGTCCTCGTTTTGGGAGATACGGCCGGTCCTGGCAGACTGGTACGTCGGCCCCGGTTCACGGACGCGCAATCCGCGCGAACGACCCGGAGCCCTCCCGAACCTAGGAGACACCTTGAAGCGCGAGATCCACCCCCAGTACGTCGAGACGCAGGTCAGCTGCACCTGTGGTGCGTCGTTCACCACCCGGAGCACCCTCGAGGGCGGCGCCATCCGCGCCGACGTCTGCTCCGAGTGCCACCCGTTCTACACGGGCAAGCAGAAGATCCTCGACACCGGCGGCCGCGTGGCCCGCTTCGAGGCCCGCTTCGGCAAGGCTGCCGGCTCCGCCAGCAAGTAGCGAGCCACTGCGCCGGTTCCCGACGCCCTCCAACGGGCGCCGGGACCGGCGTTTTTTCCGGCTCCGCCGCCGGTCGTCCCTCCCCGGGGCGCACCGGCGGCGGCCCGCCGCCCAGGCAGCCCGCAGACGTATGACGCAGAAACCAGGAGCCCGAAGATGTTCGAGGCGGTCGAGGAACTGATCGGCGAGCACGCCGATCTCGAGAAGAAGCTCGCCGACCCGTCGGTCCACGCCGACCAGGCCAACGCGCGCAAGCTCAACAAGCGCTACGCGGAGCTGACCCCGATCGTCTCCACGTACCGGTCCTGGAAGCAGACCGGCGACGACATCGGGACCGCGCGCGAATTCGCCGCCGACGACCCGGACTTCGCCGCCGAGGTCAAGGTGCTGGAGAAGCAGCGTGAGGAGATCACCGAGAAGCTCCGGCTCCTGCTCGTCCCGCGCGACCCCAGCGACGACAAGGACGTGCTGCTGGAGATCAAGGCGGGAGCGGGCGGCGACGAGTCGGCCCTCTTCGCCGGCGACCTGCTGCGCATGTACCTGCGCTACGCCGAGCGCGTGGGCTGGAAGACCGAGATCATCGACTCCACCGAGTCCGAGCTCGGCGGATACAAGGACGTCCAGGTCGCGGTCAAGACCAAGGGCGGCAACGGTGCGACCGAGCCCGGCCAGGGCGTCTGGGCGCGGATGAAGTACGAGGGCGGCGTGCACCGCGTGCAGCGCGTGCCCTCCACCGAGTCCCAGGGCCGCATCCACACCTCGGCCGCCGGTGTGCTCGTCACGCCCGAGGCGGAGGAGGTCGACGTGGAGATCCACGCCAACGACCTCCGCATCGACGTCTACCGCTCCTCCGGCCCCGGCGGCCAGTCCGTCAACACCACGGACTCCGCGGTGCGCATCACGCACCTGCCGACCGGCGTGGTCGCCTCCTGCCAGAACGAGAAGAGCCAGCTCCAGAACAAGGAGCAGGCCATGCGCATCCTGCGCTCCCGCCTGCTGGCCGCCGCCCAGGAGGCCGCCGAGCAGGAGGCATCCGACGTGCGCCGCAGCCAGGTGCGCACCGTGGACCGGTCCGAGAAGATCCGGACGTACAACTTCCCGGAAAACCGCATCTCGGACCACCGCGTCGGCTTCAAGGCGTACAACTTGGACCAGGTGCTCGACGGCGACCTCGACGCGGTCATCCAGGCCTGCGTCGACGCCGACTCGGCAGCCAAGCTCGCCTCCGCGTAAGCGCCACCGCCCCGCCCCGCTCGTGAACCCGTACGGAGAACCGCGATGAACCTGCTGCTCGCCGAGGTGGCCCAGGCCACCCAGCGGCTGGCCGACGCCGGTGTCCCCTCCCCGCGATTCGACGCCGAGGAACTCGCCGCGTTCGTGCACGGGGTCAAGCGGGGCCAGCTGCACAACGTGCCGGACGCCGACTTCGACGCCCGCTACTGGGAGACGATCGCGCGCCGCGAGGCCCGCGAGCCGCTCCAGCACATCACCGGCCGCGCCTTCTTCCGCTACCTCGAACTCCAGGTGGGCCCCGGGGTCTTCGTCCCCCGCCCGGAGACGGAATCGGTCGTCGGCTGGGCGATAGACGCCGTCCGCGCGATGGACGTCGTCGAACCGCTGATCGTCGACCTGTGCACCGGATCGGGCGCGATCGCCCTCGCCATGGCGCAGGAGGTCCCGCGCTCGCGCGTGCACGCCGTCGAGCTGTCCGAGGACGCCCTCAGGTGGACCCGGAAGAACGCCGAGGGGTCCAGGGTCACCGTGCACCGCGGCGACGCCCTGAGCGCCCTCCCGGAGCTCGACGGCCAGGTCGACCTGGTGATCTCCAACCCGCCCTACATCCCGCTCACCGAGTGGGAGTACGTGGCGCCCGAGGCCCGCGACCACGACCCGCAGATGGCGCTGTTCTCCGGCGAGGACGGACTCGACACCATCCGCGGCATCGAGCGCACCGCGCACCGGCTGCTCCGCCCCGGCGGGCTCGTCGTCATCGAGCACGCCGACACCCAGGGCGGCCAGGTGCCGTGGATCTTCACCGAGGAGCGGGGCTGGGCCGACGCCGCCGACCACCCCGACCTGAACAACCGGCCCCGGTTCGCGACCGCCCGCAAGGCCATGCCGTGACCACCGGGACGCCCGGACCGCACGACCCCTACCCGTACATGCCCGAGGAGGCCGGCTGATGGCACGGCGATACGACTGCAACGACGCGACCGACCGTACGACCGGCCTGCGTGAAGCCGCGTCCGCCGTCCGCCGCGGCGAACTGGTCGTGCTGCCCACCGACACCGTCTACGGCATCGGTGCGGACGCCTTCAGCACCGAGGGCGTCGCCGACCTCCTCGACGCCAAGGGCCGCGGCCGCAACATGCCCACCCCCGTCCTGATCGGGTCCCCGAACACCCTGCACGGCCTGGTCACCGACTTCTCCGAGCAGGCGTGGGAGCTCGTCGACGCGTTCTGGCCCGGCGCCCTCACGCTCGTCGCCAGGCACCAGCCGTCGCTCCAGTGGGACCTCGGCGACACCCGCGGCACCGTCGCCGTCCGGATGCCCCTGCACCCCGTCGCCATCGAGCTGCTGACGGAGGTCGGCCCGATGGCCGTCTCCAGCGCCAACCTCACCGGACACCCCTCTCCCGAGGACTGCGACGCCGCCCAGGACATGCTCGGCGACAGCGTCTCCGTCTACCTCGACGGCGGCCCGACCCCCGGCATCGTGCCGTCCTCGATCGTCGACGTCACCGGCAGGATCCCCGTGCTGCTCCGGGCCGGCGCACTCTCGGCCGAGGAACTCCGCAAGGTGGTACCCGACCTCGAGGTGGCCAATTGACCGCCCCTGAGGGGCGTGGCATAGCGGGGCAGCACGACGCCTTCCGCATCCTCCACGTCAGCACCGGCAACGTCTGCCGCTCGCCCATCACCGAGCGGCTGACCCGCCACGCCCTCATGGACCGCCTCGGTGATCCGCTGAGCGGCGGACTCATCGTGGAGAGCGCGGGCACCTGGGGACACGAGGGCGCGCCCATGGAGGCCAACGCCGAGGTCGTCCTCGCCGACTTCGGCGCCGACGCCTCCGGCTTCGTCGGCCGCGAACTCCTCGACGAGCACGTGATCCGCGCCGACCTGGTGCTGACCGCCACCCGCGACCACCGGGCCCAGGTCATCTCCATGGGCCACTCCGCGGGCCTGCGGACCTTCACGCTCAAGGAGTTCACCCGGCTGGTGCGGGCCATAGACCCCGCGACCCTGCCCGACGCCCGCGAGGAGGGCGTCGTCGAGCGCGCCCGCGCGCTGGTGCGCGCCGCGGCGGCCCTGCGCGGCTGGCTCCTCGCGCCCACCGCCGAGGCGGACGAGGTCTACGACCCCTACGGCGCCCCGATCACGTTCTTCCGTTCCATCGGCGACGAGATCAGCCAGGCGCTCGACCCCGTCATGACGGCCCTGACCGGGGTCCGCGCCCCCCACTGAAGGACCGCCGCCCCGCGCACTCCGCACCCGGGTGCGCCGACCGGCGTAGAGGGCCGCACGGCAGCGGGCAGGCAGCCCCGGGCGGGCCTACATTGGATCCGACGCCAGTGCACCCCTCCCTCAGGCCCGGAGCCGTCAGATGCCGGTCACCACGCCCCTCGCACCCGCAGCCGTCCCCCCGCCGGACACGACCCTGCCGCAGGACTTCCGTGCCCTGCTCCGCCAGGACCCGGAGATCGGCGGCATCCTGCTGGCCGAGGCCGGCCGGCAGGCGAGCACCCTCCAGCTGATCGCCGCCGAGAACTTCACCTCGCCCGCGGTCCTCGCGGCCCTCGGCTCCCCGCTCGCCAACAAGTACGCCGAGGGCTACCCCGGAGCCCGCCACCACGGCGGCTGCGAGCAGGCCGACGCCGCCGAGGGCCTCGCCGTCCGGCGCGCCACGGCGCTTTTCGGGGCCGAGCACGCCAACGTCCAGCCGCACTCGGGGTCCTCCGCCGTCCTCGCCGCGTACGCCGCGCTGCTGCGCCCAGGCGACACGGTGCTGGCCATGGGCCTTCCGTACGGCGGCCATCTCACCCACGGCGCCCCTGGGAACTTCTCCGGGCGCTGGTTCGAGTTCGTGGGCTACGGCGTCGACCCCGACAGCGGCCTCATCGACTACGCGCAGGTGCGCGCCCTCGCCCGGGCACGGCGCCCCAAGGCGATCGTCTGCGGCTCGATCTCCTACCCCAGGCACCCCGACTACGAGCTGTTCCGGGACATCGCCGACGAGGCCGGCGCCTATCTCATCGCCGACGCGGCCCATCCCATGGGACTGATCGCCGGGGGAGCGGCGCCCAGCCCGGTGCCGTACGCGGACGTGGTCTGCGCGACGACGCACAAGGTGCTGCGCGGGCCCCGCGGCGGCATGATCCTCTGCGGCGTCGAACTGGCCGAGCGGATCGACCGCGCGGTGTTCCCCTTCACCCAGGGCGGCGCGCAGATGCACACGGTCGCGGCGAAGGCGGTCGCGTTCGGCGAGGCGGCGACCCCGGCGTACGCGGTGTACGCCCACCGGGTCGTCGCGCACGCCCGGGCGCTCGCGGCCGCCCTGGAGGCCGAGGGCTTCGAGGTGACCACGGGCGGCACGGACACCCACCTCGTCGTCGCCGACCCCGCCCCCCTGGGCGTGGACGGCCGCACGGCACGCGAGCGGCTGTGCGCGGCGGGGATGGTCCTGGACACCTGCGCGCTGCCCTACGGGGACGCGCGCGGCATCCGGCTCGGCACGGCCGCGGTGACCACCCAGGGGATGGACGAGGACGACATGGCGCGGATCGCCGGGCTGTTCGGCGCCGCCGTGCGTGAGGAAGGCGACACGGGCCGGCTGCGGGCAGACGTGCGCGCGCTGGCCGAGCGCAATCCGCCGTATCCGGGGTAGCCGGACCATGTGCAACCATCACCCGTGGCTCGGTGTCCTCGTTCATGAGACTAGGGTGTGGGGCTGAGATGGCCGGCGAAATCTGTGGGGCAGCCCGTGCGTGATTACCTGCTGACGCTCTGTGTCACGGCCGCAGTTACCTATCTGCTGACCGGACCCGTGCGGAAGTTCGCCATCGCGGTCGGAGCGATGCCCGCGATCCGAGCGCGCGACGTACACCGGGAACCGACTCCTCGGCTCGGTGGCATCGCCATGTTCGGCGGACTGTGCGCCGGCCTGATCGTCGCGGACCACCTGTTCAACCTGAACGGTGTCTTCGAACTCTCCAACGAGCCCAGGGCGCTGCTCTCCGGTGCCGCCCTGATCTGGCTGATCGGTGTCCTGGACGACAAGTTCGAGATCGACGCCCTGATCAAGCTCGGCGGACAGATGATCGCCGCCGCGGTCATGGTCATCCAGGGTCTGACGATCCTGTGGCTGCCCATCCCCGGTGTCGGCACGGTCGCGCTCACCCAGTGGCAGGGCACGCTCCTCACGGTCGCCCTGGTCGTGATCACCATCAACGCGGTCAACTTCGTCGACGGCCTGGACGGCCTCGCGGCCGGCATGGTGTGCATCGCCTCCGCGGCGTTCTTCCTGTACACCTACCGCCTCTGGTACGGGTACGGGATCGAGGCCGCGGCCCCCGCGACGCTCTTCGCCGCGATCCTGATGGGCATGTGCCTGGGCTTCCTGCCGCACAACATGCACCCCGCCCGGATCTTCATGGGGGACTCCGGATCGATGCTGATCGGCCTCGTCCTGGCCGCCGGCGCCATCTCCGTCACCGGTCAGGTCGACCCGGACACGATGAAGCTCTTCGAGGGCAGCGAGCGGCAGGCCACCCACGCGATGCTCCCCGTCTTCATCCCGCTGCTGCTGCCGCTCACGATCATCGCGATCCCGGCCGCCGACCTCGTGCTGGCCATCGTGCGCCGCACCTGGAACGGGCAGTCGCCGTTCGCCGCCGACCGCGGGCACCTGCACCACCGGCTGCTGGAGATCGGGCACTCGCACAGCAGGTCCGTGCTGATCATGTACTTCTGGTCCGCGCTGATCGCGTTCGGCGCCGTCGGCTACTCGGTGCACTCGGCCTCGCTGTGGATCGTGCTGGTCATCGTCGGACTCAGCGCCGTCGGCCTGATCCTCCTGCTCATGCCGCGCTTCACCCCGCGCGCGCCGCGCTGGGCCGAGGCGTTCGTACCGCCCCGCTACCGGCGCCGCAGGCGCGCGGCTCACCCCGAGGACCCCGCCACGGAGGCCCTCGACGGCCAACACGGGCCGGGCGGCTCGGAGATGGCCTCCCCGGTACCGGAACGCGCCCCCGTGGCCGTGGGAGTGTCCGGCGTCAACGGCGCGACGGCCATCGGCCCCCGTTCGCGCTTCGCGGATCGGGACCGGGCCGACTCGTCACGCTGACGGACACGGTGCAGACGCGCCGATACCAGACAAACCGCTGTGACGTGCTGCACAGACGCGCGAAGTAACCCTCACGTGTGACAGCTGGCACACTTTCTGAGTAAAGACCTCATCAAATAGTTTGTGATAGCGTTCACGAAGCCCGGTGATGAAGCCGAAGGACCTGAGTAGCACGGTCCATTGGTCCGAAACATCCCTCTCGGTCCGGGCCTACGCTCGTCCCTGACGACCACTGCCCACCCCCTGCCATGCGGAGCAACCGCCATGCCGTCCAACGACGTCCGGACCCTCCTTCAGACCGCCGTGCCCACTGCTGCCGCCGGCGTCGTCGCCGCTGCTGTCAGCGCCGGCGTCGCGGGCGGCAAGGGGGCCCTGGGTGCGGCGGTCGCGACGCTGGTCGTGATCCTCTTCATGGGGATCGGGCTCGTGGTCCTGCAGCGGACCGCCAGGTCCCTCCCGCACCTGTTCCAGGCCATGGGGCTGATGCTGTACACGGCGCAGCTCCTCCTTCTGTTCATCTTCGTCGCCGTGTTCAAGGACACGTCGCTGTTCAACCCGAAGGCCTTCGCGATCACCCTGGTCGCGACGACTCTCGCGTGGATCGGCGCGCAGGCGCGTGCGCACATGAAGGCCAAGATCCTTTACGTCGAACCCGAGTCCAGCGACGCCCACCAGCCCAAGAAGACGGGCTCGTCGGCGTGATGGGTAGGGCCGGAATAAGGGCGCTCACCGGAGCCTGCTATCGTCCGGTTTCAACTGCGGCACTGCGGGCGCGGGCATGTGAGCTGACGCCTGCTCGATCGCGAGGCTCATTGCCTGACTGCCGCTCACACATCCGTAACACCAGTCCAGTGCCGAACCGCGGCCGCGTGCCGCGCCGACACATCGAGGTTGCCGTACCTATGCGCCACGCTGAAGGAGCCCGCGGTGAGTGCTGACCCGACACAGGTGCTCGCCTTCGAGACCGATTGCCACATCTTCGACGGTTGTGGTTTCCCGGCACCCGGCCTGCACTCGTTCCTGTTCGAGCCCCTCTGGGGAGACGCGGACAGCAACCTGTACTTCAACAAGCCGATGCTGCTGGCCCTGCTCGGCTCGGTCATCATCGTCGGTTTCTTCTGGGCTGCGTTCCGCAAGCCCAAGATGGTCCCCGGCAAGCTGCAGTCGGTCGCCGAGATGGGCTACGACTTCGTCCGCCGCGGCATCGTCTACGAGACGATCGGCAAGCGCGAGGGCGAGAAGTACGTCCCGCTGATCGTCTCGCTGTTCTTCTTCGTCTGGATGATGAACCTCTGGTCGATCATCCCGGTCGCCCAGTTCCCCGTGACGTCGATCATCGCGTACCCGGCGGTACTGGCCCTGATCGTGTACGTGCTCTGGGTCAGCCTGACCTTCAAGCGGCACGGATTCGTCGGCGGCTGGAAGAACATCACCGGCTACGACAAGTCGCTCGGCCCGGTGCTCCCGCTGGCGATGCTGATCGAGTTCTTCTCGAACCTGCTGGTCCGGCCGTTCACGCACGCGGTGCGACTCTTCGCGAACATGTTCGCCGGTCACACCCTGCTGCTGCTGTTCACGATCGCCAGCTGGTACCTGCTCAACGGCATCGGTATCGCCTACGCGGGCGTCTCGTTCGTCATGGTCATCGTGATGACCGCGTTCGAGCTCTTCATCCAGGCGCTGCAGGCGTACGTCTTCGTGCTCCTGACCTGCACCTTCATCCAGGGCGCGCTCGCCAAGCACCACTGAGCATCCCGCTCCTGCCCCTCAGTCGTCCGGTGGCCAACCCCCACCGGTCCGTGAAAGAGAAGGAAGAACTGGCATGTCCCAGACCCTTGCTGCCGTCAGCGGCTCCCTCGGTTCCGTCGGTTACGGCCTCGCCGCGATCGGCCCCGGCGTCGGCGTCGGCATCATCTTCGGTAACGGCACCCAGGCTCTCGCCCGTCAGCCCGAGGCTGCCGGTCTCATCCGCGCCAACCAGATCCTCGGCTTCGCCTTCTGTGAGGCGCTCGCCCTCATCGGTCTGGTCATGCCGTTCGTCTACGGCAAGTGATCTGCGGATCAACGACCGCCCACTAGACGAAAGGCACTGATATGAGTCAGCTGCTTACGGTCGCGGCCGAGGAGATGGAAAATCCCCTCATCCCGCCGATTCCAGAGCTCGTCATCGGCCTCATCGCCTTCGTCATCGTCTTCGGCTTCCTCGCCAAGAAGCTCCTCCCGAACATCAACAAGGTTCTGGAAGAGCGTCGCGAGGCCATCGAAGGCGGTATCGAGAAGGCCGACGCGGCCCAGACCGAGGCCCAGAGCGTTCTTGAGCAGTACAAGGCTCAGCTCGCCGAGGCCCGCCACGAAGCCGCCCGTCTGCGCCAGGAGGCGCAGGAGCAGGGTGCCGTCATCATCCAGGAGATGAGGGCGGAAGGTCAGCGGCAGCGCGAAGAGATCATCGCCGCCGGCCACGCCCAGATCGAGGCGGACCGCAAGGCCGCGGCCTCGGCGCTGCGTCAGGACGTGGGCACCCTCGCCACCGCTCTGGCCGGCAAGCTCGTCGGCGAGTCCCTCGAGGACCACGCCCGGCAGAGCGGAACCGTCGACCGGTTCCTCGACGAGCTCGAGGCGAAGGCCGAGGCCGTCCGATGAACGGAGCGAGCCGCGAGGCGCTGGCCGCCGCACGCGAGCGCCTCGACGCACTGACCGACAGCACGTCGGTCGACGCGGCGAAGCTCGCCGAGGAGCTGGCAGCCGTCACCGCGCTGCTCGACCGCGAGGTGTCTCTGCGCCGGGTCCTCACCGACCCGTCGCAGGGCGGCGAGGCGAAGGCCGAGCTGGCCGGACGGCTGCTGAGCGGTCAGACGAGCGGCGAGACCGTGGACCTGGTCTCCGGCATGGTCCGCTCCCGCTGGTCGCAGTCGCGTGACCTGGTCGACTCGGTCGAGGAGCTGGCGAACACCGCAGACCTCACCGCCGCCCAGCGCGCGGGCGTCCTCGACGACGTCGAGGACGAGCTGTTCCGGTTCGGCCGGATCGTCGGTTCCGACAAGGACCTGCGTTCCGCGCTCACGAGCCGCACGGCGTCGGCCGCCGCCAAGAGCGAGCTGCTCCGCAGCCTGCTCACCGGCAAGGCGCAGTCCGTCACCGGGCGTCTCGTCACCCGCCTGGTGATCCAGCCGCGTGGACGTAGCCTGGAAGCGGGACTGGACTCCCTGGCCAAGCTGGCCGCGGAGCGCAGGGACCGCATGGTCGCCGTCGTCACCTCCGCGGTGCCGCTGTCCGACCGGCAGAAGCAGCGCCTCGGCGCCGCTCTGGCGAAGATCTACGGCCGGCAGATGCACCTGAACCTCGATGTGGACCCCGAGGTCCTCGGCGGGATCACGGTGCGCGTCGGTGACGAGGTCATCAACGGCACGATCGCGGAGCGCCTCGCCGAGGCGAACCGCCGGATGGCCCGCTGACACCGCGCGACGTACGACCCGCACCAACTGAACGAGCAAGAACAGCGGCCCGGTTGGGCCGTGCAGAAATTGCAGAAGATTCCTGGGGGTCGCCCCCAGACCCCCTTAAGAAACTTCGGGCCCAACAAGGAGAGCAGGGAACCCAGATGGCGGAGCTCACGATCCGGCCGGAGGAGATCCGGGACGCACTGGAGAACTTTGTCCAGTCGTACCAGCCGGACGCGGCCTCGCGCGAGGAGGTCGGTACGGTCAGCGTTGCCGGCGACGGCATCGCGAAGGTGGAGGGTCTGCCCTCCGCCATGGCGAACGAACTGCTGAAGTTCGAGGACGGGACCCTCGGTCTCGCCCTCAACCTCGAAGAGCGCGAGATCGGTGCGATCGTCCTCGGCGAGTTCAGCGGAATCGAGGAGGGCCAGCCGGTGCAGCGCACCGGTGAGGTGCTCTCCGTCGGCGTCGGCGAGGGCTACCTCGGCCGCGTCGTCGACCCGCTCGGCAACCCGATCGACGGTCTCGGCGAGATCGCGACCGAAGGACGTCGCGCCCTCGAGCTGCAGGCCCCTGGCGTCATGGTCCGCAAGTCGGTGCACGAGCCCATGCAGACCGGCTACAAGGCCGTCGACGCGATGGTGCCGATCGGCCGCGGCCAGCGTCAGCTGATCATCGGCGACCGTCAGACGGGTAAGACCGCTCTGGCCGTCGACACGATCATCAACCAGCGCGACAACTGGCGCTCGGGCGACGTGAACAAGCAGGTGCGCTGCATCTACGTCGCCATCGGTCAGAAGGGCTCCACCATCGCCTCCGTGCGCGGTGCCCTCGAAGAGGCCGGCGCGCTCGAGTACACGACCATCGTCGCCGCCCCGGCGTCCGACCCGGCCGGCTTCAAGTACCTGGCGCCGTACACCGGCTCGGCCATCGGCCAGCACTGGATGTACGACGGCAAGCACGTCCTCATCATCTTCGACGACCTCTCGAAGCAGGCCGACGCCTACCGCGCCGTGTCGCTTCTGCTGCGCCGTCCGCCGGGCCGCGAGGCCTACCCGGGCGACGTCTTCTACCTGCACTCGCGTCTGCTGGAGCGCTGCGCCAAGCTCTCCGACGACATGGGCGCCGGTTCGATGACGGGCCTCCCGATCGTCGAGACCAAGGCGAACGACGTGTCGGCGTTCATCCCGACCAACGTCATCTCCATCACCGACGGCCAGTGCTTCCTGGAGTCCGACCTGTTCAACGCGGGTCAGCGTCCGGCGCTCAACGTCGGTATCTCGGTCTCCCGAGTCGGTGGATCCGCCCAGCACAAGGCCATGAAGCAGGTCTCCGGCCGACTGCGCGTGGACCTCGCCCAGTTCCGTGAGCTGGAGGCGTTCGCCGCCTTCGGTTCCGACCTGGACGCGGCCTCGAAGGCGTCGCTGGAGCGCGGTAAGCGCATGGTCGAGCTGCTGAAGCAGCCGCAGTACGCCCCGTTCCCGATGGAGGAGCAGGTCGTCTCCGTCTGGGCCGGCACCACGGGCAAGATGGACGACGTCCCGGTCGAGGACATCCGCCGCTTCGAGAGCGAGCTGCTGGAGTACCTGCGCCGTGAGCGCAAGGACCTCCTGACCAGCATCGCCGAGGGCGGCAAGATGTCCGACGACACGCTGCAGTCGATCGCCGACGCGATCGCCGCCTTCAAGCAGCAGTTCGAGACCTCGGACGGCAAGCTCCTGGGCGAGGGCTGATCGATGGGCGCTCAGCTTCGCGTTTACAAGCGCCGCATCCAAGCCGTCACCGCGACCAAGAAGATCACCAAGGCGATGGAGATGATCGCCGCCTCGCGCATCGTCAAGGCGCAGCGCAAGGTGGCGGCGTCGATGCCGTACGCGACCGAGCTCACCCGTGCGGTGACCGCGGTCGCGACCGGCTCGAACACCAACCATCCGCTCACCACCGAGGCCGAGTCCCCGGCCCGGGCGGCGGTCCTGCTCCTCACGAGCGACCGCGGTCTGGCCGGCGGCTACTCCTCCAACGCCATCAAGGCGGCGGAGCGGCTCCGGGAGCGGTTGGCGGCCGAGGGCAAGGAGGTCGACACGTACATCGTCGGCCGCAAGGGCGTCGCGTACTACGGCTTCCGTGAGCGCAAGGTCTCGGAGTCGTGGACCGGGTTCACGGACAGCCCCGAGTACTCGGATGCCAAGAAGATCGCCGAGCCCCTCATCGAGTCCATCCAGAAGGACACGGCCGAGGGCGGCGTCGACGAGCTGCACATCGTCTTCACGGAGTTCGTGTCGATGATGACGCAGAACGCGGTCGACGGCCGGATGCTGCCGCTGTCGCTCGACCAGGTCGCGGAGGAGAGCACCGAGAAGGGCGAGATCCTTCCGCTGTTCGACTTCGAGCCGTCGGCGGAGGACGTCCTCGACGCCCTTCTGCCGCGCTACGTCGAGAGCCGTATCTACAACGCACTGCTGCAGGCCGCCGCTTCCGAGCACGCCGCCCGCCGTCGTGCGATGAAGTCGGCGACCGACAACGCCGGGGACCTGATCAAGAGCCTCTCCCGGCTTGCCAACGCGGCCCGCCAGGCCGAAATCACCCAGGAAATCAGCGAGATCGTCGGCGGTGCAGGTGCGCTGGCCGACGCGTCCGCGGGGAGTGACAAGTAATGACGACGACAGTTGAGACGGCCGCTGCCACGGGCCGCGTCGCCCGGGTCATCGGCCCGGTCGTCGACGTGGAGTTCCCCGTCGACGCCATGCCGGAGATCTACAACGCCCTGCACATCGAGGTCGACGACCCGGCCGAGGCCGGCGCTCGTAAGACGCTGACCCTCGAGGTCGCCCAGCACCTGGGTGACGGCATGGTCCGCGCGATCTCGATGCAGCCCACCGACGGTGTGGTCCGCCAGTCGCCGGTGACCGACACGGGTGCGGGCATCACCGTCCCCGTCGGTGACATCACCAAGGGCAAGGTGTTCAACACCCTCGGTCAGATCCTGAACGAGCCGGAGGCCGAGGCGCAGATCACCGAGCGCTGGCCGATCCACCGCAAGGCCCCGGCCTTCGACCAGCTCGAGTCCAAGACCGAGATGTTCGAGACCGGCCTGAAGGTCGTCGACCTGCTGACCCCGTACGTCAAGGGCGGCAAGATCGGTCTGTTCGGTGGTGCGGGCGTCGGCAAGACGGTCCTCATCCAGGAAATGATCATGCGTGTGGCGAAGCTGCACGACGGTGTGTCGGTGTTCGCCGGTGTCGGCGAGCGCACCCGTGAGGGCAACGACCTCATCGACGAGATGACCGACTCGGGCGTCCTGGAGAAGACCGCACTGGTCTTCGGCCAGATGGACGAGCCGCCGGGCACCCGTCTGCGGGTCGCGCTGTCCGCCCTGACCATGGCGGAGTACTTCCGCGATGTGCAGAAGCAGGACGTGCTGCTCTTCATCGACAACATCTTCCGCTTCACGCAGGCCGGTTCCGAGGTCTCCACGCTGCTCGGCCGCATGCCGTCCGCGGTGGGCTACCAGCCGACCCTGGCCGACGAGATGGGTGTGCTCCAGGAGCGCATCACCTCGACGCGTGGTCACTCGATCACCTCGATGCAGGCGATCTACGTCCCCGCGGACGACCTGACCGACCCGGCCCCGGCCACCACGTTCGCCCACCTCGACGCGACGACGGTTCTCTCCCGTCCGATCTCCGAGAAGGGCATCTACCCGGCCGTGGACCCGCTGGACTCGACGTCCCGCATCCTGGACCCGCGCTACATCGCGCAGGACCACTACGACACGGCCAGCCGCGTCAAGGGGATCCTGCAGAAGTACAAGGACCTCCAGGACATCATCGCGATCCTCGGTATCGACGAGCTGGGCGAGGAGGACAAGCTCGTCGTCCACCGTGCCCGTCGCGTCGAGCGCTTCCTGTCGCAGAACACCCACGCCGCCAAGCAGTTCACCGGCCTGGACGGTTCGGACGTCCCGCTCGACGAGTCGATCGCCGCGTTCAACGCGATCTGTGACGGGGAGTACGACCACTTCCCCGAGCAGGCGTTCTTCATGTGCGGTGGCATCGAGGACCTGAAGGCCAACGCCAAGGAGCTCGGCGTCTCCTGAGCCTCCGGCTCACCGAGGGGGGTGGGTGTGTCCCGCCCCCCTCACCACGCCCCGTAGAATCGAACCGACACCCGGCACGACCGCCGGGTGGTGACCCGAGGAGCCACCCTTGGCTGCTGAGCTGCATGTCGAGCTGGTCGCCGCGGACCGTAGTGTCTGGTCCGGCGAGGCCACCCTCGTTGTCGCACGTACCACGTCCGGCGACATCGGCGTCATGCCCGGTCACCAGCCGCTCCTGGGTGTGCTGGAATCGGGCCCCGTCACGATCCGTACGAGCGACGGCGGGACCGTGGTGGCCGCTGTGCACGGCGGTTTCATCTCGTTCGCGGACGACAAGCTCTCGCTGCTCGCGGAGATCGCGGAGCTTGCGGACGAGATCGACGTCCAGCGTGCCGAGCGTGCGCTGGAGCGTGCGAAGTCCGACACGGACGCGGGCGCCGAGCGCCGCGCGGACGTGCGACTGCGTGCGGTGGCGGCGCACTGAGCGCCCCCACGAAGAGTTCTTGACTCAGCCGCGGCCCGAACCGGAGCGATCCGGACGGTGTCGCGGCTGAGGCGATGCAGGTGCAGTCCGGTTCGGCTCGGTGCGGTATCAGTTACTCGACGATGCGAGGAGGTCGGTGGCGGTGGTCCTCGCGTTGTGGGTGTGTGGCCTGGTGGTCGTACTGGTCGCGGTGGGTCTGTTCGTCTTCGGTCTGCGCAGGCGGCTGATCCAGCGGTCCGGCGGCACCTTCGACTGCAGTCTGCGCTGGGACATCTCGGAGGAGCCCGATCCGTCCGGCAAGGGCTGGGTGTACGGCGTCGCCCGCTACAGCGGTGACCGCGTCGACTGGTTCCGCGTCTTCTCGTACTCCCCCCGTCCGCGCCGCGGGCTGGAGCGGTCCGCCATCGAGGTGGTCGCGCGCCGGCTGCCCGAGGGCGAGGAGGAGCTGGCGCTCCTGTCCGATTCCGTCGTGCTCGGCTGTCTCCACCGGGGGACACGCCTGGAGCTGGCGATGAGTGAGGACGCCCTGACCGGCTTCCTCGCCTGGCTGGAGGCGGCTCCGCCCGGCCAGCGGGTCAATGTGGCTTGAGTAGAGGTCCTCGCTGGTTGCCCCTCCCCCGGACGGAGTCCGGGGGAGGGGCAACGTGACCTGACGAAGAGGGCCCTCCCAGGCGGATTCCGGGGACGGCCCGGAACCACGCGCGCTCTTCCCGGACCGTTCCGGGGAGGGCGCACACGGCTTTCCGGGGTCCATGGCCGGCCCTTCCGCCCGGCCGCGGTCGGGCCCTGCCACGGGCAGGGCGTAGGGCGCGGGCCGTTCCGCCTCGCGCGGGGCGGCGATGGGCTGTGCCACGCTACGGGGCGGCGATGGGCTGTGCCACGCTACGGCGCGCGTCGCGACCCGTTGCCGGGCATGCGAAAACCGGGGAGACAGGGGGCGGACCCGTCTCCCCGGCGCATTTTCCGGAGCGGTGCTGCCTCGTGGGGGGTGGTGCGCCGAGGCTTCTCCGGGTTAGTTGAGGCCGTTGTCCATCGCGGTCACGAGCTCGCCGTTCGCGGTGTCACCGCTGAACTCCCAGAAGAACGCCCCGCCCAGACCCTGGCTGTTCGCCCAGGCCATCTTCGTGCCGATGGTGGCCGGGGTGTCGTAGCTCCACCAGTTGGTGCCGCAGTGGGCGTAGGCCGTGCCGGCGATGGTGCCGGTGGCGGGGCAGGTGTTCTTGAGGACCTTGTAGTCCTCGTTGCCCGCCTCGTAGGTGCCCGGGGCCGCGCCGGTCGCCGTGCCGCCGGGGGCGGACTGGGTGACGCCGGTCCAGCCGCGGCCGTAGAAGCCGATGCCGAGCAGGAGCTTCGACGCCGGGACGCCCTGGGCCTTCAGCTTGGCGATCGCGGCGGCGGAGTTGAAGCCCTCCTGCGGGATGCCGGAGTACGAGGTCAGCGGCGAGTGCGGGGCCGTCGGGCCCTTGGGTGCGAAGGCGCCGAAGAAGTCGTACGTCATCACGTTGTACCAGTTCATGGACTGCGCGGCGCCGGCGTAGTCGGCCGCGTCGATCTTGCCGCCCGTCGAACCGTCCGCGGTGATCGCCGCGGTGACCAGGTTGCCGGTGCCGAACTTCGCCCGCAGCGCGGAGGCGACGTTCTTCAGGGCCGCCGGACCGCTGGTGTCACAGGTGAGACCGCAGGCGTTGGGGTACTCCCAGTCGATGTCGATGCCGTCGAAGACGTCGGCCCAGCGGGGGTCCTCGACCAGGTCGTAGCAGGACTGGGCGAAGGCGGCCGGGTTCTGGGCGGCCTGCGGGAAGCCGCCGGACCAGGTCCAGCCACCGAAGGACCAGAGGACCTTGATGTGCGGGTACTTGGCCTTGAGCTTGCGCAGCTGGTTGAAGTTGCCGCGCAGCGGCTGGTCCCAGGTGTCGGCGACGCCGTCGACCGCCTGGTCGGCGGTGTAGGCCTTGTCGTAGTCGGCGTAGGAGTCACCGATGGTGCACTTGCCGTTCTGGACGTTGCCGAAGGCGTAGTTGATGTGGGTGATCTTCGCGGCGGAGCCGGAGGTCACGAGGTTCTTGACGTGGTAGTTGCGCCCGTAGACACCCCACTCGGTGAAGTACCCCAGGTTGATCTTGTCGCCCCCGCCGGGGTTGCCCGGGTCGGTGGTCCCGGTGGTGCGGACGGCGACCGCGGAGCTGACCGGACCGGTCTGGTCGGCGGCGTCGCGGGCCTGCACCGTGTAGGAGTAGTCGGTGCCCTTGGTGAGGCCGGTGTCGGTGTACGTCGTCGTGGTGACGGTCGCCACCTTGGCGCCGTCGCGCAGGACGTCGTAGTTCTTGATGCCCTTGTCGTCCGTGGCGGCGGTCCAGCTGATCTTCGCCGAGGTGTCCGTCACGTTGCTCGCGGTCGGGGTGCCGGGCTTGGACGGGGCGTTGTCGCCGGGGACGCTGCCGCCGTCACAGGAGGCGCCGTTCAGCTTGCAGCCGGCCGGGGAGCCGCTGCCGGTGCCGTTGAAGCCGAAGCTGACGCTGGCACCCGGGGCGACGGAGCCGTTCCAGCCGAGGTTCTTCGCCGTCCAGTGGGTTCCGGAGCTGGTGACGGTGGCGTCCCAGGCGGAGCCGACCGCGGTGCCGGAGGGGAAGTCCCACTCGATCGTCCAGGAGGACAGGGCGGTGGTGCCGGTGTTCTTCACCGTCCACTGGCCCTCGAAACCGGTGCCCCAGTCGGACTTCTTGACGTAGGTCGCCGTCGCGGAGGTGGCGGCCTCGGCGGGGGAGGCCAGACCGACCATCGCGGCGAGCGGCAGCAGCAGGGCGGTGAGGCCCGCGACCGCCTTGGAGCGGGTGCCCGTGCCGGCTCCTCGCCTCCATCTGAGTCGTGATCCGCGTAGGGGGTTGTCAGTGCTCAACGGTGCTCCTCGGGTGAGGTCGGCTAACGGGGATGGTCCGTGGACTGCAAACCCTGCGTCGCCCTGAGCCCGCTTTGTCATGGCGTACTCACCGCAGTGTGTTCGGTGAGATTAGGAAGGTCTGGACCAATCGTCAAGAGGTCCAGACCAAAGATTCCTGGCCGATACCGAAGCCCAACTCGTGGGCCGGGAAAGCCGCTTGCGCCCGGTCGTGCAGCTCCGGCTTCCCGAGCAGCCGGTTGAGGTCCGTCTTCACCGTGGCCGCCGCCATGCCGGGGCGCCCCGCGTCTCCGCGTTCGACAGCCCTCACCGAGGCGGCCCAGGCCTCCCGCTCCCCGCGTATCGGCGGGCCCACAGCCTCGCGGGCGGGCCCCGCCCGTCCGGCGCGGCCCGCCCGCCAGTGACGCGCCGTCGCCGGCGGCCACACGCTCCTACCGGGGTGCCGGCCCGGGGAACCGGGCCGGCGCCGGCCGCTGGTCAGCGTTCGCCACCCGGCACCCACAGCACGTCCCCGACCTCCTTGTTCGCCGTCCTGGCGAGGATGAAGAGCAGGTCGGAGAGCCGGTTCAGGTAGGTAGCCGTCAAGGCGTTCATCACCTCACCGTGCACCTCCAGCGCCGCCCAGGTGGACCGCTCGGCGCGCCGGACGACCGTGCAGGCCTGGTGCAGCAGCGCCGCCCCCGGGGTACCCCCCGGAAGGATGAAGCTCCGCAGCTTCTCCAGGTCCTCCAGGAAGCGGTCGCAGTCCGCCTCCAGCTTGTCGACGTAGGACTGCTCGACCCGCAGCGGCGGGTACTCCGGGTCCTGGACCACCGGCGTGGAGAGGTCCGCGCCCACGTCGAACAGGTCGTTCTGGACGCGGACGAGGACCTTCACGACGTCCTCGGAGAGGTTGCCGAGCGCCACGGCCGTACCGATGACGGCGTTGGCCTCGTTGGCGTCGGCGTAGGCCGAGATCCGCAGATCGGTCTTGGCGGTCCGGCTCATGTCGCCGAGGGCGGTGGTGCCCTTGTCGCCGGTACGGGTGTAGATGCGCGTCAGATTGACCATGGGGCCAGCGTAGTTACGCCCCGGCCCCCGCGGGGGACGCGCGTGCCCACCGTCACAGCCGGAAGGGCGGGGGCGGCCGCCGGCACGCCGCCGCACGGCGTGCCGGCGGGGGAGCGGCGGACGGTGTGCGCGGCGCGTTCCCCTCCGTCCGGCGGCGGACGGTGTGACGTGCGGCCGGCGGCGGGGCGCTCAACTACGCGCTGCGCGCCGCCGCGTGACACCGGAGGGTGTGATGTCCGTCATGTGAGACGTGACGCGCATCTCTTCACGGCCTCATGTCCCCTCACGGGTACTAATCTCCGCCGGAGAGCATGAGAACGACCGACTATGCATAGGGGTGCGAACGTGGCCAGGAAGCTCGCCGTCATCGGGGCCGGACTCATGGGGTCCGGTATCGCGCAGGTCTCCGCCCAGGCGGGCTGGGACGTCGTGCTGCGTGACGTCACCGACGAGGCACTGGCCCGCGGACGCGGCGGTATCGAGGCGAGCTACGGCAAGTTCGTCTCCAAGGGCAAGCTGGAGGCCGCCGACGCCGAGGCCGCGCTCGCCCGGATCACCACGACCACCGACCTCGACGCCGTGGCCGACGCGGACGTCGTCGTGGAGGCCGTGTTCGAGAAGCTCGAGGTGAAGCACGAGATCTTCCGCACCCTCGACAAGGTCGTCCGTGAGGACGCCGTCCTCGCCTCCAACACGTCCGCCATCCCGATCACCAAGATCGCCGCGGTCACGGAGCGCCCGGAGCGCGTCGTGGGTGTGCACTTCTTCTCGCCGGTCCCGATGATGCAGCTCTGCGAGCTGGTGCGCGGCTACAAGACCAGCGACGAAACCCTCGCCACCGCACGGGAGTTCGCCGAGTCCGTCGGCAAGACGTGCATCGTCGTCAACCGCGACGTCGCGGGTTTCGTCACCACCCGGCTGATCTCGGCGCTCGTCGTCGAGGCGGCCAGGCTCTACGAGTCGGGCGTCGCCTCGGCCGAGGACATCGACACCGCGTGCAAGCTCGGCTTCGGTCACGCCATGGGCCCCCTCGCCACGGCCGACATGACCGGCGTCGACATCCTCCTGCACGCCACCGGCAACATCTACACCGAGTCGCAGGACGAGAAGTTCGCCGCCCCGGAGCTGATGCGCCGGATGGTCGACGCAGGTGACATCGGCCGCAAGAGCGGGCAGGGCTTCTACACCTACTGATCACGACCGGGCCCCCGGGCCGTCCGATACGCCGTCGGCCGGACCCCGGGAGCCCGGCCGCCCGGAGCCGCCCGGCACCCGGATCCAGCAGGTGCCGGGACACCTTCTTCACTCCTCGGGGTGAATTCGGTATCGGTTCGCTTACAGACGGCAACTTCCCTGTCGCCACGGCAGTCAGTGGGGACAGAGGAAGAAAGAGAAAACAGTCAGACCGACCTTGCTACGGAGTATTTCCGGGGAGCGCATATGCACATCAGGGGCGACCACGCCGAGTTGGTCGTCGGGGGCCGCCTCGACGTCCGAAGCGCGGCGGACGCCCGTACGGTCCTGCACTCCGCCGTCGACGACGGCGCCGGCGATCTCGTGCTGAACCTCACCGAGCTGGACTCGTGGGACGCCACAGGACTGGGCGTCATCATGGGTGCGCACCGCAGAGCCGGGAGGGCGGGCCGGCGGCTCGTACTGCGCGGCGTACCGCCGCAGATGCAGCGCCTGCTGGTCGCGACGAGGCTGCACAGGATCCTGGCCATCGAGGGCGGAATCGCGGCGGATTCCCTGCCACGCGTATAGGGAATTCCGGGCGGACCGGAACGGCGGACGGCTATTTACGCACAATCCTCACGAGAATGTGACGTCGTGGGCGGCGCGGCCCCCCGATGGTTCATGGATACTGTGCGAAGGTTTAGGGTTCGGCCGTCCGCCGATCGACGAGGACCCACAGGCGGACACCGGACCGGAACGAGCCGAAGCAGGCGTGCGAGGCCGGAGGGGGTCACCGCGCGCTGCGCCTTTGGGGGGCTTTGACGATGGACCCGACGAACCGTGGACCGGAAGAGTACGGCCATGACCGGTCCGGTGACGACGCGACGCCGCGACGCCAGTCCCGCGATCCGCTGACGCCCGACTTCGGGCACCAGACGCCGCAGCAGTCCCGCGCGGTGCAGTTGATATCGGGCGACCTCCTGCTCACCGTCAACCCGGTCGACGGCAGCGAGATTGAGGCGTGCCGGCCGGGACAGCGGCCCGAGGCCCCCGAGCGGCACACCGCCGAACAGCGCGCGGAGCGGGAGCGCGCTGCGGCGCCGCCCGTCCCCGCGGGGCCGCCCGGGCCCCAGTTGCCCCTCCTGGAGCGTCAGGAGGACCGTGAGCGCCTCGTACGCCACCTCGGGCGCGGACGCTCCGTGCGCCTCACCGGACCGGCAGGGTCCGGGCGCACGGCCCTCCTCGACGCCGTCGCGGCCGACTGCGCGGATCTGGCCCCCGACGGGGTCGTCAGGCTCTCCGGCTGGAAGCGGACCTCGACGGACCTGCTCCACGCGCTCTTCGAGGCCGTCTACCGGGCCCCCCTGCACCGGCCCGACCGGGAAGGGCTCCTCGCGCTCGTCCAGGGCATCGGGGCCGTCGTCGTCGTCGACGACCTCGAGATCGGCGGCGCCCCCCTGCAGGAACTGCTCGACGCGACGCCCGAATGCGCGTTCCTCCTCGGCGCGTCCCCCGACGTGCCCGCGCCCACCCCCGACTCGAACCTCGAAGAGGTCGTCCTCGACGGCCTCGGCCGCAGCGCGTCGATCGAACTCCTCCAGCGCGTCGTGGAGCGCGAACTCACCGAGGTGGAGGCGAACTGGGCGGGCGACCTCTGGTTCGAGTCCGAAGGGCTGCCCCTGCGATTCGTCCAGGCCGGCGCCCTCCTGCGCCAGCGCGACGACCTGCGGGCCGGGCATGACGCCTCCGACACCTACGACGACGATCCGGCCGACCCGCCGGCCTTCGGCACGGCCCCGTCGGCCGACGCGCCCCTGCCCAGCCTCGGCGAGGGAGCGGCGCCCGCGGCGCTGCTCGCCTCCCGGCTGAGCGAGGCCGCCCGCGAGACCCTGCGCTTCGCCGTCGCCCTGGGCGGTGAGGTGCCGCACCAGGCGCACCTGCCCGCCCTCGTGGGCGACACCCACGCCGATGCCGCTCTGGGCGAACTGCACCGCTGCGGGCTGCTCTCCCCGGCAGGCCCCCGCTACCGCCTGGCCGCCGGGGTGACGGCCCAGCTGGAGGCGAGCGGATACGGCGAGACCGCCGACGCCCACGCCCGCAGCGCCGCCCAGCACTACACCTGGTGGTCCGGTCACCCCTCCGTCACCCCCGAACGGGCCGCCGCCGAGGCCGACGCCCTCCTCGCCTCGCTGTCCCGCCTCGTCCTGGGCGACCAGGCGGGACAGGCCAGCGCGGCCGTCCTGCTGGCCCGCAGCGCCGCGCCGGCCTTCGCCGCCGGTATGCAGTGGGGCTCCTGGGAGAAGGCGCTCAGGTCAGGCCAGGAGGCCGCCCGGATCGCCGGCGAGGTGGCCGAAGAGGCTTACTTCCACCACGAGTTGGGAGTCCTCGCGCTTTGCACAGGGCACCTCGACCGCGCCCGTGCCGAGTTGGAGGCGTCCATCGGGATGCGAGGAGCGCTCGCCGACAAGTCCGGTGCGGTGGCGGGGCGGCGCGCACTCGCCCTCGTCGCCGACCGGGCCGGAGATCCGCTCCCCGCCGAACGCACCCTGCCGGGCGACGAGTTGGCCGTAGCGCGCGACGAGCGGACGTCGCCGCCCGGCGGCATCCCCGCGGCCAAGCCGCTCTTCCCCCGCGTCACGGACACCTCGGCGATGCTGATCACGCATCAGGAGCCCCGGCGCCCCGCGAAGGGCGGCGCCCGCCTGGGCGTGCTCCGCGGTGCGCGGCGCAACCTCGTCGCGGTCGGCGCGGGCGCGCTGCTCGCGGCGGTGCTCGGCACCGTCGTGACCCTGGGCGCGACCTCGGGCAGCGAGGACCCGGAGGGGCGGAACGTCACGACCGAGCAGTCGGCGGACGAGGACGACGGCGAGAACGGTCTCCCCGCGGACGAGCCCGCCGCCGACCCGGCGCCCGAGGACGGCACGCCCGGCGACGGCCCCGCCTCACCGGGCCCGTCCGGCACGGCCGGCCCGTCGGCGAGCGCCACCCCGTCGCCGGGCGCCTCGAGCCCCGGTGCGAGCTCCGGCACCCCGTCGAGCGGCAGCCCGACCGGACGGCCCACGCACGGCACCCCGACGCCGACGAAGAAGCCCACGAAGCCGCCGGCCACGACGCCCGGCCAGACCGGGACCCCGACGGAGACCCCCACCGAGACCGGGACGCCGACGCCCACCCCGTCGGAGTCGGAGACGACCACGGACCCGACCATGTCCGACTCCGCGAGCGGCCCGGCCGAGACGGTCACCGCGTCGACCACGCAGGAGACGACCGGTTCGCCGACGACGGCTTGAGAACGGAGCACGCCGTACGGGCCCGGAGTCCGGGCCCGTACGGCGTGAGAGGTGTCGGCCCGGAGTTCCGGGCCCCCTGCGGTGTGAGAGGCGGCGCGAGGACGGGGGAGCGGGCGCCCGGGGTCAGAACAGCCGCAGCTTGTCGTCCTCGATGCCGCGCATCGCGTCGTAGTCCAGGACCAGGCACCCGATACCGCGGTCGGTCGCCAGCACCCGCGCCTGCGGCTTGATCTCCTGGGCGGCGAACACGCCGCGCACCGGGGCCAGATGGGGATCGCGGTTGAGCAGCTCCAGATAGCGGGTCAGCTGCTCCACGCCGTCGATGTCACCCCGCCGCTTCAGCTCCACGGCCACCGTCGCACCGTCCGCGTCCCGGCACAGGATGTCGACCGGCCCGATGGCCGTCGGGTACTCACGGCGGATCAGGGTGTACCCCTCGCCGATCGTCTCGATGCGGTCGGCGAGCAGCTCCTGGAGGTGCGCCTCCACACCGTCCTTGATGAGACCTGGATCGACGCCCAGCTCATGGGACGAGTCATGGAGGATTTCCTCCATAGTGATGATCAGTTTTTCGCCCGCCTTGTTCACCACGGTCCAGACGCCCTCGCTGTCGTCGGCGCCCTCCTTCAGTGTGCAGGGCGGCGACATCCAGTTGAGCGGTTTGTACGCCCGGTCGTCGGCGTGGATCGAGACGCTGCCGTCCGCCTTCACCAGGATCAGACGGGGGGCGGAGGGCAGGTGGGCGGTGAGCCGGCCCGCGTAGTCGACGGAGCAACGGGCGATGACGAGACGCATGGTCGGCAACGCTACTCGACGACGCGGGGTCCACGCGATTCCCGGCCCCCGCCCCGGCACCCCCGACGGACGCCGATCGGGCTTGCCCCTCTTTGCGACCGTTCGTTATTGGCCGGTTGTGTTCCCAATCTCCTGGTGCGGCCCGGACTGCGCCCTTACCGTGGAAGCAGGAGGTCGCCGCCTGTGTACGCAGCGTCGCCGCCCTGCCCTGCCCGTATGGCCCCGGCCACCCGCCGGGGTCGCGAGAGGAGAACCCATGTCGCTCGACGTCTCACCGGCGCTGTTGGAACAGGCCGAGCGAGGCGAGGTCGACGAAGCCGACTTCGTCGACTGCGTCCGGACCTCCCTGCCTTACGCATGGGAGATGATCAGCTCCCTGGTGGCACAGCTGAAGGTCGACGGCGGAGAGTTCGCCGACAACCAGACGCCCCCGCCGGACGAGCAGGCACGTGGTCAGCTGCTGCGTGCGCTCGCGAGTGATGCGATACGCGGCGCACTGCAGCGGCACTTCGGAGTGCGTCTGGCATTCCAGAACTGCCACCGCATAGCCGTATTCCCGCTGGACGCCTCGGTCGACGAGCGTCTGGCCCGCTTCACCTCGGTGAGGGGCCAGCTGCTCAACCAGTCGCCCGAGCTGCGGGACTGCTGACGCTTCCGCTGCCGCTTCGGGCCGCGGGAGGTGCAACTGGCTCCGGAGCGGCAGCTTCCGTACCACCGCACCACCAGGACAACCAGCGTGAACCCGTCACTTCAGCAGCGGCAGCACCTCCGTGCCCAGCCGCTGCACATTGGTCTCCGTCGCCGCGAGGTCGCCCGATCCCTCCACCATGAGGGCGAAGCGGGTGATGCCCGTGCGCTCCGTCGTGGCCGCGAGGCGGTCGGCGGCGAACCCGGGCGGTCCCACCGGGTGCAGCCCGCACAGGAACTCCGTGTACGCCACGGGGTCGCGCATCACCCGGTGCCGGCCGTCGACCGTCACATGGGCGTCGAGCCCCTGGCGCAGCCACCCCGGCATCGCCTTCACGAGCGTCTCCACCGCGTCGGTCGTACGGTCGGCGATCTGGGCCACCCCTGCGGACACGTGTTCCACCCGCTCCACGACCTCCGGCGGCTGCCCCGCGTCCCGGGCGGCCGTCCGCCACAGCGCGACCATGTCCGCCTTCTCCTCGTCGCCGCAATGCATCCCGAGGAGCATCGGCAAACCCTTTCCAGCGGCGAGTTTCACGCTTTTCGGCGAGGTGCACGCGACGATCACCTCGGGGCCCGGCGGACCGTCCCCCAGGAGCTCGTCGGCGCGGGGGACCACGGCCACCTCGCGGAAGCCGAAGCGCTCGCCGCCACCCGCGACGCGCGGCTTGTCCAGCCAGTCGAGCAGCAGCCCCAGTGCCTCGGGGAAGCCGCGCTCGTACGCGTCGAGGCCGCCTCCGAACACCTCCAGGTCGACCCACGGACCGCCGCGCCCCACCCCGAGGGTGAAGCGGCCGCCGCTGGTCAGGTGCAGCAGCGCCGCCTGCTCGCCGAGCATCACCGGGTGCTGGTTGGGCAGCACGCTCACGGCTGTGCCCACGCGGATCCTGCGGGTGCGGCCGAGCAGCAGGGCGGCCAGTGTCGTGGCGGACGGGCACACCCCGTACGGCACGAAATGATGTTCTGCCAGCCAGACGGAATCGAGCCCGGACTCCTCCGCGACCTCCGCGGACCGGACTGCCCGGTGCAGGGCCTCGCCCTGTCCCTGACCCGGAAACTGTGCTGCCAGTACGAACGTTCCTACGCGCATCGCCTCTTGCCTCCTTACGGCCGACGCGGCTGTCCCCCACTGGCAACAACGTCTGACACGTGCCAAAGGCACGGTCCGCGGAGAAGTTGTTGCGATTTTCCGGTTACCCACTCGCCCCGCGGGCACTCAGGCGCCTCATCGCACCCGGTCCGTCGCCGATGGCTCTAGGCTGGACGGAACAATCTGCCCGTACCGCCACGTGAGGTGTTCCGTGTCCCCGCGCCGCAACCGCCCCCGAGGCGGCGAGAGTCCCGATGGAAACGCACGCGAGCCCGGGGAGCGGTACGGCAGCGGCGGTGCGACCGAGAGCTGGCAGGGCGAGGAGTGGTCGGTGCGCCCCGTGAGCGGCGCGAGCGCGGCGGGCAAGCGCTACCGCTGCCCGGGGTGCGACCAGGAGATCCCGTCCGGGGTGCCGCACATGGTTGCCTGGCCCGAGTTCGGCGGCATCGACGACCGCAGGCACTGGCACAAGGCCTGCTGGAACGCGAAGGACCGCCGCACCACGAGGGTGCAGCGGTCCAGGAACGCCCCGCGCTACTGAGTCAGACGTCCCGCCGGTCCAGCGAGGCGTACGCGCCCGCCATGACCACGGCGGTCACGCCGATGATGATCCACAGCGGCTGCCAGCCGGTCGGTCCCGACGTGGCCACCGAGGCGTCGTACATCGCGCCGAGCTGGCTGGGGACGGAGTACTCGAAGAGGGCCTGCTGCACGCGCGCCAGGGAGTCCGCGAACATGAACATCGCCAGCACGAGCGGGAGCAGCACCACCCCGATCATCACCGTGATCGCGCCCGCAGAGTGCCTGATGAGCGCGCCGACCGCGAGGGCGAGCAGCCCGAGCGTCGCGACGTAGAGGCCGATCCCCAGGGTGGCGCGCGTCCAGGAGCCGGCGTCGGCGGTGACCCCGCCCAGCATGGCCGTCTGCAGCAACCCGACGATCCCCGTCGTCACCGTGGTGATCGTGAAGGCGAGCAGGAAGAAGACGACCGACTTCGCGGTCAGCAGCCGCGCCCTGCTCGGGCAGGCGGTCAGGGTCGTGCGGATCATTCCCGTGCCGTACTCGGACGCGATGGTGAGTACGCCGAGTGTGATCACGCAGATCGAGCCCAGCAGCACGCCGAAGAAGCCGAGGCTGAGGACCGGTGTCCCCTCCATCTCCGCGTCCGACACGCTCACGGCGAACGCGGTGAGCAGTCCGATGCCGACCAGCAGCACGATCATCACGCCGAGCGTCCACATCGTGGAGCGCACCGAGCGGATCTTCGTCCACTCGGACGCGATCGCGTCGCCGAGGCCCGGGGTGCGCACCGGGATCGGCGAGGCGTACGTCCCGGACGGGCTGCCCCAGCCCTGCTGCGGGTCCTGGTGGGGGTGTGCCTGCGGGGGCGGCGGAGTCGCCGGCGTCGTCATCGGGATTCCTCGCTGGTCGTGCGCTCGGTCGGTTCGGCGATGGCAGCGGGCGCCGGCGCGGCCGCGGGTGTGGCGTAGGGGTTCTGTCCCGGCGGGGGCGGGGCGTACCAGCCCTGGCCGGGCACCTCGGGCGGCGACTGGGGGGTGTACCCCGGCTGCGCGTACCCACCGGGTCCCGTGGGCCCGTATCCGGGGACGGGCTGCGGAGGCTGGAGTCCCGCCCTGGCGTCCGCGGTCGAACGGAAGTCGACGGCGCCCTGCGTCATCCGCATGTACGCCTCCTCGAGCGACGCCTGGTGCGGCGAGAGCTCCCACAGGCGTACGTCCGACTCGTGGGCCAGGTCGCTGATCCGGGGGAGCGGCAGCCCCATCACGCGCAGGGCGCCGTCCGGCTCCGTCATGACCCGGCCACCGGCCTCCGTGAGCGAAGCCGTCAGCTTCTCACGGACCTCGGGCCCGTCCGACGCGACCCGCACCCGGGCGAAGTCCGCGGAATTGGCCGAGATGAAGGCCGTGACGCTCATGTCGGAGAGCAGCTGCCCGCGCCCGATCACGATCAGGTGATCGGCGGTGAGCGCCATCTCGCTCATCAGGTGGCTGGAGACGAAGACGGTGCGTCCTTCGGAGGCGAGCCGCTTCATGAGGTTGCGCACCCACAGGATGCCCTCGGGGTCGAGTCCGTTCACCGGCTCGTCGAAGAGGAGCACCTGGGGGTCCCCGAGCAGCGCAGCCGCGATCCCGAGCCGCTGCCCCATGCCCAGGGAGAAGCCTTTGGAGCGCTTGCCGGCCACCTCCTGGAGCCCGACGACGCCCAGGACCTCGTCCACCCGGGCCGCGGGGATGCCGGCCAGCTGGGCCAGGCTCAGCAGGTGGTTGCGGGCGCTGCGTCCGCCGTGGACGGCCTTGGCGTCGAGCAGTGCCCCGACCTGGCGCGGCGCGTTGGGCAGGCTGCGGAAGGCGTGTCCGCCGATCGTCACGTGCCCGGACGTCGGCCGGTCGAGGCCGAGCATCATGCGCATGGTGGTGGATTTGCCCGACCCGTTGGGACCGAGGAATCCCGTCACGGCACCCGGGCGTACCTGGAAGGAAAGGTTGTGCACGGCCGTCTTGGCGCCGTAGCGCTTCGTCAGGCCGACTGCCTCGATCATTCTCCAGCCCCATCGACTCATCCGTCGTCGGGGCCCAGGCCGGCCGGCCGCACGCCCCCGTAAGACTTAGGAGGATAACCAGCGCCCCATGGTTCCGGCCAAGCCGTCGTGCGGGGCGTCGGCGCACCGCGTCCGATCGCCGGACGCGCGCCGCCGGGCGGAGCCCCCGTCCGGCAGGGGGCCCGCCTCCGCTCAGGCGTCCCGCTTCCTCAGGACGAGGAAGCCGCCCGCCAGCGCCGCGATCACCCACAGCACCATGATGCCGAGCCCGCCCCACGGTCCGTACGGTGCGGGGTCGCTGTTCATGGCGTCGGGGACGACCTGGGTGATCTCGGAACCGGCCTGGTCGGGGAAGTAGCGGGCCACGTTCTTGGCCCCGGGGACCGCCGAGAGGATCTGCGAGACGAGGAAGAAGAACGGCATCAGGATGCCGAGGGACAGGATGGAACTGCGCAGCATCGTGGCCACGCCCATGGAGAAGACCGCGATCAGCCCCATGTACAGACCGCCGCCGAAGACGGCGCGCAGGACGTTCGGCGCGCCGATGTCGGTGCTGTGGTCGCCGAGCAGGGCCTGGCTGAAGAAGAAGGTCACGAAACTCGTGGCGAGGCCGACCAGGGTGGCGAGGACCCCCGCCACCGCGATCTTGCTGAAGAGGAACGAGCCCCGCTGGGGGACCGCCGCGAGCGACGTGCGGATCATGCCGGAGCTGTACTCCGTGCCGACCACCAGGACGCCGAAGACGACCATCGCCAGCTGCCCCAGGATCAGGCCGGAGAAGCCCACGAAGGTCGGGTCGAAGGTCGCGCGCTCCGCGTCGGAGAGATCGTCGAACTGACTGTTCAGCACGGCGCTGAGGGCGGCCCCGATCGCGACCGTGACGGCGAACGCGGAGACCAGCGTCCAGGTGGTCGAGGAGACCGTGCGGATCTTGGTCCATTCGGAGTTCAGGACCGCGGGTACCGATGCCATCGCCGTCACGCGCCCTTCGTGCCGTCGCCGGCCTGCCGGTTCCACTGCTCGCCCCAGTCCGGACCCGCCGGTGCGGGCACCGGAGGTACGCCGTCCCGGTCGGAGTGCGCGTGGTACTCCACGGAGCCCGCGGTCATCTGCATGAAGGCCTCCTCCAGTGAAGCCTGCTGGGAACTCAGCTCGTGCAGCACGATCCCGTGCCGCGCCGCGAGTTCACCGAGCCGCTCCGAGGGCTCGCCGTCGATCTCCAGCGTGCCGCTGCCCGACTCGACCACGAGGACGCCCTCCGTGTGCAGCACGTCGAGCAGCCGTTCCCGCTCCGGGGAGCGCATCCGTACGTAACTGCGGGAGTTGTCGCGGATGAAATCGGCCATCGAGGTGTCGGCGAGCAGCCTGCCCTGGCCGATGACGATCAAATGGTCGGCGGTGAGGGCCATTTCACTCATCAGGTGCGAGGAGACGAAGATCGTGCGGCCTTCCGCCGCGAGGGTCTTCATCAGATTCCTGATCCAGTGGATTCCCTCCGGGTCCAGACCGTTGACGGGTTCGTCGAACATCAGGATCTCCGGATCACCGAGCAGCGCCGCGGCGATTCCCAGCCGTTGTCCCATGCCGAGCGAGAAGCCCTTGGACTTCTTCTTCGCCACCGCGCTCAGACCGACGGTGTCGAGCACGTGGGCGACCCGGCTCTCGGGGATGCGGTTGCTCTGGGCGAGACACAGGAGGTTGTTGTACGCGCTGCGCCCGCCGTGCATCGACTTGGCGTCCAGCAGCGCGCCGATGTGCTTGAGCGGCTCCTGCAGCTCGCGGTAGTGCCTGCCGTCGATGCGCACCGTGCCGCTGGTCGGGTTGTCGAGGTCGAGCATCATCCGCATCGTCGTCGACTTGCCGGCGCCGTTGGGGCCGAGGAAGCCCGTCACCATGCCCGGCCTGACCCGGCATGACAGATGGTCGACGGCAACCTTGCTGCCGAAGCGTTTGGTGAGGCCGTCCAGCTCGATCATGCGCTCACGCTAGAACGGCCGCGCGCCCGGCGCCACCACAAAGGCGGAACCGGGCGCGCAAGAGGTACAGCTGAGGCGCGTGAGGCGTCAGCGGCTCTGCTGGGCCGGGACCCCGCGGGTGGCGGGCTCGTCCTCGGCCGGGGAGCCGGCGGCGGCGACCGCGGCACCCGTCAGCGTCGCCAGCATCTCGCGGACGTTGGTCAGCTGGGCGTTGATCGAGTCGCGGCGGTTGGTGAGCGCCGCGAGCTCGCGCTCCGACTCGCTGCGGATCCGGTCGGCCTTGGCGTTGGCGTCGGCCACGATGTCCTCGGCCTGGCGCTGCGCGGTCTCCACCGTCTGACGGGCCCGGCGCTCGGCGTCCGTGCGGAGCTTCTCGGCCTCCAGGCGGAGCTGCTCGGCGCGGTGCTCGATCTCGGCGAGACGCTTCTCGGCCTTCGCCTGACGGGACGCGAGGTCGCGCTCGGACTGCTCACGCCGCTTGGCGAGGTTCGTCTCGAAGTCGGCGGCGGCCTGGGCGGCCTTGGCGCGGGTCTCCTCGAAGAGGGCGTCCGCCTCCTCGCGCTTCTGCTGCGCGTCCTTCTGCGCCTCGGTGCGCAGCGTGCCCGCCTCGCCCTTGGCCTTCTCGACGATGCGGACGCCCTCGTCCTCGGCCTTGGACTTGCGCTCGGCGGCGAAGGTCTCCGCGTCGTTGCGCACCTGCTGGGCGGCCGACTCGGCGAGCTCGCGGTGCTGCTCGGCCGCGCGGCGGGCCTCCTCACGCAGGTCCTTCGCCTCCTCCTCGGCGAGGCGGAGGATCTTCTCGACACGGGCACCGAGGCCGGCGTACGACGGTTCCGCGTCGTTGACCTGGGCCTGGGCGTTCTGCGTCTCGAGGTGGAGCTCCTCGATGCGCTTTTCCAGCGAGGTGATTCGGGCGAGGGCGCTGTCACGGTCGGCGACGAGTTTGGTAATGCGGTCGTCCACCTGACCGCGGTCGTATCCACGTCGCACGAGCTCGAAGCCGAAGGGGGAGGAAGGGTCGCTCATGGGGTTCCTGTCGAATGAGACCGGTGAGGTGTTAGAGGGAATCCTAGGGGCCTGGGCGGCGTGTCAACGTGAAGATGCCGCTTTGGTATGGAGAATGACACCCCTTTTGAGTGGCTGACCTCCGGAGTGCTTGCCACTCGAAGGATTGAATGTTCATGGCAAAGTCGTACGGGGTTAGCCGTCCGACGACTTGCCGCCCGACCGGTTGCCCGCCGAGGCACCGGTCTTGACGCCCCCGGCGCCACCCCCCGCGGCCTTGCCCGTCCCACCCGGAGCCTCGAAAGACTCCAACGCCTCCAGCACGTCCTGGACACGGGAGATCTCCGTATTGATGTCCTCCCGTCTGCGGACCAGCAGGTCCAGCTCCCGCCGGCCGTCGTCGACCAGCTGCTGCGCCTCGGCCTCCGCGTCGGCGTGCAGCTTCTCCGCCGCGCGGGTCAGCTCGGCCTTCTTGGTCTCGGCCTCCTTCAGCAACGACTCGGCGCGCTTCACGGCGGCGATACGGACCTTGCTCGCCTCCGAATTCGCGTCGTTGAGCAGCTCCTTGGCCTTCGCCTCGGCCTCCTCGCGCTGCTCGGTCGCGGCCTTCATCAGCTTGTCGACACGCTCGCCGGCCGTCTTCATCTGTTCCGACGTCTCGCGCCTGGCACGCTCGTGGAGTTCCTCGATCTCGCTCTCGATCCGGGCCCTGAGCTCCTCCGCGCGCTCCCGGGTCGCGGTGGCGTCACGGCGTGCGCCGACGAGCAGCTCGTCCGCGTCCGTGCGAGCCCGCTCGACCAGGGTGTTGCCCTCGACCGTCGCGGCCGAGGTGATCCGGACCGCCTCGTCGCGGGCCGCCCCGACCATCCTGTCGGCCTGCTCCTCGGCCTCGGTCGCGGACCGCAGCGCCTCCTCCTGCGCCTTCTCCATCAGCTGGTCGGCCTGCTCGGCGGCGTCCGTGCGCCGCTTCGCCGCGGCCTCGCGCGCCTCGTCGAGCAGCCGGTCCGCCTCCTCGCGGGCGTCCGCGCGCACCTGCTCGGCCGCGGTCTCGGTCTCGGCGCGCAGCCGCTCCGACTCCTCCCGCGTCCGGGCGGCGTGCTCCTGGGCCGATCCGACGGTCTCCGCCGCCTCCGCCCGCAGCCGCTCCGCCTCGTCCGTCGCCTCGCCGACGAACCGAGCCGCCTCCTCGGTGGCCTCGGTGCGGACCCGCTCGCTCTCGCTCGTGGCCTCCGCCACGAGCCGGTCGGCCTGCGCCGCCGCCTCCGACCGGATCCGGTTCGCGTCCTCACGGGCCTCGGCGCGGGCGCGCGAGGCGTCCTGCTCCGCCGAGGCGAGGGCGTCCGACGCCTCGGTGCGGACCCGCTGGCTGTACTCCGAGGTGTCCGAGCGGAGCTTCTCCGACTCGGTGATCGCCTCGGAGACGGTCCGCTCGGCCAGGGACTTCGCGGCCTCCGACTCCTCGTGCGCGACCTGGCGCACCCGGTTGGCGTCCTCGGTGGCCCGCTCGCGCTCGGCGTAGGCGTCGGCCCTGAGCCGGTCCGCCTCCTCCTGGGCCTCGTTCCTCGTCCGCTCCGCCGAGTGCTCGGCGGCCGAGCGGAGCCCGGTGATCTCCTCCTCGGCCTGCTCCTGCAGCCCGGAGACGGAGTCCCGCACCTGCTGCGCGGTCTGCTCGGCGGCCGAGACGAGCTCCGAAGCGCGGCTCTCGGCCTCCTCGACCAGCCGCTGCGCCTCCGCCTGGGCCTCCTCGACCCGCTTGCGCGCGGAGGCGAGGAGTTCCTCGCTCTGCTCGCGGGCGCGCTCGCGCTCCTGCTCCGCCTCGGCGCGTGCGGAACCCAGCGTCTCCTCGGCCTCGCGATGGCGCCGGTTGGCCTCCTCCTGGGCGGCGGCCAGCGCCTCGGCGGCCTCGGCCCCGACCCGCTCGGCGGCGGCTGCCGCCTCGGAGCGCACCCGGTCGGCGGTCTCCTGGGCCTCGGTCTTCAGCCGCTCGGCCTCCGCCGCGGCCTCGCCACGCAGCCGTACGGCCACGGACTCGCCCTCGGCACGGGACCGCGCGGCGTCGGCGGCGGCCTCGTTGCGCAGCCGCTCGGCCTCCGTCGCCGCCTGCTCCTGGAGCGTGCGCACCCGCTCGGCGGCCTCCGAGCGCAGCCGCTCGGACTCCTCGCTCGTCTCGCGGCGGATGCGCTCCGCCTCCGTACGCGCCTCGCCGAGGGCTTCCTCGGCGGCGGTGACCCGGGACTCGGCCTCGGTGTGCAGCCGGGCCAGCTCGTCGGCGGCCTCGGCCCGGCGGGCCTCGACGCCGCGCTCGGTCTCCTCGCGCAGGGCCTCGGCCGCCGTCTCCGCCGCGGCGGTCAGCGCGGTGGCCTGCTCCTCCGCCTCGGCGCGCAGCTTCTCGGCGTCGGCGCGGGCCCGCTCGAGGGCCTCCTCCGCCTGCTTGCGCAGCGTGGCCGCCCGCTCGGCCGCCTCGGTCCTGACCCGCTCGGCCTCGGTGCCCGCGGAGGTGCGCCGCTCCTCGGCGTCGGCCTTCGCCTTGGTGAGCAGCTCCTCGGCGGTCCTGGCGCCCTCCTCGAGCTGCTGGACGGCCTCCCGCCGAGCCTCGCCGCGGATGCGCTCGCCCTCGGCGACGGCCTCGGAACGCAGCTGCTCGGCCTCGCCGCGCAGCCGGCGCGCCTCCTCCTGAAGCTCGACCGTCTTGGCCCGGTACTCCTTGGTGTCGTCCTTGGCGGCGCCCTTGAGCTGGTCGGCCTGCTCGGCGGCCTCGCCGCGCAGCCGGTCCGCCTCCGCCTCCGCCTCGCGGCGGATGCGGTCCGCCTCCTCGCCGGCGGCCCTGGTGGTCGACCGGGCGTCCTCGGACGCCTTGGTCAGGACCTCCTCGGCGCTGCGGGCCGCCTTCGCGAGCTGGGCCGCGGCGTCCTCGGCGGCCAGGGTGCGGGCCTTCTCGGCGGCCTCCGCGACGACCCGCTCGGCCTCCGCCCGGGCGTCGGTGAGGGCCTGCTCGGCCTCCTCCTTGAGCGTCTCGGCCTGCTTGGTGGCCTCGCCGACCAGCCGCGCGATCTCGGACTTGGCCGTACGGGTGCGCTGCTCGTTCTGCGACTCGGCGCCGGCCAGCCGCTTGACCGCGGCCTCCTTGGCCTCGGCGAGGACCTTCTCGGCCTCCAGCCCGGCCTCGCGCAGCCGGGTCTCCGCCTCCTGCATGCGCTGCTCGGCGGTGCGGTTGAGCTCGGCCGTCTGCTGCCGCGTCCGGTCCGTCTCCGCCGTCGCCGTCGAGCGCAGCTGCTCGGCGTGACTGGTGGCCTCCTGCGCCTGCGTGGACGCGGCGTCGAGCAGGCGCTCGGCGTCCCTGCGGGCCCGCAGCAGCGTCCCCTCGGCCTCGGCACGGGCCGCCTCCGCTTCGGAGTTGACCCGCCGGCGGGTCTCGTCGGCCAGCCGGGCCGCCTCCGCGCGGGCGGCCGCCACGGACTGCTCGGCCTCGGTGCGCGACTCGTCCAGGAGACGGCGGGCCTGCGACTCGGTCCTGGCCCTCAACTGCTCGGCCCAGGCGACGTTCTCGTTGACGTGGGACTCGACGGTCTGCCGGCGCTCCGCGAGCTCCTGGTCGAGCCGCTGGCGCCGCTGCACCGCCTCGGCGTGCAACTCAGCCTGCAGGCGCGCCTGGTGCTCCGCGTGCTCCTGGAGGATCCGCTGCGTCTGGGCCCTGGCCTCGCGCAGCTCGCGCTCGGCGTCGGTGCGCAGCTGATCGGCCTGGATCTGGGCGTTGCGGAGCATCTGTTCGGCCTGGTAGCCGATGTCCGCGCCGTCGTGTGCGGGACGGGTCGCGAGATTGCGCCGAGCCTCGTGCAGCTTGGCGCGCAAGACCTCGACCTGGTAGCCGAGGTCCTCGGCGTGCTGGACGGCCTTCTCCCGGTCGGTCTTCAGCCGGTCCATCTCGGCTTCGAACCGCGAGAGATGGTCGTCGTCAGCTCGGTGGCTCTGCTGGCTTTCGTAGCCCCGCACTGCGCGGTCCCATCCTTCCCCGAGCTCTCAACGTCTTCCCCGAGCTCTCAACTTCGTTCGAGCAGGGGATGCCCCACTGAGCAGGGGGAGACCCCAACCCTGGTCGCAGACTGCGTACGAGGACCGCTCGCGGGCGAGCGGTCCCCCGGGGAATGGTGACAGATCAACGGTGAGGACGCGGCACGGCCCCGACCCGGCCCCGGCCCGGAACCGCCCACTCTACCGGGCCGGGTATCCGGCGGGTCAGTGCTCCTTTGCCGAGGTGACCAGTTCGGTCAGCACCCCGTGGCAGTCCTTGGGGTGGAGGAAGGTGATGCGGGAGCCCATGGAACCCGTCCTGGGCTCGTCGTACAGCACCCTGACGCCCTTCCCGCGGATGTCCGCGGCGTCCGCGTCGACGTCCGCCGTACCGAAGGCGATGTGGTGCACGCCCTCGCCGTTCTTTGCCAGCCACTTGCCCACGGCCGAGTCCTCGCGGGTCGGTTCCAGCAGCTGGAGGTACGAGGCGCCGCCGTCGGAGGTGTCATTGATCCTCAGCATGGCCTCCCGGACGCCCTGCTCCTCGTTGACCTCGGAGTGGTACACCTCGAAGCCGTAGGTCGCGCGGTAGAACTCCACCGTCCTGTCGAGGTCGAAACAGGCGATTCCGATGTGGTCGATTCGCGTCAGCATGGAACCAGTGCAGCGCCCCGGGGATGGTTACGCAACGTGCGCGCGATCACACCCACTGCCGGATGACGGGCGCGGTACCGCTCAGTACATTCAGGTAAACCCTCGTTCACAACCAATCCAAGGGGCTGCGCCTCATGTCAGGAACGACCGGTACCACCTCAGTGATCGTCGCGGGCGCGCGTACGCCCATGGGCCGCCTCCTCGGCTCGCTGAAGAGCTTCTCCGGGGCCGACCTCGGCGGCGTCGCCATCAAGGCCGCGCTGGACCGGGCCGGGATCGGCGGCGACCAGGTCCAGTATGTGATCATGGGCCAGGTCCTCCAGGCCGGGGCGGGGCAGATCCCCGCACGCCAGGCGGCGATCAAGGCCGGAATCCCGATGAACGTCCCCGCGCTCACCGTCAACAAGGTGTGCCTGTCCGGGCTCGACGCGATCGCCCTCGCGGACCAGCTGATCCGGGCCGGCGAGTTCGACGTCGTGGTGGCCGGCGGCCAGGAGTCCATGACCAACGCCCCGCACCTGCTGCCGAAGTCCCGCGAGGGCTACAAGTACGGCGCGGTCGAGCTGCTCGACTCGATGGCCTACGACGGCCTGACCGACGCCCACGAGAACATCCCGATGGGCGAGTCCACCGAGAAGCACAACTCCCGCCTCGGCCTGACCCGCGCGGCCCAGGACGAGATCGGCGCCCTGTCGCACCAGCGGGCCGCCGCCGCCCAGAAGAACGGCCTCTTCGAGGCCGAGATCACCCCGGTCGAGATCCCGCAGCGCAAGGGCGACCCGGTCCTCTTCTCCAAGGACGAGGGCATCCGCCCGGAGACGACCGCCGAGTCGCTCGGCAAGCTGCGCCCGGCCTTCGCCAAGGACGGCACGATCACCGCGGGCACGTCCTCGCAGATCTCCGACGGCGCCGCGGCCGTCGTCGTCATGAGCAAGGCCAGGGCCGAGGAGCTGGGCCTGGACTGGATCGCCGAGATCGGCGCCCACGGCAACGTCGCGGGTCCGGACAACTCACTCCAGTCGCAGCCGTCGAACGCCATCCGGCACGCCCTGAAGAAGGAGGGCATCGGCGTCGAGGACCTCGACCTCATCGAGATCAACGAGGCCTTCGCGGCCGTCGCGGTCCAGTCGATGAAGGACCTCGGCGTCAGCTCGGACAAGGTCAACGTGAACGGCGGCGCGATCGCGCTCGGCCACCCGATCGGCATGTCCGGCGCCCGTGTGGTGCTGCACCTGGCTCTCGAGCTGAAGCGGCGCGGCGGAGGCACCGGCGCGGCGGCCCTGTGCGGCGGCGGCGGTCAGGGCGACGCGTTGATCATCCGCGTACCGGGCAAGTAGCAGACCGTACGAACGAGCGAGGAGGCCGAGTGTGAAGGTGGACGTCCCCACCCTGGTCGAGCAGGCGCGGGAGGGCAGGCCGCGTGCGGTGGCCCGGCTCATCTCCCTGGTGGAGGGTGCCTCTCCGCATCTGCGCGAGGTGATGGCGGCCCTGGCGCCGCTCGCCGGCCGGGCGTACGTCGTCGGCCTGACCGGGTCGCCGGGGGTCGGGAAGTCCACCTCCACCTCGGCCCTGGTCTCCGCCTACCGGAAGGCGGGCAAGCGGGTCGCGGTCCTCGCCGTCGACCCGTCGTCGCCCTTCTCCGGCGGCGCGCTCCTCGGCGACCGGGTCCGGATGTCGGAGCACGCCTCCGATCCGGGCGTCTACATCCGCTCCATGGCCACCCGCGGCCATCTGGGCGGGCTGGCCTGGTCGGCCCCGCAGGCGATCCGGGTGCTGGACGCGGCCGGCTGCGACGTGATCCTGGTGGAGACGGTGGGGGTCGGCCAGTCGGAGGTGGAGATCGCCTCCCAGGCCGACACCTCCGTCGTCCTCCTCGCGCCCGGCATGGGCGACGGCATCCAGGCGGCGAAGGCCGGGATCCTGGAGATCGGCGACCTCTACGTCGTCAACAAGGCCGACCGGGACGGCGCCGATGCGACCGCCCGGGAGCTCAACCACATGCTGGGCCTCGGGGAGTCCCGGGGGCCCGGTGACTGGCGGCCGCCGATCGTGAAGACGGTCGCGGCCCGGGGCGAGGGCATTGACGAGGTCGTCGAGGCGCTGGAGAAGCACCGGGCGTGGATGGAGGAGCACGGGGTTCTCGCCGAGCGGCGCGCGGCGCGCGCGGCCCGCGAGGTCGAGACGATCGCCGTCACGGCGCTCCGCGAACGGATCGCCGATCTGCACGGCGACCGGAGGCTGGGCGCCCTCGCCGAGCGGATCGTGGCCGGCGACCTCGACCCGTACGCGGCGGCGGACGAGCTGGTCGCGGGACTCACCGGCGGGAACTGAGGTCTCCCCGGGCGGCGTGCGGGCCGCCCGGGGAGACCCGCCTGCCTTCCGTACGGCCGGAGACGTCAGTCGTCGCTGTCGCTGTCGCTGTCGTCGTCAGCGGCGCGGTCCGCCGTGACCTTGCCGCTCTTCGCGTCCACGTGGAGCTCGTGGGCGCGCCCGTCCCCGCCCGAGACGTCGACGTCCCAGTGCGGCGCGGCCTTCCCGCCGTCGTCCCCGTCGTCGTCCAGGTCCACGGACGTCACCGTGCCCGGCCGGTCGCCGAGCGCCGCCTTAACGGCCGTGTCGAGGGACACGGCCGCCGGGCGGGGTGCGCGGCGGTCGCGGTCGTCGTCGTCATCGTCGTCGTCATCGCGCTCCGACAGCACCTTGCCGCTCCGGGCGTCCACCGTCACGTCGTGCCAGGTCCTGTCGGAGCCGTACACGTCCAGCTCCCAGACGGTGCGGCCACCGTCGTCGTCCTCGTCGTCCAGTCCGGCCTCGGTGACCGTGCCCGGGGCGGCCTTCAGGGCGGCGGCCACCGCGTTGTCGAGGGTGACCGTCCGCGAGGCCGTGCCGCCGGCGGCGTTCCCGGCCCTGCGTTCGTCCTTGGTGCCGCCGTCGGAGTCGGCGAACGCCGCGGTCGTGACGAGCCCGCCGCCGACGAGTACGGCGGCGGCAAGGGCGGCGACGGTGATGTTGCGCTTCATGGCGGGTTCCTCCCCGATGGGATGTGCGGTGCGGTACGACGGGAACCACACTGGCTCCGCGATGCTGAACCCAGCCTGAAGTCACCTGAAGGCGCCTTCAGGTCCGGTTTGGGAAGCTGTCCTCATGCGCCTGTTGATCGTGGAGGACGAGAAGCGCCTGGCGACGTCACTGGCGCGCGGGCTGACGGCCGAGGGATTCGCCGTCGACGTGGTGCACGACGGCCTGGAGGGACTGCACCGCGCGGGTGAGGGCGTCCACGACCTCGTCGTGCTCGACATCATGCTGCCCGGCATGAACGGCTACCGGATCTGTGCCGCCCTGCGGGCCGCGGGACACGAGACGCCGATCCTGATGCTGACCGCCAAGGACGGGGAGTACGACGAGGCGGAGGGCCTGGACACGGGCGCCGACGACTACCTGACCAAGCCGTTCTCGTACGTCGTGCTCGTCGCCCGTATCCGGGCGCTGCTGCGCCGCCGCGGCGGATCCGCCTCGCCGGTGCTGGACGCCGGCCCGCTGCGGATGGACACCGCCGCCCGGCGGGTGCACCTGGACGGGGAGGAAGTCACGCTCACCGCGAAGGAGTTCGCGGTCCTGGAGCAGCTCGTGCTGCGGGCCGGCGAGGTGGTCAGCAAGGCGGACATCCTGGAGCACGTCTGGGACTTCGCCTACGACGGCGACCCGAACATCGTCGAGGTCTACATCAGCACCCTGCGCCGCAAACTCGGTGCCGCGTCGATCCGCACGGTCCGCGGCGCGGGATACCGGCTGGAGGCGCGGTGAGGTCCGTCCGGGCGAGGGCGGCGCTGGGCGCCACCCTCGTCGTCGCCGTCGCCCTGATCGGCGCCGGGCTGGCCGTCCTGCTGGTGCTGCGCGCCAATCTGACGGACCGGGCCGGCCTCGAAGCGGAGGTGGCGGCGCGCGAGGTGGCGGGGCAGCTGGCCCTGGGCACGGCCTACGGGGAGCTGGAGACGGGCGACGAGGAGGCGCATCCCGTCCAGGTGACCGACGGGGAGGGGCGCGTCGTGGCCGTCTCCAAGGACCTGGAGGCGGTCTCGGGCACGGGCACGGCGGACGTCGAACCGGAGCCGTCCGCGCCCGCCCCGGGCACGGGGAGCGACGATGACGACGACGATGACGACGCGAGCACCCCGGACCGCGGTGAGGTGTCCTCCGACCGGCCGGACTTCGCGAACGGCACGGCCACCGTCGACGGCGAGACGGCCGACTACCGGTTCGCCTCCGTCGAGCTGACCACGGACGAGGACGTCACCCTGACCGTCCACGCGGGTGCCCCGCTCGCGGCGGAACAGGAGGCCGTGGACTCGGTGCGCGACTCGATGCTGACGGGGCTGCCCGTCGTGCTGCTGACCGTCGCCGGGGTGACCTGGCTCGTCACGCGGCGCGCGCTGCGCCCGGTCGAGGGCATCCGGCGGGAACTGGCCGCGATCACCGCGTCCGAGGACCTCGGGCGCCGGGTTCCGGAGCCGGACTCCCGGGACGAGGTGGCGAGGCTGGCCCGTACGACGAACGAGACCCTGACCGTGCTGGAGGCCTCCGTCGACCGGCAGCGGCGCTTCGTCGCCGACGCCTCGCACGAGCTGCGCAGCCCGATCGCCTCGCTGCGCACCCAGTTGGAGGTGGGCGCCGCCCACCCGGAGCTGCTGGACGTGCCGGGTGCGGTCGCGGACACGGTGCGCCTGCAGACGCTGGCGGCCGACCTGCTGCTGCTGGCCCGGCTCGACGCGGGGGAGCGGCCCGGGAGCGCGGTGGTCGATCTGGGCGCCCTGGTCCGCGAGGTGGTGTCCCGGCGTACAGGGGACCGGATCGCCCCGGCGGTGTCGGTGCGGGAGGAAGGCGGTCTCGACGTCACCGGTTCACGCGGTCAGCTGGCCCGGGTCGTCGGCAACCTGCTGGACAACGCGGAGCGCCACGCGGTGCGTTCGGTCGCCGTGTCGGTGCGGGCGGACCGTGGCGGCGTGGCCGTGGAGGTCACGGACGACGGCGCCGGGGTGCCGCCGGGCGAACGTGACCGGATCTTCGAGCGGTTCGTGCGCCTGGACGACGCGCGCAGCCGGGACGACGGCGGGGCCGGACTGGGCCTGGCCATCGCACGGGACGTTGCCGCGCGGCACGGGGGTACGCTGACGGCCGGCCCGGCGCCGGAGGGGGGAGCGCGCTTCACCCTGCGGCTGCCCCGAGGGGCGGGAGCGGGTCCCGACCGGACCGGCTGACGGGGCCCTACGGCTTGCCGCGGCGGCCTCGCAGGTGGTCCGCGATGGGGGTGAGGGCGGCGTGCAGCTCGGCGAGCGCCTCGGGTGACAGCAGGTCCATGAAATGGGTGCGCACCGACTCGACGTGGTGGGGGGCGACCTTGCGCATCGTCTCCCCGCCGAGGTTCGTGAGGACCGCGAAGAGTCCGCGCCGGTCCGACTCGCAGTGCTCGCGCCGTACGAGGCCGGCGGACTCCATGCGGGTGATCTGGTGCGAGAGCCTGCTCTTGGACTGCAGGGTGGCCGCGGCGAGGTCGCTCATCCGCATGCGCCGCTCGTCCGACTCCGAGAGGTTGACCAGGATCTCGTAGTCGTTCATGGTCAGCCCGAACGGCTGGAGGTCCTTCTCCAGCTGGTGCGTCAGCAGCCTGCTGACGTCAAGGTGGGTGCGCCAGGCGCACTGCTCCGCGTCGTTCAGCCAGCGGGTGGCCGTCTCGGTCTCCATGTATGGATTCTACCTAAGATGTTGAAAGCCGGACGAAGTCAGGGAGTGTGACGCCTCGCACGCGCTGCCGGACGTCACACTCCGCAGACTATCGTTTACAGGCCGAAGCGACGCTGGAGGTCCCCCAGCTGACCGGGCATGCGAGGTGTGGAGCCGTGTTGACCCGCTCCGGGACCGCCCCCGGGCACCCCCGGCTCGTGCGGGACCGCGCCGGTCGCCTGCTCGGCCATCAGCACCTCGGTCGACTGGAGCAGCACCGTGCCCGCCCCGACGAACTCGAACTGGTGCTCCTCGCCGGAGGTGCCGCCGATCCCGGTGAGCGAGCGCAGGCCGCCCATCACGCCGGTCATGTAGCCGTGGTCGTAGTGGTGGCAGGGGGACGGGCAGTCCGCCCACCCCACCAGCGCCTGCGGATCCACCCGCACCGGCGGCTCCATGAAGACGACCGGGCCGTTGGACGCCGCGACGAACTTGCCCGTCCCGATCAGGGTCAGGAAGCCCGGCACGATCGACTGCTTCAGCGCCAGCGTCGGCTGGTACGCCAGCAGGTTGCCCGACCTGATGGTCAGGTTGCCGTCGTCCAGGTCGTAGGAGTTCACGTCGAAGGCCCGGTCGGCGAGCAGCATCTTCCCGCTGCCCTCGGCCACCACCCAGTCACTGGCGTGCAGGGGGGAGTGGAAGCTCGTGCGGATCAGCCGCTCGAAGCGCCCGTGCCCGATCCCGTTGAAGTCGATGCGCCCGTAGTAGGCGATCATCTTGCCCTTCTGCAGGAACCACTGGCTCCCCTTGAGCTCCACGCAGAAAGTGTAGGAGTTGACGTTGTCGTCGGACGGCAGCGTCGACGGATCATGGATCACGGGCGTGCTCACAGCTTCTCCTCCGACGCCTGGACGTACACCGCGCCGTTGCCGCTGAGCTCCAGCTGGAACGCCTCACCCGAGCCGCGCCCCACCATGTCGCGCCAGCCGAGCGCCGTGGACAGCTTGTTGGTCACGCTTCCGTGGTGCGCGACGTACGCCTGCGGGTCCACGTGCACCGGACGGCCCTGGGTGATCGGCAGTTCGATCACCCCGCCGTGCGCCATGACGGCCACCGCGCCGTGGCCCTTGAGCGTCGTCGTGAAGAGGCCCTGCCCCGTCACCTGGCCGCGCACCATCCCCATGACCCCGCCCTGCGAGCCCATGAACATGGTGCCCTGCTGGAGGGTGCCGTCGAAGGCGAGCAGCCGGTCGGCCTCGACGTACAGGGTGTCGCCGGCCAGGTTGATCACCTGGATGTGGTGGCCGCCGTGGCCGAACATCACGGTGCCGCTCCCCTCGACGGTCATCAGCGGAGCCGCCTCGTTCGCCACCCGCCGGCCGATCATCGACCCCAGGCCGCCCTGGCCGCCCTGGATGTTCGGGGTGAACGACACGTCGCCGCGGTACGCGAGCATCGCGCCGCGCTGGCTGTACATCTTCTGGCCGGGTGCCACCGTGGCCTCGACCATCTTCGAGTTGATCTCGCGGAACGGCATCAGACGTCGCCCCCCACGGTGTTGCGCTCGCTGGGCTGGACGTACACGAGGCCCTCGCCCTCGAAGCGGATCTGGAAGGACTCCCCGGAGCCCTCGCCCATGAGCGTCCGGAAGTTCACGCCGGACTGGAAGTGCTGCTGGAGCCTGCCCTGGTGGGCGATGTAGGCGCCGGGATCGACGTTCAGCGGGTACTGCGGGGTCACCCGGAGCACCACGGCCGAGCCGTCCGACATGATCGCCGCCTGGCCGGTCCCCTCGACGGTGGTGGTGAACAGGCCGTTGCCGCTCGCCCCGCCGCGCAGGCCGGTGAAGGTCGTGCCGGTGCGCAGCCCGGCGTCCGTGGCCAGCAGGTTGCTGGCCTCGACGTACAGCTTGTCGCCGTGCAACGAGACGAGGTTGATCTCACTCGCGCGGTCGGCGAAATAGCAGGTCCCCTGCCCCTTCACCTCCATCATCACCATCTGCTCGCCGGTCAGGCGGCGGGTCACCATGCCGCGGATGCCCTCACCGCCGCCGGACATCTTCTTGAAGTCCATCCGGCCGTCGTACGCGACCATCGAGCCGTTCTTCGCCTTGACGGCATCGCCTGTCAGGTCGACGGCCAGCGTCTTGCTGCCTTGGAGTCGGAACATCGCCACGAGGCGACGGTAGCCGCCGGGGCGCCGCGCGGACAGGCCCCGGTGACCGATCCCACCCCGAATGCCCCCCGGGAGGGCCCTGAAATGCACCGGTACGTGCGTCGGGGCGGTACGGGGACCCCGCTCGGAGGGGGGTCGTGCGCGATGCCACAATGGGCCGTGCTTGTGCGTGCGTTCACAAGCCGACACGCCCCTCCCACCGAAGGTGCCCTCGTGGACATCAAGACCGCTTCCGCCCTGCACCGGCTGCGCCTCATCTCGCTTCCCGAAGCGCTCTCCTTCCCGGCGCTGCTCATCTTCGGCTCGCTGCTCATGCGGGTCTCGGACATCGACTTCCTGATGCCGCCCCTCGGGGCGCTGCACGGCATCCTGTTCACGATCTACGTGATCTTCCTCGTGGACGTCTGGGTCAAGGCCAAGTGGCCGCTCAAGCGCGTCGGCCTGTTCTTCCTCCTCGCGGTCGTGCCGTTCGGCGGGCTCTACGGCGAGAAGCTGCTCAAGAAGTACGAGGCCGACGGCGTGATCGCCGCCCGCGCCCGCGCCGAGGGCAAGGTGAACGCATGATCGTCGCCTTCTCCGTCAGCCCGCTGGGCGTGGGCGAGGACGTCGGCGAGTACGTCGCCGACGCCGTGCGCGTCGTCCGCGAGTCCGGGCTGCCCAACCGCACGGACGCGATGTTCACCTCGATCGAGGGCGAGTGGGACGAGGTGATGGACGTGGTGAAGCGCGCCGTCGCGGCCGTCGAAGCCCGCGCCGGCCGCGTCTCGCTGGTGCTCAAGGCCGACATCCGGCCCGGCGTGACCGACGGTCTGACGTCCAAGGTCGAGACGGTGGAACGCCACCTCGCCGGCTGACGGACCGTCCGTACCGACCCCGCAGCCCCCGGCCGCCCCCAGGCGCCGGGGGCTCTCCCCGTTCGGCGGAAAGAATCAGCCCGCTCGGTCCTGCCGGGTCGACACCTCCCCCTCTCTCCCCTTCTGTGGGGATACCGGCAGATTCGACCGATGGAGGCGCGATGCCGACGGAGGGGCACGACCACGACAACCGCAGCGGCCCCGCGGGACCGCCCGCCGGGCCGCCGGCGGGGCACCGGGACGCGCACGCCGTGGGGGACGGCCGCACCGCGGGGCTGCTCCTGGCGGCTTCCGCCCCCGCGCTCACCGGCCTGCTCGCACTCGCCCCCGTCCTCCAGGCGCGGCGCCCCGCACTGCTCGTGGCCGTCTGCTCGCTCGCCCTGGTCGCCCTGGTCAACGCGGTCCTGACCGTCCGGGCCGTCCGGGACGTCCGGGAGCCGGTCCGCGAGACGCCCGAACCCGGGTACGCGGTCGCCTACCTGGCCACGTACGCACCGGGACGGGAGCCCCTCTCCGCGGTGCGGGCGGTCCTGGAGGGCGCCGTCCGGCTGCGGCACCCCGGGCCGCTGGACGTCTGGCTGCTCGACGAGGGGGACGATCCCGAGGCGAGGATGCTCTGCGCGGAACTCGGCGTGCACCACTTCACCCGCCGCGGGGTGCCCGAGTGGAACCAGGCCGGGGGGCCGCACGAGGCCGGTGCGGAGCACGGCAACCACAACGCGTGGATCGCCAAGCACGGCGACGACTACGGCCTCCTCGCCTGCGCGGCCCCCGGTCACGTGCCGCACCCGGGCTTCCTGGAACGCACGACCGGCTGGTTCCGGGACGCCGACACCGCCTTCGTGGTGGGACCGCGGGCCGAGGGCGCCGACGCCGCCCACCGGGCGCTGGTCCAGTGCGCGGGCAACCACCACGGGGCGCCCCTGCTGTCCGGCTCCGGCGTCGTCGTACGCGTCGAGGCGCTGCGCGGGGCGGGCGGGTTCCGGGCCCCGGCCACCGGCGACATCGCGGCCGGGCTGGAGATGCACCGCCGGCACAACCCGCTCACCGGACGCCACTGGCGTTCCGTCCACAGCGCGGACGCGCCGGCCGCCCGAGAGGTGCCGGGGGCGCGCCGGGACCCGTCGCCCGGGCTCCGCAGGACACTGCTGCCGCTGTACGGGAAGGCGCTGTTCCGGGTGCCCGCCGGCCGGCTCCTGGGCTACACCCTGCTCCTCCTCCACCGCCCGGTGACGGTCGTCGGCTGGGCGCTCTGCGCGCTGACCTGGCTGCTCTTCCCGGCGACGGCCTGGGCCGCGCTCACCCTGCCCGCCGCCCTGGCGCCGACCGCCGTACGCTCCCTCGCGCGCCTGCGGGAGCGCCGCCGCCTGGAGGCCCGCGGCCGTGAGGCGCTGCCCCTCACGGAGGCCGAGCGCGCCCCCGCCGCCACCGCGGGCACTCCCGCGCCGGGCAGCTGACCCGGCGGCGGGGGGACTCAGGCCTCCTGGCCGGCCAGCGCGATGCCGAGCGGCGTGCGCTCGTACAGCACCTGGTGGCCGTAGCGCCGTGAGGTGAGCAGACCCGCCGCGCGCAGTACCGACAGATGCGCCGAGACGGAGGAGGGGGCGAGGGCCAGCCGGTGCGCGAGGGCGCTGGTACCGGCGGGTTCGTCGAGCGCGCACAGCACGTCCGCGCGTGCCCGGCCCAGCAGACGGGCGAGCGCGTCGGGCGTCCGGTCGCCCGCCGGGGTCCACAGGCCGCCGATCCCCCGCGCGGGGTAGATCACGGCCGGCTGCCAGGGCGGTTCGTGGCCGCCGACCACGTCGGGCCAGACGAAGGCGCTGGGCATCAGGACGAGCCCCTGGCCGCCGAGCACCCGGGTGTGGTTCCCCCTGGTGCCGGCCACCGTCAGCGTCGAGTCCGTCCATCGCAGCCGCGGGCTGATCTCACCGAGCAGGCGCTCGAAGCCGACCTCGGCGAGACGCCGCGAGTGGTAGGCGATGTCCGCCTCCAGCAGGGAGCGCAGCCGGGGCCAGTGCGGCTCGACCATGACCCGCCAGGCCCGCTCCAGCAGGTCGGCGAGCTCCCGTACCGCCCGCACCGGGTCGGCGAGCATCCGCTCACCGGCGGGGCGGTCCGGCCGCCCTGCCAGGGCCAGTGCGATGTCGTCGCGGGCGACCAGCGGATCGGTGCCGCGTACCCCGGCGATCTCCTCCTCGAAGGTGGTCGTGGGGCCGACGGGCGGCGGGCAGATGAAGTCGGGGTTGTGGCCGCCGTCCGGCATGAGCAGCCACAGCGGGGTGAGGTCGAGGGCCGCAGCGTCCTCGCGGATGCGGCGCAGCCAGGGCAGGTGGTGGCCGTGCGCTCCCGGACGGGCCAGCAGTCGCACGGCCGCCTGGGTCTCCCACAGCGGCGAGAGGGCGAAGCGGCAGCGCAGCAGGTCGTGCTCGTCGAAGTGCAGATGGAACGGCAAGGGGGCCCACTCTTTCGGCGTCAGCCGAAAGACTACGGGGGGCGGGTCTCCTGCCCCACGCTGCGTCCATGCCGAGCGACACCACCACCCCGGCGGGCACACCCCGCGACGAGTCCACCGCCGACACCCCGTCCACCGGTCCCGTACCGCCCCCGCGGTCCGCGGACTACCGCGCCGTGTTCGCCGTGCGGGAGTTCCGGGCGGTGTTCGCCGCCCATCTGCTCTCCCTCCTCGGCGTCGTCGTCGGCGAGCTCGCGCTCACCGTGCTCGTCTACGACCTCACCGGCTCGCCGCTGCTGTCCGCCCTGACCTTCGCGCTCGGTTTCCTGCCGTACATCGTGGGCGGAACCCTCCTTGCCGGCGTCGCGGACCGCTACCCCGCCCGGCGGGTGCTCGTCACCTGCGACCTGATCTGCGCCGGATGCGTCGCCGTCATGGTGCTCCCGGGGACCTCCGTCGGCCTGCTCCTCGCGCTGCGCTGCCTGGTCGCCGCCGTGGCGCCCGTCTTCACGGGGACCCGTACGGCCGCCCTCACGGACATCCTCGGCGACGGCCCGCTCTACGTCCTCGGCCGGTCACTGCTGCGCCTGGTCTCGCAGAGCGCCCTGCTCATCGGCTTCGGCGCGGGCGGGGTCCTGCTCGCCGCGCTGTCCCCGCGCGGGGCGATCACCGTCACCGTGGCCACGTTCCTTTGCTCAGCGGCCCTGCTGCGCCTGGGTACCGAGGCCAGGCCCGCCCGCTCGGGAGGGGACGTGGGCGGCACGCTGCTGAAGGAGTCGCTCGCCGGGGCGCGCGCCGTCCTCGGCGACCGCGGGGTGAGGGGGCTGCTGCTCCTGTTCTGGGTGCCCGCGTTCTTCGTGGTGGCCCCGGAGGCGCTCGCGGCCCCGTACGCGGACGCGATCGGCGCGGGACCGGCGGCGCTCGGGCTGATGATGTGCGCGATGGCCGTCGGCCACATCGGTGCGGAGATCTTCGCGGGGACAGCCCTCGGGCCCCGTGCCCGCTCCAGGATCGTGCTGCCGGTCGCCGTCGTGGGCCTGCTGCCCCTCGTGCTGTACGCGTTCCGCCCGGGGACGGCCGGGGCCGTCGTGGTCCTCGTGCTGGCGGGCACGGGGGCCGCGTACGTCATCGGGCTCGACCAGTGGTTCGTCCAGGCGGTCCCCGAACACCTCAGGGGCCGGGCGATGACCCTGCTCACCGCGGGCCTGATGACGGTCCAGGGGCTCGGCATGGCCCTGGCGGGACTGGCGGCGGAGTTCTTCCCGGTCCACCAGGTGGTGGCCGCCTCGGGGGCCGTGGGCGCCGTGACGACGCTGCTGCTCGCCGTGGAGGTCCGTAGAACACGCATCCGGTACCGAAGTGCGAGACGGGCATGACCGCCATGTGACCAGTGGGTAAGGTCGTGCCGTGCCGAAGCCGCTCAGCCTCCCTTTCGACCCCATCGCCCGTGCAGAGGAACTCTGGCACCGACGCTGGGGGCCGGTGCCCTCGATGGGCGCGATCACCTCGATCATGCGGGCGCAGCAGATCCTGCTGGCCGAGGTGGACGCGGTGGTGAAGCCGTACGGTCTGACCTTCGCCCGTTACGAGGCACTGGTCCTGCTCACCTTCTCGCAGGCCGGTGAGCTGCCCATGTCCAAGATCGGCGAGCGTCTGATGGTGCACCCGACGTCCGTGACGAACACCGTCGACCGGCTGGTGCGCTCGGGCCTCGTCGCCAAGCGGCCGAACCCCAACGACGGGCGCGGAACCCTCGCCTCCATCACGGACAAGGGCCGCGAGGTCGTCGAGGCGGCCAGCGCGGACCTGATGGCGATGGACTTCGGACTCGGGGCGTACGACGACGAGGAGTGCGCCGAGATCTTCGCGATGCTGCGCCCGCTGCGGGTGGCCGCGCAGGACTTCGAGGACAGGTAGCCGCACCGCGCGGGGCCGGCGGCGCGAGGGGCAGGGTGCCGCAAGATCGCCCCGGTCGCCCGGATACGCTCGATGCCATGAAACGCAGTGTGCTGACCCGCTACCGGGTGATGGCCTACGTCACCGCCGTCATGCTGTTGATCCTGTGCGTGTGCATGATCTTCAAGTACGGCTTCGACACCGGTGAGGGTCTGACGCTCGTCGTCTCGCAGATCCACGGTGTCCTCTACATCATCTACCTGATCTTCGCCTTCGACCTCGGTTCCAAGGCGAAGTGGCCGGTCGGCAAGCTGCTCTGGGTGCTGATCTCCGGCACGATCCCGACCGCCGCGTTCTTCGTCGAGCGCAAGGTGGTCCGGGAGGTGGAGCCGCTGATCACCGACGGCTCCCCGCAGGCCGTCAAGGCCTGATCCGCACCGCAGGACCGCCCCGCGCGAAGCGCCGGGCGGTTTGCCATCGACATTTACTAGGACGTCCTAGTAAATTCGTACCATGGACGCTCACGAGATCGAGGAAGGCCGCCGACGCTGGCAGGCCCGTTTCGACAAGGCCCGCAAGCGCGACGCGGACTTCAGCACGCTCTCCGGCGACCCGGTGGAGCCCGTGTACGGGCCCCGCCCCGGCGACGCGTACGAAGGATTCGAACGGATCGGCTGGCCCGGCGAGTACCCCTTCACCCGGGGACTCCACCCCACCGGATACCGGGGCCGCACCTGGACCATCCGCCAGTTCGCCGGCTTCGGCAACGCCGAGCAGACCAACGCGCGCTACAAGACCATCCTGGCCAACGGCGGCGGCGGACTCAGCGTCGCCTTCGACATGCCGACCCTGATGGGACGCGACTCCGACGACGCCCGCGCGCTGGGCGAGGTCGGCCACTGCGGTGTCGCCATCGACTCGGCCGCCGACATGGAGGTCCTCTTCCGGGACATCCCGCTCGGCGACGTCACGACCTCGATGACGATCAGCGGGCCCGCCGTCCCCGTCTTCTGCATGTACCTCGTCGCCGCGGAGCGCCAGGGCATCGACCCCGCCGTGCTGAACGGCACGCTCCAGACCGACATCTTCAAGGAGTACATCGCCCAGAAGGAGTGGCTCTTCCAGCCCGAGCCCCACCTGCGCCTCATCGGCGACCTGATGGAGCACTGCGCCCGCGACATCCCCGCCTACAAGCCGCTCTCGGTCTCCGGCTACCACATCCGCGAGGCCGGGGCCACGGCCGCGCAGGAGCTCGCGTACACCCTCGCCGACGGCTTCGGCTACGTCGAGCTGGGCCTGTCCCGCGGTCTCGACGTCGACACCTTCGCCCCCGGGCTGTCCTTCTTCTTCGACGCGCACCTCGACTTCTTCGAGGAGATCGCCAAGTTCCGCGCGGCCCGCCGTATCTGGGCGCGCTGGATGAAGGAGACGTACGGCGCGAAGACCGACAAGGCGCAGTGGCTCCGCTTCCACACCCAGACCGCCGGTGTCTCGCTCACGGCCCAGCAGCCGTACAACAACGTCGTGCGCACCGCGGTGGAGGCGCTCTCCGCCGTCCTCGGCGGGACCAACTCGCTGCACACCAACGCCCTGGACGAGACCCTCGCCCTCCCCTCCGAGCAGGCGGCCGAGATCGCGCTGCGCACCCAGCAGGTGCTCATGGAGGAGACCGGCGTCGCCAACGTCGCGGACCCGCTCGGTGGTTCCTGGTACGTCGAGCAGCTCACCGACCGGATCGAGGCCGACGCCGAGAAGATCTTCGAGCAGATCAAGGAGCGCGGCACCCGGGCCCACCCGGACGGCAAGCACCCCATCGGGCCGATGACCTCGGGCATCCTGCGCGGCATCGAGGACGGCTGGTTCACCGGCGAGATCGCCGAGTCGGCCTTCCGGTACCAGCAGTCCCTGGAGAAGGGCGAGAAGCGCGTCGTCGGCGTCAACGTCCACCACGGGTCCGTCACGGGCGACCTGGAGATCCTGCGGGTCAGCCACGAGGTGGAGCGCGACCAGGTGAGCGAGCTCGCCACGCGCAAGCAGGGCCGCGACGACGCCCGGGTCCGCAAGGCGCTGGACGCGATGCTGGCCTCGGCGCGGGACGGTTCGAACATGATCGCGCCGATGCTGGAGGCGGTACGGGCGGAGGCGACGCTGGGCGAGATCTGCGGAGTGCTGCGCGAGGAGTGGGGCGTCTACACCGAGCCGCCCGGCTTCTGACCGCGCGTCAGTCCTGCCGCGAGGCCGCCGCTCCCAGTCCCGAGAGCAGCAGCAGGGTGAAGCGCCGGGCCCAGTCGGCATCGACGGGCTCGGCGCTCACCAGCGCCCGGTGCACCACCGCGCCGGCGATGACGTCGAAGATCAGGTCGGCGGTGCGGGCCGCCGTCTCCGGGTCGCGCTCCAGGGGCAGTTCCCCGCGCTCCTCCGCCCGCTCGCGCCCCTGCAGGACCAGCCGCTTCTGCCGGGCCACGATCGAGTTGCGTATGCGGTCCCGCAGCGCCTCGTCGCGTGTGGACTCCGCGACGACCGCCATCAGCGCCGTCCTGGTCTCGGGCCGCTCCAGCAGGGCGGCGAACTGCAGCACCACGGCCTCCACGTCGGCCGACAGGCTGCCCAGGTCGGGCAGCTCCAGCTCGTCGAAGAGCACCGCGACCGCGTCCACGACCAGTTCGTTCTTGCCCGCCCAGCGGCGGTAGAGGGTCGTCTTGGCGACCCCCGCCCGCGACGCCACGTCGCCCATGGTCAGCTTCGACCAGCCGAGGTCGACCAGCGACGCACGGGTCGCCTCGAGGATCGCCTCGTCGGCCTCGGCGCTGCGGGGACGTCCGGATCGGGCGGGTTCGGTCGGGCTGCGGCTCAGCATGCGGCGACCATACCGGCCGGTAAGTACCGCTGACCGGCCCCGGAGCCCGTGAGACAGATCACCGCGCGCTCTCCCCCCGGAGGGGGGCAGGGCAGTTACGCTACGGGTCGTAGCGTAAGAAGCGACGGTCCGCCGTCGTCACGCGACGACCGATCGACAGCCACAGGCGCCGGGTGGGGACCCGGTGCCGACCACGGGGTTTCAGGCCCCGGAGCCGCTTGTGACCACGCGCCGCGCATGCCGGCTCGGCCGTGGGCGCGGGCGGCTCGCGGATCGCTTTTCGCGGCAGCGCGCACAGGGGGGAGGATGTACGTATGCAGCCTAGGAACATGTCCATGAGCGGCGTCGTCGACCTCGCCGCTGTGAAGGCGGCCGGCGAGGCCAAGGCGAAGGCGGAGCACGCCCGCGCCGAGTCCGCCCGGCAGGGTGGGACCGGCGCCGTGTCCCCCGCCTCCCTGGTGATCGACGTCGACGAGGCGGGCTTCGAGACCGACGTCCTCCAGCGCTCCACCGAAGTCCCGGTCGTCATCGACTTCTGGGCCGAGTGGTGCGAACCGTGCAAGCAGCTCGGCCCGCTCCTGGAGCGCCTCGCCGTCGAGTACAACGGCCGCTTCCTGCTGGCCAAGGTCGACGTCGACGCCAACCAGATGCTGATGCAGCAGTTCGGCATCCAGGGCATCCCGGCCGTCTTCGCCGTGGTGGCGGGGCAGGCCCTCCCGCTCTTCCAGGGCGCGGCGCCGGAGAGCCAGATCCGGCAGACGCTCGACCAGCTGATCCAGGTCGGCGAGGAGCGGTTCGGCCTCACCGGGATCGTCGTCGACGCCGAGGCCGGGGCCGGTGACACGGAGACCGGCCCCGCCGAGGTGCCCGCGGGGCCGTACGACGCGCTGCTGGAGACCGCCGCGCAGGCGCTGGACGCCAACGACTTCGACGGCGCGGTCCAGGCGTACCGGAGCGTCCTGGCCGACGATCCGCTGAACACCGAGGCGAAGCTGGGTCTGGCGCAGGCCGATCTGCTGGGCCGGGTGGCGGGCATGGACCCCCAGCGGGTCCGCACGGCGGCGGCCGAGAACCCCGCCGATCCGGCGGCGCAGATGGACGCCGCCGACCTGGACCTCGTCGGCGGCCACGTCGAGGACGCGTTCGGACGGCTCGTCGAGACGGTCCGCCGCAACTTCGGTGACGACCGCGACGCGGTGCGGGTACGGCTCCTGGAGCTCTTCGAGGTGATCGGCCCCGACGACCCGCGCGTCGTCGCGGCCCGGACCGCCCTGGCACGCGTCTTGTTCTGATGTGACAACACGGCCGTGGCGCCCTCCGGGGACCACGGCCGTTTTCGCGGGCGAACGACAACGAATGCCCCTGCTTTACCAAAACTTGATAAAAGTACTCAGTGTTACTGGCAGTAAATCGCCTCCCGGGATCTGTCCGGTTGAGGGTGGAATTCCTCCTGTTCGCGCTCCCCTCCGGGGCCACCCTGTGTGGCCGGGCGGTATCGCCCTGTCGTCCCCCGGTTATCGGGCCGTTACTAGCGAGTAACGACCCCCCTTGTGTCATGGCCGCGAATGCACCACGATCGGCCACGCTCGGTCCAATACCCGCCGGCCCGACGTCCAGTCGCGCAGGCGGATCAGTTGGGTCCCCACCGGGTGGTCGGCGGCAGTGGCGCCGATCGCGGACAGGGGGGTTCCTGCCCCTGGGCAGGGCCTGTCCGAACCGGCCGCGCAGACGCGTGGCCAGTGGTTGTCGCTCGGGGGTGATCGCCGGTGATTCGGATGCGGTACGCGCCTCCGGTCCGGGCGCTCTCCTTCCCGAGGACGTAGCACTTCTCCCATCCCAGGGCGGGCACGATGCCCGTACCGGAGATGTACGTCCGAGAAGGAGGAAATTCTATGAGTTCGCAGGTTCGCGGTGGTACCAGATGGAAGCGTTTCGCTCTGGTCATGGTGCCGAGCGTCGTCGCGACCGCCGCTGTCGGCGTCGGTCTGGCGCAGGGTGCGCTCGCCGCGTCGTTCAGCGTCTCCGGTCAGAGCTTCAAGGTCAGCACCGACAAGCTCGTCGGTAAGGACTTCGTCCAGTACGGCAGCGTCGCTGTCGGCAAGGACCTCAAGGGCAACGACGCTGCGCACCCGGTTGCCGTCTCCGGCTTCAGCAGCGCCACGATCACCAACATGTGCCAGTCGGTGGTCACGCCCGACCTGCCCTTCGGTCTCGGCAGCGTCAGCCTCGAGCTGAACGCGGGCACCGACCCGAAGAGGCCCGTCGAGGCGACGAACCTCTACCTCGACGTGGCCCAGCTGGACGCGGACGCGTACTTCGAGAAGATCGACATCGGCGTCGCAGCCGGTTCGGTCGGCAAGCCGGGTATCCAGTCCGGCACCGAGAAGGCCGTCAACCCCAACGGCTTCGCGCAGCGCGCCGAGACGGCGACGCTGAGCAACGTGGAGCAGACGGCGTGGGCGACCACCGCCGGCACCTTCAAGCTGAGCAACCTCAGCCTGAAGCTGCACAAGGGCGTCAAGGAGTGCTTCTAAGCACTCGCCCGGGTGGCCGGAGCGTCCCGTGAGGGCCTCCGGCCGCCCACCCCTTCTCTTCTCACAGCAGTACCGGTTCCAGGGAGCTGTTTTCCATGAGCCCCGAGTCCACAGGGCAGAACGAGCACTACCTCACCGTCTACCGGCGGGGATTCCGCACCTGGCGGGGTAACCGGCCGTTCTGGGCGGGCCTGTTCACCATCTTGGGTGGTCTACCCATCGCGTACTTCCCGTACGCCAACATGCACCTCGGCAACATGACGATCGCGATGTCGACCACCGCGGGTGCGGGGTCGCTGATCATCGGGGTCCTGCTCGTCACGCTGGGCCTCACCATGTGGTTCCACCACATCGTGCGGGTGTTCGCCGGTGTCGCCGCGATCCTGCTCGCGCTGATCTCCATACCCGTCGCCAACATCGGCGGCTTCATCATCGGCTTCGTCTTCGCGCTCCTCGGCGGAGCCCTCTCCATCGCCTGGGTCCCGGGCGAGGCGAAGGCCGCCGCGGCGGGCGCTCCGGAGAAGTGGACGCAGCAGGACGACGACGCCCGGGCGCCGGAGTACGGCCAGGAGCTGCACGGCGCGGCCGCGGTCCCGCCGCAGCCCGCGCAGTTCGACGGGACGGTCGAGGCCGACGGCGGGAGGCATCGTGCGGGGTGACGACACGCAGACGAACGACTCCGGGCAGGACGTGTTCCCGGAGCGAAGAGGACCCCGGCACGCGGCCCCCAGGAAGTCGCTGCTGACGAAGCTCCACATGCCCGCGGGCAAGAAGGCGTTCGCGCTCGCCGCGATGCCGACCGCGGTCTTCGTGGGGATGGGTCTCACCCCCAAGCTGGCGATGGCCGACGACAGCACGGACATCCCGTTCGCGCCCGGCCCCTGTGTGACCCGCTCCGACGAGCCGGCCGAGTCGCAGGAGCCCGAGGCGAAGCCGACCCCGAGCGCCACGCCGTCCGACGAGGCGGGCAAGGACGACGGGTCCGGCGAGGACGGCGGTACGGGCGGCAAGGACGAGACGGCCGGGCCGAAGCCTTCGGCGAGCGCGTCCGCGACCCAGGCGCCCTCGGCGGCCCCTGACGGCCAGGACGCCCCGACGGCGACCCCCGCGCCCACCGAGTCGAAGAACCCGCTCGACCCGCTGGGCGTCGGCGACGCGCTCAAGGACCTCCTCGACGGACCGGACAAGGAGACGGCCGAGCCGTCCCCCAGCGCCACCGCGCAGACTCCCGAGCCGTCGAAGAGCACCACGCCCGCCAAGCCGGCGGAGAAGGCCGTGGACGCGGCGAAGGACACGGTCGACAAGACCACCGACGCCATCCGTGAGGCCGCCGACAAGGCCGGCAAGGACGTCGAGGAGCTCGACGAGGACGTCAAGGGCCTCGACCCGGTGAAGGACGAGGACATCCCGGACGGAGCCAAGGAGCGCTTCCCCTGCCCGACCGCCGACCCCAAGGCGCTCGCCGCGGCCGACCTGGAGCAGGGCATCCCGCTGCTCCCGGACGACCCGTGGATCCTGGAGACCTCGAAGCTCACGCTCACCGGGCTCGACTACCACGGCATCGTCGAGGTGAAGACGTACGGCGGCAAGGTCAAGAAGGTCCTCAAGTTCACCGCCGACACCATCGACATCAGGGACCTCCACCAGCTGACGAAGGGCCCGGCGGGCACGACCGGCCACGTCAAGGCGGAGGAGGGCTCGACGTCCACCATCCGCAACGGCACGGTGACGATGTACACGGAGAAGCTGAAGGGCAACCTCTTCGGCATCATCCCCATCACCTTCAGCCCGGAGAGCCCGCCGCCGCTGAACGTACCGTTCGCCTTCTTCACCGACGCCGAGGTGACCCAGGCCGGCCAGTTCGGCGGCTCGCTCAAGGTCCCCGGGTTGCAGAACTACTTCACCGGCGGCAACGGCTAGCCGGTGGTCCGGACCCGTCCGGGAGCCGCACAGCACTGTGGCCCGCCCCCGTTCCCACGGGGTGCGGGCCACAGTCGTGTGCGGGGGCGGGACGTCAGACGCCCTCGCCGCCCAGGTGGTGCACCCGGACCATGTTGGTGGTGCCGGGGACGCCGGGGGGCGAGCCGGCCGTGATGACCATCGTGTCGCCGCCGCTGTAGCGGTTCAGCTTCAGCAGCTCGGCGTCCACCAGGTCGACCATGGCGTCCGTGTTGTCCACGTGCGGCACGACGTACGACTCGATGCCCCAGCTCAGGGCGAGCTGGTTGCGGGTCGACTCCTCCGTGGTGAAGGCGAGGATCGGCTGGGCGGTGCGGTAGCGCGACAGGCGGCGGGCCGTGTCACCGGACTTGGTGAAGGCGACCAGGGCCTTGCCGTCGAGGAAGTCCGCGATCTCGCACGCCGCGCGTGCCACCGCACCACCCTGCGTACGGGGCTTCTTGCCCGGCACCAGCGGCTGGAGGCCCTTGCCGAGGAGCTCCTCCTCGGCGGCGACGACGATCTTCGACATCGTCTTGACCGTCTCGATCGGGTACGCGCCGACGGAGGACTCCGCGGACAGCATGACCGCGTCCGCGCCGTCCAGGATCGCGTTGGCGACGTCCGAGGCCTCGGCGCGGGTCGGCCGCGAGTTGGTGATCATCGACTCCATCATCTGGGTCGCCACGATCACCGGCTTGGCGTTGCGGCGGCACAGCTCGATGAGCCGCTTCTGCACCATCGGGACCCGCTCGAGCGGGTACTCGACGGCCAGGTCGCCACGCGCGACCATGACGCCGTCGAACGCCGCGACGATGCCCTCCATGTGCTCGACGGCCTGCGGCTTCTCGACCTTGGCGATGACGGGGACCCGGCGGCCCTCCTCGTCCATCACCTTGTGCACGTCCTTGACGTCCTCGGCGTCCCGCACGAAGGACAGCGCGACCAGGTCGCAGCCCATCCGCAGGGCGAACCGCAGGTCCTCGACGTCCTTGTCGGACAGCGCGGGGACGTTGACGGCGGCGCCCGGCAGGTTGATCCCCTTGTGGTCGGAGACGACACCGCCCTCGATCACGATGGTGGTGACCCGGGGGCCGTCCACCGAGACGACCTTCAGCTCGACGTTGCCGTCGTTGATCAGGATCGGGTCGCCCTTGGCGACGTCGCCGGGCAGCCCCTTGTAGGTGGTGCCGCACACCGACTTGTCGCCGGGGACGTCCTCGGAGGTGATGACGAACTCGTCCCCGCGGACCAGCTCGACGGGGCCCTCGGCGAACTTCGCGAGGCGGATCTTCGGTCCCTGGAGGTCGGCGAGGACGCCGACCGCGCGGCCGGTCTCGGCGGCGGCCTTGCGGACCCTGTCGTAACGGCCTTGGTGCTCCTCGTGGGTACCGTGACTGAAGTTGAACCGGGCCACGCTCATGCCGGCCTCGATCAGAGCGACGAGCTGCTCATGGGAGTCGACGGCGGGACCGAGGGTGCAGACGATTTTGGAACGGCGCATGGGGCGGATCCTATCGGTTTGTTTCACTGCGGAATATTCCGGCTGGTGGAAGATACAAAGGGGCGGAGGCTCGCTCAGTTGTGAACCAAGGAGAAGGTCTGGCCCGCGATCTCCAGCTCCTCGTCCGTAGGCACGACCGCGACCGCGACCCGGGAGTCGTCGGGCGAGATCAGCCGGGGTTCGCCGGACCGCACGGCATTGCGGTCCGCGTCCACCGCCAGGCCGAAGAGCTCCAGCCCGGCCAGCGCAGCCTCGCGTACCGGAGCCGAGTTCTCCCCGACCCCCGCCGTGAACACCACCGCGTCCACCCGGCCGAGCACCGCCGCGTAGGCGCCGATGTACTTCTTCAGCCGGTGGATGTAGACGTCGAACGCGAGGGCGGCCCGCTCGTCGCCCTCGTCCACCCGGCGCCGGATCTCCCGCATGTCGTTGTCACCGCAGAGACCGGCCAGGCCGCTCCTCTTGTTCAGCAGGACGTCGATCTCGTCGGCCGACATCCCCGCCACCCGCTGCAGGTGGAAGGTGACGGCCGGATCGACGTCTCCCGAGCGCGTACCCATGACCAGCCCCTCCAAGGGGGTCAGCCCCATCGAGGTGTCCACGCACCGGCCGCCCGCCACCGCGGACGCGGAGGCGCCGTTGCCCAGGTGCAGCACGATCACGTTCACCTCGTCCACGGGCCGGCCCAGCAGCTCCGCCGTCCTGCGCGACACGTAGGCGTGCGAGGTGCCGTGGAATCCGTAGCGCCGGATGCGGTGGGCGTCGGCGGTCTCGACGTCGATCGCGTAGCGCGCGGCGTACTCCGGCATCGTCGTGTGGAACGCCGTGTCGAAGACCGCGACCTGCGGCAGGTCCGGCCGCAGCGCCCGCGCGGTCCGGATCCCGGTGATGTTGGCCGGGTTGTGCAGCGGGGCCACCGGGACCAGGCGCTCGATCTCCTCCAGCACCTCGTCGGTGATCAGCGCGGGCTCGCTGAACCGCAGCCCGCCGTGCACCACCCGGTGGCCGATCGCGGCCAGCTCGGGGGAGTCGAGCCCGAGCCCGTCCGCCGCCAGCTCCCCGGCCGCGGCGTTCAGCGCCTCCTCGTGGTCGGCGATCCGCCCGGCGCGCTCCCGGGGCTTTCCGTCACCGGTCAACGGCGTGTGCACCAGCCGGGACTCCGGCTCGCCGATCCTCTCGACCAGCCCGGTGGCCAGCCGGGAGCGGTCGCGCATGTCCAGCAGCTGGTACTTCAGCGACGAGGAACCGGAATTGAGCACGAGTACGCGGTGGGCGTCTGTCATGGAGCGGGAACCTCCGCTGGTCGGGTCGGTGGACGTCGCCGTCATGCGCCGTCCTCGGCCTGGGCCTGGATCGCCGTGATGGCCACCGTGTTGACGATGTCCTGGACCAGGGCTCCGCGCGAGAGGTCGTTGACCGGCTTGCGCAGCCCCTGCAGGACCGGGCCGACCGCGACCGCGCCCGCCGAGCGCTGGACCGCCTTGTAGGTGTTGTTGCCGGTGTTGAGGTCGGGGAAGACCAGCACGGTCGCCCGGCCCGCCACCTGTGACGCCGGCAGCTTGGTCGCGGCGACGGACGGCTCGACCGCGGCGTCGTACTGGATCGGGCCCTCGATGCTCAGGTCCGGCCGTGAGGCGCGTACCCGCTCGGTGGCCTCGCGCACCTTGTCGACGTCGGCGCCCGAGCCCGAGGTGCCGGTCGAGTACGACAGCATCGCGATCCGGGGGTCCACCCCGAAGCGGGACGCGGTGACGGCCGACTGGACGGCGATGTCGGCGAGCTGCGCCGCGTCCGGGTCCGGGTTGACCGCGCAGTCGCCGTAGACCAGCACCTTGTCGGCGAGGCACATGAAGAAGACGGAGGAGACGATCGAGGCGTCCGGTTTGGTCTTGATGATCTCGAACGCCGGCCGGATCGTCGCCGCCGTGGAGTGCACCGACCCGGAGACCATCCCGTCCGCGAGCCCTTCCTGAACCATCAGGGTGCCGAAGTAGTTGACGTCGGAGACGACGTCGTAGGCCAGTTCCACGGTCACACCGCGGTGCGCGCGCAGCACGGCGTACCGCTCGGCGAAGCCCTGGCGCAGTTCGGAGGTCCGGGGGTCGATGATCTGGGTGCCGGCGAGGTCCACGCCAAGGTCGGCGGCCTTCCTGCGGATGGTCTCCACGTCGCCGAGCAGTGTCAGGTCGCAGACGTCGCGGCGCAGCAGCACGTCCGCGGCGCGCAGGATGCGCTCCTCGGTGCCCTCCGGCAGCACGACGCGGCGCCGGTCGGCGCGGGCCTGCTCCAGCAGTTCGTGCTCGAACATCATCGGGGTGACCCGGCCACTGCGGGCCACCGAGATCCGGTCGAGCAGCGCGGCCGTGTCCACGTGGCGCTCGAAGAGGCCGAGCGCGGTCTCGGCCTTGCGGGGTGTCGCCGCGTTCAGCTTCCCCTCCAGGGCGAAGAGTTCACCGGCCGTGGGGAAGGAGCCGCCCGCCACCGCGACGACCGGGGTGCCCGGTGCGAGGCGGGCCGCGAGCCGCAGGATCTCCTCGCCGGGGCGTTCGTCCAGGGTCAGCAGCACGCCCGCGATGGGCGGGGTGCCCGCGCTGTGCGCGGCGAGCGACCCGACGACCAGGTCGGCGCGGTCGCCCGGCGTCACCACCATGCAGCCCGGGGTCAGCGCCTTCAGGAAGTTGGGCAGCATCGCCCCGCCGAAGACGAAGTCCAGCGCGTCCCTGGCCAGTCCGGCGTCGTCGCCGAGCAGGACCGTGCCGCCCAGGGCGGCAGTGATCTGGGCGACGGTCGGCGCGGAGAGCGCCGGATCGTCCGGCAGGACCGAGCAGGGGACCGGCAGCTGGGTCCGCAGGCGCTCGGCGATGCCGTCCCTGTCCTCGGCCGCCACCCTGTTCACGATCATGGCGAGGACGTCGCAGCCGAGGCCGGTGTACGCGCGGAAGGCGTTGCGCGTCTCCGCCCGCACGGACCCCGCGTCCTGGTCCTGCCCGCCGACGACCGCGATCACCGAGGCGCCGAACTCGTTGGCCAGCCGGGCGTTCAGCGCCAGCTCGTCCGGGAGCTGGGTGGCGGCGAAGTCGCTGCCGAGCACCAGCACCACCTCGTAGTCGCGTGCCACCCGGTGGAAGCGGTCCACCAGCAGGGAGACCAGTTCGTCGGTCCCCTGCTCCGCCTGTATGGCCGAGGCCGCCTGGTAGTCGAGTCCGAACACGGTGTCCGGGCTCTGCGAGAGCCGGTAGCGGGCCCGCAGCAGCTCGAACAGCCGGTCGGGCCCGTCGTGGAGCAGTGGCCGGAAGACGCCGACCCGGTCCACCTGACGCGTCAGGAGTTCCATGACTCCCAGATCGACGACCTGGCGGCCGTCCCCCCGGTCGATCCCGGTCACGTACACGCTGCGCGTCACGCGTGCTCTCCCGTCCTGTTTGGCTGGCATTGCCCCTTTGACGATACCCACCGGGGCAGGCGCGACGCCCGCCGGCGGAGCCCCGCCGCAGGCCCTCGCGAGCGCCGCGGGGACCCGCAGCGGCGAAGCCGGAAGCACGTGGCCGGGGCCCGGCGTGGGACAATCGTCGTGGCTCACGGTACGGGGGTTTTCGAGAGGTCCCCGGAATGCATGCCACTAGCGAGCAGGAGACAGAGCACGATGCGCATCGGAATTCTCACCGCAGGCGGCGACTGCCCCGGCCTCAACGCCGTGATCCGGTCGGTCGTGCACCGCGCCGTGGTGGGGCACGGCGATGAGGTCATCGGCTTCGAGGACGGTTTCAAGGGGCTGCTCGACGGCCACTTCCGGCCCCTCGACCTGAACGCGGTCAGCGGCATCCTGGCGCGGGGCGGCACCATCCTCGGCTCGGCCCGCCTGGAGCGCGACCGGCTGCGCGAGGCGGCGGAGAACTGCGCCGAGCTCTCGCTCCGTTACGGCATCGACGCCCTGATCCCCATCGGCGGCGAGGGCACGCTGACCGCCGCCCGCATGCTGTCCGAGGCGGGCATGCCCGTCGTCGGCGTCCCGAAGACCATCGACAACGACATCTCGGCGACCGACCGGACCTTCGGCTTCGACACCGCCGTGGGCGTCGCGACCGAGGCCATAGACCGTCTCAAGACCACCGCCGAGTCGCACCAGCGCGTCATGGTGGTCGAGGTCATGGGCCGCCACGCGGGCTGGATCGCGCTGGAGTCCGGGATGGCCGGCGGCGCCCACGGCATCTGCCTGCCGGAGCGGCCCTTCCAGGTCGACGACCTGGTCAAGATGGTCGAGGAGCGCTTCTCCCGGGGCAAGAAGTTCGCCGTCATCTGCGTCGCCGAGGGCGCGCACCCCGCGGAGGGCTCCATGCCGTACGCCAAGGGCGAGATCGACCAGTTCGGCCACGAGCGCTTCCAGGGCATCGGCAACCGCCTCGCCGCCGAGCTGGAGCTGCGCCTGGGCAAGGAGGCCCGGCCGGTCATCCTCGGGCACGTGCAGCGCGGCGGCACGCCGACGGCGTACGACCGCGTGCTGGCGACCCGCTTCGGCTGGAACGCGGTGGAGGCCGTGCACCGCGGGGACTTCGGCCGGATGACCTCGCTGCGCGGCACCGACATCGTGATGGCGCCCCTGGCGGACGCCGTGGCCCGGCTGAAGACGGTCCCGAGCGACCGGATGTACGAGGCCGAGTCGGTCTTCTGACCCTCCCGCCGGGCCCCACGTCCGGCGCCGCGCGGCCCGGGCCGCTGTGAGGGAGCCCGGGCCGCCGCCGTTCCCGCCCGGCCGGGCTCAGATGCCCGCGGTCCGCCAGAACTCCTCGACGACCCGGTCGATGAACTCCCGTCCCGCGTCGCCCGCGGTGCCCGCCCGGTCCCGGTTCGTGGTGTTCCAGCTGAGCGTCGAGACCATCAACGCCTGGTAGTCGGCGTGCAGTTGCTCCAGCACGTCCTGCACCAGGATCCGGTCCAGCGGGACGAGCTTGTCCACCGGGCGCACGTAGGCCTGCCAACGGGTCGTCACCGCCCTGGTCAGCAGGTCGGCGAGCTCCTCGTTGCGGCCGGTCGCGGTCAGGAACTGCGCGGCCGACATGTCCAGCGCCTCGCACAGGGCGACCGCCTGGCGCTCGTTGCCCCTCCAGCGGCCCGACTCCTCGATCCGCGCGTACGCGCCCGCGGTCATCCCGAGGGACCGGGCCAGGTCCTCCAAGGAGAGGTCGCGGGCGATCCTGTGCTCGCGCAGTGTGCTCGCGGCGGCCAGCAGGTCACCCGGGGCGCACCACAGCACACCGGCCAGCGCCATCAGTTCGCGTTCGCCGGGCAGGGCCGTGCCCCGCTCCCAGGCCATCACGGTCTCCGCTGTGATCAGCAGTCCGTACTGGGCTCCGAGGCCGTACGCAACATGTCCGGGAGCCATTCCCAGTGCCTCGCGCAGTCGGCGGGCGGCGGGGGCGTTGAAGGGCGGTGTGGGGTGCACGGCCCCACCGTATGAGGCCGGGATCGGCCTGGCTACAGGCTGTTCCGATCAGTTCACCCTTCGTATGATCCTCCTAGCGCATCGCTGGAGTGGTGCCGGGGTCATCAGCGGGTTTCGGCCACCCAGTGGTAGTGCAGTTCGGGACGGCCCACCTGGCCGTAGCTCGGGCGCCGCTCGGCCCGTCCGGCGGTCACCAGGTGCTCCAGATAGCGGCGGGCGGTGATCCGGGAGATGCCCAGCTCCTCCCCGGTGGCCGCAGCCGTCGCCCCCTCGGGGGACTCCCGCAGGGCCCGGGTCACGGCCCGCAGGGTCGGACCGCTCAGCCCCTTGGGCAGCGCCGCGGGGTCCGCCACCCGCAGTGCGCCGAGAGCCCGGTCCACCTCCTCCTGACCGCTCGCCTCGCCGGCCGCCGCCCGGAACTCGGCGTACCGCACGAGCCGGTCCCGGAGCGTGGGATAGGTGAACGGCTTCAGCACGTACTGCACGACGCCCAGCGACACCCCCTCCCGCACCACCGCCAGGTCGCGCGCGGACGTCACCGCGATGACGTCCGCGCCGTGCCCCGCCGCCCGCAGCGAGCGCAGCAACTGCAGGCCGTGCCCGTCCGGCAGGTAGAGGTCCAGCAGGAGCAGATCCACCTCCGTGCGCTCCAGCGCACGCACGGCCTCCGCCCGGGAGTGCGCGACGGCCGCCACCTCGAAGCCCGGCACCCGGCCCACATACAGCTGATGGGCGTCGGCGGCCACCGGGTCGTCCTCCACGACCAGCACCCGGATCACGGCCCGACCACCTCCGCAACGGCGGCACGGCCCGTGAGCGGCAGCCGCACCGTGAACTCCGCGCCGCCGTCCGGCGCCGCGCCCAGCGTCACCGTCCCGCCGTTGCGGTGGACCGCCTGCCGCACGAGCGCCAGGCCCAGCCCCCGCCCCGTGCCGTGCGTCGACCAGCCGCGCCGGAACACCTCGTCCGCGTCGTCCGGGCCGATCCCGCCGCCGGTGTCCGCGACGCGCAGCAGCAGCTGGCCGCCCTCGGTGAGCGCGGTCACGGTGACCAGGGCCCGCACCGGGCCGGTGCGCTGCGCCGGCACGGGGCCGCCCCCGCCCGTCGCCGTCTCCGACGCGGCGTCCACGGCGTTGTCGATCAGATTGCCGAGGATCGTCACCAGGTCCCGCGGGGCCAGCGAACGCGGGAGCGCCCCGTCGTCGATCAGGCTGTCCTCGGCGAGGGCCAGCTCCACGCCGCGTTCATGCGCCTGCGCCGCCTTGCCGAGCAGCAGCGCGGCCAGCACCGGCTCGGCGACCGCCCCCACCACCCGGTCGGTGAGGACCTGCGCCAGCTCCAGCTCGGCCGTCGCGAACTCCACGGCCTCGTCGACCCGTCCCAGTTCGATCAGCGACACCACGGTGTGCAGCCGGTTCGCCGCCTCGTGCGCCTGCGAGCGCAGCGCCTGCGTGAAGCCACGCTCGGAGTCCAGCTCGCCCGACAGCGCCTGCAGCTCCGTGTGGTCCCGCAGGGTCACGACCGTGCCGCGCCGCTCACCACCGACCACCGGGCTGGTGTTCACCACGATCACCCGGTCCGCCGTCAGGTGGACCTCGTCCACCCGGGGCTCCGACGCCAGGAGCGCCCCGGTCAGCGGCGCGGGCAGCGCGAGTTCGTCGACCCTGCGCCCGACCGCGCCCGGCGCCAGCCCCAGCAGCTCCCGGCCCGCGTCGTTGATCAGGGCGACCCTGCGCCGGCCGTCCAGCATCAGCAGCCCCTCGCGCACGGCGTGCAGGGTGGCCTCGTGATACGTGTGCATCCGGCTCAGCTCCCGGGCGTTCATCCCGTGCGTGTGCCGCCGCAGCCTCGCGTTGATCACGTACGTCCCGAGCCCGCCGAGCGCGAGTGCGGCGCCCGCCGCGGTCCCGAGGGCGCCCAGCTGCTCCCGTACCTGGGTCGACACCCGCTCGACCGTGATGCCCGCGCTCACGAGCCCGACGATCCTGCCGCCGTCGCGGATCGGCGTGACGACCCGTATCGAGGGCCCGAGCGTGCCGGTGTACGTCTCCTCGAACGTCTCGCCGGCGAGGGCGCGCTCGGTGTGCCCGATGAAGCGCCGGCCGATCTGGGAGGGGTCGGGGTGGGTCCAGCGGACCCCGTCCGGATCCATGATCGTGACGAACGCGATCCCGGTGTCAGCCCGCACCCGCTCCGCGTAGGGCTGGAGTACGGCGGACGGGTCCGGGGTACGGATCGCCTCCCGTACGGAGGGTGATCCGGCCATCGCGAGGGCGGCCGCACGCACCTGGCGGGCCGCGGTCTCCTCGGCCTGCGACCGGCCCGAGGCATAGGCGAAGAAGGCGCACCCGGCGACGACCGCCGCCACGAGCAGGGCCTGCATCGCGAACAGCTGACCGGCCAGGCTGCGGGGCAGGGTACGGGGCAGACGCATGCCCCACAGTCTGCCTGGCGCCGGGCACCGGCCCAAGGTGGCCGATAAGCGTCCGTGAACGATATGAACACAAGGGTGACGGGCGTCACAGGGAAGTGAATAGTCACCGGGGCCCCCAGGGACGGGGAGCCACCGCATACCCGAGGAGACCCCCGTGGCAGAGAAAGCCGCACGACGGGACCGTACGCACTATCTGTACCTGGCCGTGATCGCCGCCGTGGTGCTGGGCATCACCGTGGGCCTGGTGGCGCCGGACTTCGCCGTGGAACTCAAGCCCATCGGCACCGGCTTCGTCGCTCTCATCAAGATGATGATCTCGCCCATCATCTTCTGCACGATCGTGCTGGGGGTCGGCTCCGTACGGAAGGCCGCCAAGGTCGGCGCGGTCGGCGGGCTCGCCCTCGGCTACTTCCTCGTGATGTCGACGGTCGCCCTGGCCATCGGCCTCGTCGTGGGCAACATCCTGGAGCCCGGCTCCACCCTGCACCTCACCGACGCGGCACGGGCCGCGGGCGAGAAGCAGGCGTCCGGGGCCAGCGAGTCCACCGTGGACTTCCTGCTCGGCATCATCCCGACCACCATGGTCTCGGCCTTCACCGAGGGCGAGGTCCTGCAGACGCTGCTCATCGCCCTGCTCGCGGGCTTCGCGCTGCAAGCCATGGGGACGGCCGGCGAGCCGGTCCTGCGCGGCATCGGCCACATCCAGCGCCTGGTCTTCCGCATCCTCGCGATGATCATGTGGGCGGCGCCGGTCGGAGCGTTCGGCGCCATGGCCGCGGTCGTCGGCGAGACCGGCGTGGACGCGTTGAAGTCCCTCGCCATCATCATGGTCGGCTTCTACGTCACCTGCGCCCTGTTCGTGTTCGTGATCCTGGGCGCGATCCTGCGCCTGGTGGCCGGGATCAACATCCTGTCGCTGCTGAAGTACCTCGGCCGCGAGTTCCTGCTGATCCTGTCCACCTCGTCGTCCGAGTCGGCCCTGCCGCGGCTCATCGCGAAGATGGAGCACATGGGTGTCAGCAAGCCCGTCGTCGGCATCACCGTGCCGACCGGCTACAGCTTCAACCTCGACGGCACCGCCATCTACCTCACGATGGCCTCGCTCTTCATCGCCAACGCCACGGGTGACCCGCTGAGCATCGGCGAGCAGATCTCGCTCCTCGTCTTCATGGTGATCGCCTCCAAGGGTGCCGCGGGCGTCACCGGCGCCGGCCTCGCCACCCTCGCGGGCGGCCTGCAGTCGCACCGCCCCGAACTGGTCGACGGGGTCGGCCTGATCGTCGGCATCGACCGCTTCATGAGCGAGGCCCGTGCCCTGACGAACTTCGCGGGCAACGCGGTGGCCACGGTGCTGGTGGGCACCTGGACCAAGGAGATCGACCGGGAGCGGGTGGACCGGGTCCTCTCCGGCGCCCTCCCGTTCGACGAGCAGACGATGACGGACGACGCCCACAGCGGCGAGCCGCACGTCCCGGACGCCAGGGGCGGGGACGAGGAGAAGCCCTCGCTCGTCAAGGCATAGGCGCCGGCGAGGAGCCCTGGGGGCGACGGTGCGGCCGGCACGGGTATCCCGTGCCGGCCGCACCGCCATGCCCAGGCACGTCCGGCCGTCCGGTCACCGATGTGTCCGGTAATCGGAGAGCGTGATCATCCCGTGCTGGTGCCGGACGGCCGCAGGGGCCACGATCAGGGCTCCGGTCGGACGCAGAGGATGTCCTGACCAGGCACAAGGGGTGGGGACACTGAAGACCGCACGACACCGGAGAGCAGCAGCCGCGCTGCTGCTGCCGGTCATCATCGGCATGGCCGGATGCGCCGCCGAGGACAAGACCCCCGCAGGGGAGGCGGTCTGGGGAAGGCCGCTCGCCGAGCAGTTCCAGGCGGCGACCGACGCCACCCGCGACGCGGGAACCGCCGTCTTCAGCTCGACGCTGACGTACGGGGCGGCCGGCGGCGACGCCGTGGACCGCACGCGGGGCAGCCTGGACTACGCGGGCGGTACGTCCTTCGCGAAGCTCGGCCTCGACGCCGACCCGCACTTCCCGGCCGCGCTCCGGGAGCGGCTCGGTGCGGCGGACCCGAAGGGCGGGCGGGTGCTCGCGACATCCGGTGAGGACGTCTACGTCCGGCACGGAGCCTCCTCCTGGCTGAAGTTCACACCCCGCGCCGTCAGCGAACTCGGTGAGTCCACCGGCGTGATCGCGGCGCACGCGGCGGGCGACGCGGCCCCGTACAGCGGCACTCTCGCGGATCTCGTGCCGCGCCTGATCCCGCGGGAGAAGCCCGTACGCAAGGCCGACGGCAGCCGGGTGTACGCGGTGACCGCTCTCCCCGAGGTCGCGTCCGAACTGCTGCCCCGCGACCTGCAGAGCCTCCAGGGCGACTGGGGCCTCGACCCGGTCGACGTCACGGTGCGCCTCGACGCCGAAGGGCGGCTGTCCTCGGCCACCGCCGACCTCGGGCCCGTGCTGGACCGGCTCCACGAGCAGCGGGAACTCCTCGGTGTGAAGCGGCTGCGCGCGGCCTTCGCGCTCAGCGCCTTCGGTGAGCCGGTGAAGGGCAAGGGGCCTTCCGGCGGCAAGGGCGTCGCGGACGCCGCCGAGGTGCTGGCCCCGGTCGCCGGTCTCGCGGACGGGCGGTGTGCCACCACGGGTGACACGGGGCTCGGTGCGGCGGAGGTCGTGCGGCCCGTGGACTGCGCGAAGCCGCACGACCTGAGGGTGCTCGGCCACGTGAAGGTGGACCGGACCCTCCCCGGCGACCCCGATGTCCGGGGAGGCGACGGATATGCCAGGACCGCGTGCGAACGCGTCTACGCCGCCGCGCCGAAGGACTGGCGGCGCGGCGGCGGTTACTTGGACGGGTTCAGCGTCATGGGGGACTCCGAGGTGACCCTGACGGTCGGCCAGGGAGGAACGGAGACCACCGTGACGGGTGCCTACACCTGCTATCTGCAGCGATCCTGACGCTTCATCAGCCGTACGGGATGTGGACGACCGACTGGTTGCCGGTCCCCACGGCGCTCGTGCCGTTGCCGATGGCGTTCCAGACCTCGACCTTCACCGTCCCGTTGGACAGGTTGCCGTGGCTTCCGGTCGAGGACTTGAGCCCCTTGGACTGGGTGTAGTGCTCGTATCCGCTGACCGGATCGGTGGCGAAGTAGTTGTACGTCTCCGTGCGGTCCCAGGTCCCGTCACCGGTGCGGTCGTAACTCACCCGCACCTGCTGTCCGTTGGCGACGGTGGTGCCCGAGTCGGCGAAGACGTCGAACTGGGTCGAGCCGCCGTCGTACGCCCGCGTGAGGCCGGTGGCCGTGAACGTCTGCGGGCTGTGCGGGGTGCCGTCGTAGTTGCCGCCACCCGCGGAGGCGACCGTCACGGACGAGGCGGAGGACTGGGCCGCGCCGAGGCCGCCGCCGCTGCGCAGGGCGAGGGTGGAGGAACCGGTCGGCGGGTCGGTGGGGGGATCGGTGGGCGGGTCGGTGGTCCCGCCGCCGCCCTTGGTCCAGACGCCGACGTAGTCGACCAGCATGGGCCGGCCCGGCACCGTTTCGGCGGTCGGGGTGGAGCCGCCGAGCGCGTTCGGGAAGGCGCCGCCGATCGCGAGGTTCAGCAGGAGGAAGTACCCGGCGTGGTCCGTCATGTTCGACCACGTCGCGGCGTCGAACTGGTTCTGCGTGAGGCTGTGGAAGAGCTGGCCGTCGACGTACCAGCGCAGTGCGTTGGGGCTGACGGCACGGTCCCACTCGAAGCGGTAGGTGTGGAACGCCGACTGGCAGCTGGACCCCGGGCAGGCCCGGTTGCTGGCGAGGCCGGTGGTCTCGTTGCAGGGGCCGCCCGGGTTCACCCCGCAGTGCAGCACGCCCCAGACGGAGTTGATGCCGTTGACGTTCTCCATGATGTCGAACTCGCCGATGCCCGGCCAGTTCCAGTAGTTGCCCCGGTAGGGCGAACCGAGGGCCCAGAAGGCGGGCCAGTAGCCCAGGGCGGCGTTGCCGGTGACGTTCGGCATCTGGACGCGGCCCTCGATGCGCAGGGTGCCGCCGGCCGGCGCTTTGAAGTCGGCCCGCTTGGTCTCGATCCGGCCCGAGGTCCAGTTGCCGGCGCCGTCGCGCAGCGGCGTGATGCGGAGGTTGCCGTTGCCGTCGAGGCTGACGTTGTCGGGGCTGGCGGTGTAGTTCTGGATCTCTCCGGTGCCCCAGTTGCCCGGACCGCCGGGGTAGCCGTGGCCCGTGTCGATCTGCCAGTTCGCCGCCGACGGCAGGCTGCGGTTCGCGCCGTTGAAGTCGTCGCTCCACTTCAGGTCCCAGCCGGGAGTGGAGGGCACGTCGCCGCGGGCGGACCCGGAACCGGCGACCGTGATCACTCCGGCGAGGGTGAGTGCCAGGGCGGTGATGAGGGCGAGGAGGGATGTGCGTCTGTGGGGGACGGTGCGGCTCGTACGCAAGTGAACCTCCGGTGGGGACGTGCCGGGAAGGATTCTGAGAGCGCTCTCAGTGTTATTTAGATGCACCCGGGCCGGCCGTCAATGGCCCCGGCCGCTTTACTTCCCGAAGGCTGCCCCGTCGTCCCGTCGCCGCCCCCGTTGCCCCGTCGGCTCTTGCCTTGACGCCGACGTCAAGGATTACGGTCGCGGTATGCGAATCGGGGAACTGGCCGAACGCGCCGGGACGACGACACGGACCCTGCGCTACTACGAGTCACGCGGGCTGCTGCCCGCCCGCCGCGCCGGGAACGGCTACCGCACGTACGACGAGGGCGATCTGCGCCTGATCGAGCAGATCCGGACCCTGCAGGACTTCGGGTTCGACCTGGAGGAGACCCGCCCCTTCGTCGACTGCCTGCGCGCCGGTCACCCGGCGGGCGACGCGTGCCCCGCGTCTCTGGCGGTCTACCGGCGCAAGCTCGGCGAACTGGACGCGCTCATCGACCAGTTGAAGGCCGTTCGTGCGGAGGTGGGTGCCCAGCTCACCCGCGCCGAACTGGAGGCGTCCGCCGACCTGCCGGGCGGCCCCGAACCGCGATGCGAACTGAACCGCGATGCGAGCTGAACCACATGCGGACTGAACCGGAAGGACGAGGGATGATCCACGCAGAGGGTGTCGCCGAGGTCACGGACGCGACGTTCGGCGCCGAGGTGCTGGAGGCGGGCCTGCCGGTCCTGGTCGAGTTCACGGCGGACTGGTGCGGCCCCTGCCGCCAACTGGCCCCGGTGCTCGGTGCGATCGCCCGGGAGGAGGCGGACCGCCTCAAGGTCGTCCAGATCGACGTGGACCACAACCCCGGGACCGCGTCCCGCTACGCGGTGCTGTCGATGCCGACCCTCATGGTGTTCCAGGGCGGTGAGCCGGTGAAGTCGATGGTCGGCGCCCGGCCGAAGCGCCGCCTGCTCCAGGAGCTGGAGGACGTGCTCCCGGCAGCGGTCTGACACCTGCGGGCGGGTTCCACCCCGCAGGACGCCGAGGGGGCGGCGCACCGGACAACCGGTGCGCCGCCCCCTCGTGCGGACCTCAGGCGGGCCGCAGCCAGACCGTCGCCAGCGGCGGGAGCGTCAGCGTGATGCTGGTGTCCCGGCCGTGCGCCGGCACCGCCTCCGGCTTCAGCGGCTCACCGTTGCGCACGTCGCTCCCGCCGTAGCGGGCCGCGTCCGTGTTGATGATCTCCACCCAGGCCTCCGGGCCGTCCGGGACGCCGATGCGGTAGTCGTGCCGCACCACCGGGGAGAAGTGGGAGACGGCGATCAGCGGCGAGCCGTCCGCGTCGTAGCGCACGAAGGAGAACGCGTTGTCCTCCGCCGCGCCGCCGTCGATCCAGGAGAAGCCCGCCGGATCGGTGTCGCGCTGCCACAGCGCGGGCAGCGCGCCGTACACCGCGTTCAGGTCGCCGACGAGGGTGCGTACGCCGCGGTGGTCACCGGAGGCCTCGTAGGTCTCGTCGAGCAGCCACCAGTCGGGGCCGTGGCCCTCGGACCACTCCGCTCCTTGGGCGAACTCCTGTCCCATGAAGAGGAGTTGCTTCCCAGGATGCGCCCACATGAAGCCGAGGTAGGCGCGGTGGTTCGCCCGCTGCTGCCACCAGTCCCCGGGCATCTTGCTGACCAGTGCCTGCTTGCCGTGCACGACCTCGTCGTGCGAGATCGGCAGCACGTAGTTCTCGCTGTAGGCGTACACCATCGAGAACGTCATCTCGTTGTGGTGGTACTTGCGGTGCACCGGCTCCTTGGACACGTAGACCAGGGAGTCGTGCATCCAGCCCATGTTCCACTTGAGGCCGAAGCCGAGGCCGCCGTGGTCGGTGGCGCGGGTGACCCCCTCCCAGGCGGTCGACTCCTCGGCGATCGTGACGACGCCGGGGTTGCGGCGGTAGACCGTCGCGTTCATCTCCTGGAGGAAGGCCACCGCGTCCAGGTTCTCCCGGCCCCCGAACTCGTTCGGCGACCACTGGCCGTCCTCGCGGGAGTAGTCGAGGTAGAGCATCGAGGCCACCGCGTCCACGCGCAGGCCGTCGATGTGGAACTCCTCGCACCAGTACGTGGCGTTGGCGACCAGGAAGTTGCGGACCTCCGTCCGGCCGTAGTCGAACTCCAGGGTGCCCCAGTCGGGGTGCGCGGCCCGCCTCGGGTCGGAGTGCTCGTACAGCGGCCGCCCGTCGAACTCGGCGAGTGCCCAGTCGTCGCGCGGGAAGTGCGCCGGCACCCAGTCCATGAGGACCCCGATGCCCGCGGCGTGCAGCGCGTCGACGAGGAAGCGGAAGTCGTCGGGGGTGCCCATCCGGGACGTCGGGGCGAAGAAGCCCGTGACCTGGTAGCCCCACGAGCCGCCGAACGGGTGCTCCGACACCGGCATCAGCTCCACGTGAGTGAAGCCCAGCTCGCGGACGTACGCGGGGAGCTGTGCGGCGAGCTGGCGGTACGTCAGCCCCGGCCGCCATGACGGCAGGTGGACCTCGTACACCGAGAACGGCGACTCGTGGACGGGGCGGTCGCCCCGGTGCGCCATCCAGTCGGCGTCCGTCCACTCGTGGTGGGACGCCGTGACCACCGAGGCGGTGGCGGGAGGCACCTCGGTGTGCCGGGCCATCGGGTCGGCCCGCTGGGTGTGCGACCCGTCGGGCCGGCAGATGTCGTACTTATAGGCCGCGCCCTCGCCCACGCCCGGGAGGAACAGCTCCCAGATGCCGGAGGAACCGAGCGAGCGCATGGGGAAGGCGGTGCCGTCCCAGTAGTTGAAGTCGCCCGTGACGCGGACTCCCCGGGCGTTCGGGGCCCAGACCGTGAAGCGGGTGCCCTGGACGCCCTGGTGCTCCATGGGCGCGGACCCGAGCGCCTTCCAGAGCTCCTCGTGCCGGCCCTCACCGACCAGGTGGAGGTCCAGCTCGCCGATGGCGGGCAGGAAGCGGTACGGGTCGTCGACCTCGATCGTGTTGTCGTCGTAGGCGACCTGCAGGCGGTAGGCGTCGGGCACGGCGGGCATCGGGAGGACACCGGAGAAGAAGCCGTCCCCGTCGCTCTGGAGTTCGGCGCGCTTGCCTCCGGCCAGGACGGCCACCGAGCGGGCGAAGGGCCGCAGGGCCCGGAAGAGCACCCCGCCCGTGACCGGGTGCGCGCCCAGGACGCCGTGCGGGTCGTGGTGCTCACCGGCGAGCAGCCGACCCCGGTCCGCGTCGTCCAGGACGGTCGCGGGCAGCGCGTTCCTGCTGCCCCCGCCGCGGCGCGGACGCGGCGGGGTGGCGGTGGCCGCGGTGGCCCCCGCGGCTGCGGTGGTCCGCTTGGCGCGGGCGCGCTTGACGGGGGCCGGTGCCGGTGCCGCGGCGGCGGTCTCCGCGGCCGGGGCGGGGGGCTCGGCCGGGGCGGCCGCCGTGACCTCGGTGGTCACCGGCTTTGCCGCGGGCGGGGCCTCGATGGGCTCGGGCGACTTGCGGGACGGCTTGCGGGCGGTCACAGAGACTGCCTCCTCGGATGACTCGAAGGGGAAACGGGGGAAGGGGAGTTCACGCCGGCGCTGCGGCCAGGCGCTGGATGGCGGCCATCGGGACGGGCAGCCAGTCGGGACGGTGCCGGGCTTCGTAGAGCACCTCGTACACCGCCTTGTCGGTCTCGTGGGCGCGCAGCAGTTCCGGCTCGGCGCGCGGATCGGTGCCGGCCGCGCGGGCGTAGCCCTCGCAGTAGGCGGTGCGGCAGCGGGCCGCCCACTCCGGGTTCCACGGGTGGTGGGAGCGGGCCGCGTAGTCGAAGGAGCGGAGCATTCCCGCGACGTCGCGCACCGTCGGCTGCGGGCTGCGGCGTTCGGGCAGGGGGCTGGCCGGCTCGCCCTCGAAGTCGATCAGCGACCAGAAACCGTCGTCGTCCCGCAGTGTCTGGCCCAGGTGCAGATCGCCGTGGACCCGCTGGGCTGCCCAGCCGCCGCCCGTGTCCCCGAGCGCCGCGACCGCGTCGAAGGCGGTCCGTAGCCCCGGTACGTACGGCACGAGTGCCGGCACCGCCTGGGCGGCGGCCTCCAGCCGTTCCACCATCCCGGCCACCAGATGCCGGGTCCGGTCCTGCGCCAGCGGCGGGGTGGGCAGGGCGGCGGCGAGCGCCGTGTGGACCTCGGCGGTGGCCCGGCCGAGCGCGTGCGCCTCGGGGACGAAGTCCCGTCCGGCCGCCAGGGCGGCGAGGGCGAGCTGCCACCCGTCCTGCGCGCCCCGCAGGAACGGCTGAAGCACGCCGAGTGTGAGCGGCTCCGGCCCGGTGGCCGCCTCGAACCAGGCGACCGGGGCAGGGACCCGGCCGCAGCCCTCGCGGCCGAGCGCGAGCGGCAGCTCCAGATCGGGGTTGATACCCGGGAAGACCCGACGGAAGATCTTCAGGATGAGCGCGTCGCCGTACACGAGCGAGGAGTTGGACTGCTCGGTGTCCAGGACGCGCGGGCTGAGCCCGGGAGGGACCGGCCCGGCCCGGTCGAAGCGGAGGGGGCCGAGGGATCCGGGGCTACGGAATCGTTCCAGCAGAAGGTCGGCGACGCGGGGGTCGTGCATCCCTTCGTACAGGGTGCGCCCGGCCAGCGGCCCTTCGGTCACCTGGCCGATGCGCGCCCCGGCCAGCCGCTGCGGCAGAGCCGTGCGCACGCCGAGCAGGAGCTGGTAGCAGTCTCCCTGCGCCTGCGCCTGCGCGGGCCGTGCGCTCGGCTGGTGGACCCGGACGAGCAGGTGCAGCAGCCCGGGTCCCGTGCCCGCCGTGTCCAGCGGCAGTATCTCCGTCGCGGCCACCAGCGAGAACCCGGTGACGGGCTGTCCCTTGCCCGCGAACCACCGCTGCCGGGGCACCCACTCGTGGAGGAGCGGCGCGAGGGACGGCAGCAGGGCGGTCGTGCCCGTGCTCGCCGGGTGTCGTCTTGTCGTCTTTCTCGATGTTGTGCTCTTCGCCAGGGCGACTCGAGTGGATGCAGCCTCCGACATGGCATCGCGTCCTTTCCCCGGGCACACCACAGGATGCGAAGAGTGTCCCGGATTGCGGCAATGGCTGTCCGGCTGTGCGGGACGTGTCGGGTGAGGAAAGTCCGTACGGACTCGATCGATCGGCCCCAGGGGCCGGATGGAGCCCGGAGAGCTCGATATGGGGGAGAGTGCCCCGTGCGGGGCGGTGGAAACCGCCCCGCGGGTGGCGCCCCGGGGCCGGGGCGCCGTCAGCCGCCCGTCGTCGGCGGTCAGCCGACCGGGGCGTCCTTGCGCATGCGGAACCAGTAGAAACCGTGGCCCGCGAGTGTCAGCAGGTAGGGCCACTGGCCGACGGCCGGGAAGCGCACCCCGCCGATCAGCTCCACCGGATGACGCCCGTCGAAGGCCCGCAGATCGAGTTCCGTCGGCTGTGCGAACCGCGAGAAGTTGTGGACGCACATGACGAGATCGTCCTTGTACTCACGCGTGAACGCGATCACCGCGGGGTTCGACGACGGCAGCTCGTTGTACGAGCCGAGGCCGAACGCCGGGTTCTGCTTGCGGATCTCGATCATCCGCCGCGTCCAGTGCAGCAGCGACGACGGCGAGGCCATGGACGCCTCGACGTTGGTGACCTGGTAGCCGTAGACCGGGTCCATGATGGTGGGAAGGTAGAGCCGCCCCGGGTCGCTGGACGAGAAACCCGCGTTGCGGTCCGGCGTCCACTGCATCGGGGTGCGCACGGCGTCCCGGTCGCCCAGCCAGATGTTGTCGCCCATCCCGATCTCGTCCCCGTAGTAGAGGATCGGGGAACCGGGCAGGGACAGCAGCAGCGCCGTGAACAGCTCGATCTGGTTGCGGTCGTTGTCCAGGAGCGGGGCGAGCCGGCGGCGGATGCCGATGTTGGCGCGCATCCGCGGGTCCTTGGCGTACTCCGCGTACATGTAGTCGCGCTCTTCGTCCGTCACCATCTCGAGCGTGAGCTCGTCGTGGTTGCGCAGGAAGATGCCCCACTGGCAGCCCGACGGGATCTCCGGCGTCTTCGCGAGGATCTCGGAGACGGGATAGCGGCTCTCCCGCCTGACGGCCATGAAGATCCGTGGCATCACCGGGAAGTGGAACGCCATGTGGCACTCGTCGCCGCCCCCGGTGTAGTCGCCGAAGTAGTCGACGACGTCCTCGGGCCACTGGTTGGCCTCGGCCAGCAGCACCGTGTCCGGGTAGTTGGCGTCGATCTCCTTGCGGACCCGCTTGAGGAAGTCGTGGGTCTCCGGGAGGTTCTCGCAGTTGGTGCCCTCGCGCTGGTAGAGGTAGGGCACGGCGTCCACGCGGAACCCGTCGATGCCCAGGTCCAGCCAGAAGCGCAGGGCCGAGATGATCTCCTCCTGCACCGCCGGGTTCTCGTAGTTGAGATCGGGCTGGTGCGAGAAGAACCGGTGCCAGTAGTACTGCTTGCGCACCGGGTCGAAGGTCCAGTTGGACGTCTCCGTGTCGACGAAGATGATCCGCGCGTCCGGGAACTGCTTGTCGTCGTCCGCCCAGACGTAGTAGTCGCCGTACGGTCCGTCCGGATCGGTCCGCGACTGCTGGAACCAGTCGTGCTGGTCGCTCGTGTGGTTCATGACGAAGTCGATGATCACGCGCATGCCGCGCTGGTGCGCGGCGTCGACGAACTCCACGAAGTCGGCGAGGTCGCCGAACTCCGGAAGCACTGCGGTGTAGTCGGAGACGTCGTAACCGCCGTCTCGCAGCGGGGACTTGAAGAACGGCGGCAGCCACAGGCAGTCGACGCCCAGCCACTGCAGGTAGTCCAGCTTGGCGGTCAGGCCCTTGAGGTCACCCACGCCGTCCCCGTTGGAGTCCTGGAAGGAGCGGACGAGTACCTCGTAGAAGACGGCGCGCTTGAACCAGTCGGGGTCGCGGTCCTTGGCGGGAGTGTCCTCGAACAGGTCGTGGACGGGCTCATTGACGATCATGGCGTGGGTGACCCTCCGGTCGGCGGGGACGGTCGCAGGGCGACGATGTGCGCGGGTGTCACACCCGGCTCGAGGCGCACATAGAAGGTCCTGCCCCAGTGATAGGTGTCGCCGGTGAGCTCGTCGCGCACCGGCACGCTCTCGTGCCAGTCGAGGCCGAGGCGCGGCATGTCCAACGAGACCGTGGCCTCCTGGGTGTGGTGAGGGTCGAGGTTGACGACCACGAGGACGGCATCCGGGCCCGACCGCTTGCTGTAGGCGATCAGGGCGTCGTTGTCGACGGAGTGGAAGTGCACGTCGCGCAGTTGCTGGAGTGCCGGATGGCGACGACGGACCCGGTTGAGGGAGGTGATCAGGGGGGCGAGCGAGCGGCCCTCACGTTCCGCGGACTCCCAGTCCCTGGGCCTGAGTTGGTATTTCTCCGAGTCGTGGTACTCCTCGCTCCCGGGATGCGCCGGGGTGTTCTCGCACAGCTCGAAGCCCGCGTACACGCCCCAGGAGGGGGACAGCGTCGCGGCCAGCACGGCCCGGGCCTCGAAGGCGGGGCGGCCCCCGTCCTGGAGGTAACCGGGAAGAATGTCGGGCGTGTTCACGAAGAAGTTGGGGCGCATGTACGAGGAACTCTCGCCCGAGAGCTCGGTGACGTACTCGGTGAGTTCGCCCTTCGTGTTACGCCAGGTGAAGTAGGTGTACGACTGCTGGAAGCCGACCGAGGCCAGCGCGCGCATCATCGCCGGGCGGGTGAAGGCCTCCGCCAGGAAGATCACGTCCGGGTCGGTGCGGTTGACGTCGGCGATCACCTTCTCCCAGAAGACGACCGGCTTGGTGTGCGGGTTGTCGACACGGAAGATCCGTACGCCGTGGTCCATCCAGAACCGCAGGATGCGCACGGTCTCGCGCACGATCCCGGCCATGTCCTGATCGAAGGCGATGGGATAGATGTCCTGGTACTTCTTCGGCGGGTTCTCGGCGTACGCGATCGACCCGTCCGGGCGGTGGTGGAACCACTCCGGGTGCTCAGTGACCCACGGGTGGTCCGGGGAGCACTGGAGCGCGAAGTCCAGCGCCACCTCCATCCGCAGGGTGCGCGCCGTCGCCACGAAGTGGTCGAAGTCCTCCAGCGTCCCGAGGTCCGGGTGGACCGCGTCGTGGCCGCCGTCGGCCGAGCCGATCGCCCAGGGCACCCCGGGGTCGTCGGCACCGGGGGTGAGGGTGTTGTTGGGGCCCTTGCGGTGGGTGGTGCCGATCGGGTGGACCGGCGGGAGGTAGACGACGTCGAACCCCATCGCGGCCACGGCGGGAAGCCGTTCGGCTGCGGTGCGGAACGTGCCGCTGACCAGCCTGGTGGCCGGCGCGGCGACCTCCGCGGTGACTGCGGAAACCTTCTTCCGCGTGGCGGCGGCCGTCTTCGCGGTCTTCGTGGCCCGCGGCTTCCGCGCCGGCTTCGCGGGCGCCACCGGCTCCAGCCGGGCGCCCTCCGAACGCGGGAACAGCTCGTACCAGGAGCCGTACAGGGCGCGCCGCCGCTCGACGGTCAGCGGCAGCGGCCGGGACGCTGTGACCAGCTCGCGCAGGGGGTGGCGGCCGAGCGCGTCGTCCACCTCGGGGGCCAGCGCGGCGGCGAGCCGGGCGGCGGCGGGGCGGCCGGTGTCGCGCAGCGCGTCGACCGCGGCCAGCACGGCCTCGCGGCCGTCCTTCTTGGGCACGCCCTCGGCGGCCCGTGCGTAGAGCTCCGCCCCCTCCGCGAACACGAGAGCGGTGTCGATGTCCGCGGGGATCTTGATCCGCGCGGCCGTGCGCCACGTGGTGACGGGGTCGCTCCACGCCTCGACGGTGTACGTCCAGGCCCCCTCGGCGTCGGGGGTGACGTCCGCGCCCCAGCGGTCGGTGCCGGGAGCGAGCTCGCGCATCCGCGTCCAGGGGCCGGGCCGTCCGTTCGCGTCGCACAGGACGACGTTGGCGGCCACCGCGTCGTGGCCCTCGCGAAAGACTGTGGCGCTGACCTGGAAGGTCTCGCCCGCGACGGCTTTGGCCGGCCGTCTGCCGCAGTCGACGAGCGGAGTCACGTCCAGGACGGGAATGCGACCGATCATGGAATCACCTGGGGGTCGGAGCTCGGCATGCACGGTGCGCGACGTGGGCGTGAAGGGCTGACCGCGCGCGCCGCGATGGTGGGGTTGCGTCCTTTGTAGCTGCTCGGTCGTCGGCTGGCGGGCTGTGGGCATGGCCGCTCCTGTCCGCGTTCACTCGAATGGCACTCGAATGGCAGGTGCGCGGGGGATTCGGGCTCCGACCGGGGCACCTGGGGTGTGCAGCGCGGGACTGTTACCGGGGGAGCCTTCCCACCGTTCTCGGGCGGCCAACCCGGCGGTGTGTTAACTCCTGGGTGCAACCGGTGCACACGCACATGTCCGCGCGCCGGTCCTCCGGCGGTTTCGCGGGCACCTCCGAAGCCTTCCCTGTGGTGCGGGGTGCCACAAGTCCGCGTGAGGTGGGGAAATCAGCCATATCGCCCGTGACAGATGGGTACGCAACTGGCGCATCTGGCCCATGGGGCAGTCGAGGGAGAGGGAGCGTACGAGGGCCCGGTGACGGATGTGGCGTCAGGAACGGGCGGGGGACGGCGCGTACGGTGCAGCGCCGGTGACGGGGGCGGGCGGGACGGGCGGCCGGGGTCCCACTGAGCCGTCCGCGCGCCGTGGCCGCGTACGGCGGCACACGGCTACCGTCGAGGGTGACGGAGAGGGCGTCCACCGTCGTGCGTCCCCTCGGATCCGTACGTCCCCTGTAAAGGTGGGATACGTGAAGGCCATTCGTCGATTCACCGTGCGTCCCGTCCTCCCCGAACCCCTGCGACCGCTCAGCGACCTCGCCCGCAACCTGCGCTGGTCCTGGCACACCGACACCCAAGAGCTGTTCCGGGCGGCCGACCCCGAGGGGTGGCGGCCCGCGGACGCCGACCCCGTCCGGCTGCTCGGTGCCGTCTCCGCCGCCCGGCTCTCCGAGCTGGCCGGGGACAGGAACTTCCTGGACCGCCTCGCCGAGGTGTCCGGGGACCTGAAGGAGTACCTCGGCGGCCCGAGGTGGTATCAGGACCAGCTCTCCCAGGGCGCGGAGCTCCCCGCGGCCATCGCCTACTTCTCCCCCGAGTTCGGGGTGACCGCAGCCCTGCCGCAGTACTCCGGAGGGCTCGGCATCCTGGCCGGCGACCACCTGAAGGCCGCCAGCGACCTGGGCGTACCCCTGATCGGGGTCGGCCTGCTCTACCGGCACGGCTACTTCCGCCAGAGCCTGTCCCGCGACGGCTGGCAGCAGGAGCACTACCCCGTCCTCGACCCCAACGAGCTGCCGCTCACCCTCCTGCGGGAGACCGACGGCACCCCCAGCCGGGTGGTGCTCGCGCTGCCCGGCGGCCGCTCGCTGTACGCCTGCGTCTGGCAGGCCCAGGTCGGTCGCGTGCCCCTGCTGCTCCTGGACTCCGACGTCGAGGAGAACGCCCCGGGCGAGCGCGACGTCACCGACCGGCTCTACGGCGGCGGCAGCGACCACCGGCTGCTGCAGGAGATGCTGCTCGGCATCGGCGGGGTGCGCGCGGTGCGCACCTACTGCCGGCTGACCGGGCACCCGGCGCCCGAGGTGTTCCACACCAACGAGGGCCACGCCGGATTCCTCGGCCTGGAGCGGATCAGGGAACTCTCCGAGACCGGACTGGACTTCGACGCCGCCATCGAGGTCGTGCGGGCCGGCGCGGTCTTCACCACGCACACCCCGGTCCCCGCCGGGATAGACCGCTTCGACCGCCAGCTCGTGGCCCGCCACTTCGGGGACGACGGCGAACTGCCCGGGGTCCCCGTGGACAAGGTCCTGCGCCTCGGCATGGAGACCCACGAGGGCGGCGAGCCCGGCCTCTTCAACATGGCGGTGATGGGACTGCGGCTCGCCCAGCGCGCCAACGGCGTCTCCACCCTGCACGGGGCCGTCAGCCGGGAGATGTTCTCCGGGCTGTGGCCGGGATTCGACCCCTCCGAGGTGCCGATCACCTCGGTGACCAACGGCGTGCACGCGCCGACATGGGTCGCCCCCGAGGTTCTGCGGCTCGGAGCGGGCACATCCGGCTCCGCACGTGCGGAGAACACCGCGGCCGGAGCGGGGTCCGGCGCGGCGGACGGCGCCGGCGGCGGCCGGACCGGCACGCCCGGGGACCAGGGCGCCGTGACGACCGCCTCCGACCGCGAGATCTGGGACCTGCGCAGGGGTCTGCGCGAACAGCTCGTCACCGAGGTGCGCACACGTCTCCACGCCTCGTGGCGCCGTCGGGGCGCGGGCAGCGCCGAGCTCGGCTGGATCGACGACGTCCTCGACCCCGACGTGCTGACCATCGGCTTCGCCCGCCGGGTGCCCTCGTACAAGCGCCTCACGCTCATGCTCCACGACCGTGACCGGCTGAGGGAACTGCTGCTCCACCCGACGCACCCGATCCAGATCGTCGTCGCCGGCAAGGCCCACCCCGCGGACGACGGCGGCAAGCGGCTGATCCAGGAACTGGTGCGTTTCGCCGACGACCCCCGGGTGCGCCACCGCATCGTCTTCCTGCCGGACTACGGCATGGCCATGGCCCAGAAGCTCTACCCGGGCTGCGACGTCTGGCTCAACAACCCGCTGCGCCCCCTGGAGGCGTGCGGTACGAGCGGGATGAAGGCGGCGCTGAACGGCTGCCTGAACCTGTCCGTGCGCGACGGATGGTGGGACGAGTGGTTCGGGCCGGACTTCGGCTGGGCGATCCCCACCGCCGACGGCTCCGCCACCGGGGAGGAGCGGCGCGACGAGCTGGAGGCCAACGCCCTCTACGCGCTCATCGAGGACCGCGTCGCCCCGCGCTTCTACGACCGTAACGCCGACGACCTGCCCGAGCGGTGGATCGAGATGGTCCGCAGCACGCTGGTCACCCTGGGGCCCAAGGTCCTCGCGGGACGCATGGTGCGCGAGTACGTCGAGCGGCTCTACGCTCCGGCCGCCCGGGCCCGCCGGGCACTGGAGCCCGCGTCCGCCCGGGAGCTCGCCGCCTGGAAGTCCAGGATCCGCGCCGCCTGGCCGCAGGTCGCCGTCGACCACGTGGAGGCCGCGGCCGACACGGTCGTCGGGGACTCGGCGGAGCTCGGGTCCACCCTGGCGCTCCGGGTCCGGGTCGCCCTCGGCGGTCTCGACCCGGACGACGTGGAGGTGCAGGTCGTCGCCGGACGCGTGGACTCCGGCGACGCGATCGCCGAGGCCCGGACGTTTCCGCTGAAGCCGGCGGGCGGACACGACCTGGAGGACCGCTGGCTCTACGAGGGCCCGCTCGCCCTCGACCGCACCGGCCCCTACGGATACACCGTGCGCGTCCTGCCCTCGCACCGGCTGCTCGCCTCGGGTGCGGAACTCGGCCTGGTCGTGGTGCCGAACGCGTCCACGGGCGACGGCGGCGGGGTGCTCCTGCGCTGACGTCCCGCGGCTGCGACGGGCCCGGCGTGCGTGCTGCGCCGGGCCCGTCGTCGTGCCCCGCTGTCCCACGGGACGACCGGCAGGGGTTTTTTCGCCGTGATCTCGCTAACATGACAGCCCTGCCGGTGCTGCCCAGCAGCCACCGACGTGACGAGCGAGGCGTTCCCCCGGACGCGAGTGGAGGTCAGCACGGTGAACGGCGGCGGAGGCCGAGCGAGACGCCTGACCCGTCGGCCGGCCGCGAAGGGGGGTGTCTCCCGGCTGCTGCACATCCGCCAGTCCGAGCCAGGCGCCCTGCGCGGCGACCGCTTCACCTCCGCGGTCCGGATGCGCTGGCTCAACGCGGCGAGTACCCGGATCGGCACGAGCCTCGACCTGGAGCGGACGGCCGAGGAGCTGGCCGCGTACAGCGTCCCGAGGCTCGCCGACGGTGCCGCCGTCGACCTGCTGGAGTCCGTGCTGCGCGGCGAGGAGGGCGAGCGGGTCACCGGCGCCGCGGTTCCCGTCACGCGGGCCATGGCGGTCCGGGCCATCGAGTCGCTGAAGGGGCTCGAACCCTCGCCCGTGGGTGAGGTCGTCGACCGCAGGGAGCGTCGCGAGACGCTGCTGACCACCGAGTGCCTGCGCAACGGCCGGCCCGTGCTGGTCAGCCGGATGACTCCGCGGGACTACGAGCGCGTCACCCCCACCGCGAGCGCCGCGGTGGCCATGCGGCGCCAGGGCGTCCACAGCTACATGGCCGTGCCCCTGACCGCGCGCGGCGTCCTGCTGGGATCCGCGGACTTCGTGCGCGCCGGGGACAGCCCGCCCTTCAACCGCGCGGACCTGGACCTGGCGGGTCAGCTGGCTTCCATGGCGGCCGTCTTCATAGACAACGCGCGGCTCTACGGGCGGGAGCGCGAGCACGTCGTCTCCCTCCAGCGTTCCCTGCTGCCGCGCGCCACCCCCCGCACACCGGGGCTGCGGGTGCACGCCCACTACGCCCCCGCCGTCGACGCGCACGGGGTGGGCGGCGACTGGTACGACGTGGTGGCGCTGCCCGGGGGCCGCACGGCGCTGGTCGTCGGTGACGTCACCGGCCACGGTCTGCCCGCCGCCGCCACCATGGGCCGGCTGCGGACCGTCGCCCGCACCCTCATGACGCTGGACATCGCGCCCGACCGGGTGCTGGCCCGGCTCGACCTCGCCACCCGCGACCTGGAGGACGACCAGGTCGCCACCTGCCTGTGCGCGGTGTACGACCCGGCGGACTCCAGCTACACGATCGCGAGCGCCGGGCATCCGCCGCCGCTGCTGGTCGACGCCGGCGGCACCGCCCGCTACGTCGACGTACCGGTCGGGGCGCCGCTGGGGGCGGGCGTCATCCCGTACGACCCGCTGCGGCTGCGCGGGCCGGTCGGCGCGCGGCTGGTCCTGTACACCGACGGGCTGATCAAGACGCGGACCGACGACGTGGACGTGCAGCTGGAGACGCTCCGGACGTCCGTCGCCACGATGCCACCCGAACTCCTGGATTCCGGGAAGCCGTTGACCTGCCCCCGGCCGGACGACGGCCGCTTCGACGAAGCGGTGCTGCTCGTCGCGGGGGGCCACGAGCTGCCCGCCGACGTGCGGCTGCGGGAGTGGGACCTGCCGACCGAGGGGAACCCCGCCTCCACGGCCCGCAAGCTCGTCACCGAGCAGCTCGCCCTGTGGGGTCTCGGCGAACTCGCGGACGTGACGGAGCTGGTCGTCAGCGAGCTCGTCGGCAACGCCCTGCGCTACGGCGGCGGGCCCGGCCGGCTCAGGCTGCTGCGCGACGAACGGCTCGTGGTGGAGCTCGCCGACACCGGTCCCGACCTGCCGCAGATCCAGCACGCCGACGTCAGCGACGAGGGCGGCCGGGGACTCCAGCTCATCAACCTGCTGTGCCGGAGCTGGGGTTCGTGCCGTACGGCGACCGGCAAGGTGGTCTGGGCCGAGCAGAACATCCCCGACTGAACGCGGGACGGCCCGGGGGAAGCGAGCTTCCCCGGGCCGTCCCCTGTCCTTCGCGCCGTCCCGGGGACGCCTGGCCAGGCGTCCCCGGGCAGTGCGTCAGAAGGTCAGCTTGACGCTGTTGAAGGTGCCGGTGTCGCCGGAGTAGGCGTCCTGGATCCTGAGGTTCCAGGTGCCGTTGGCCGCCTCGGACGAGGCGTTGACCGTGTAGGTCGCCACCACGTTGTCAGCGGAGTCGCTGGACGAGGAGTTCTTCAGCCGGTACGCCGTGCCGTCCGGGGCCACCAGGTCGAGGACGAGGTCACCGCGGTAGGTGTGCGTGATGTTGACCGCCACCGACAGGGTGCTCGGCGCGTTGCCGGTGAGGCCGGTGACGACGACCGGGATGTTGGTGGTGCTGCGGTCGGCGAGGGCCTTCACTGTCGTGTTCTGGAAGACCTTGCCACCCGGGTCGGGGTCGCCGCCGCCGGGGCGCGAGCCCACGGCGATGCCGGCCCAGGCGTTGGCCACCGCGGTGTACTCGGCGCTGGAGGCGCCGTACAGCTCGGTCGCCACCGCCAGCGTGCCCGTGCGGGCCGCGGCGTAGTTCGTGGTGGAGGTGAACTTCGTGGTGAGCGCCTTGAACCAGATCTGCAGCGCCTTGTCCCGGCCGATGCCGGTCACCGGAAGGCCGTCCGACGTCGGGGAGTTGTAGCTCACCCCGTTCACGGTCTTCGCGCCGCTGCCCTCGGACAGCAGGTAGAAGAAGTGGTTGGCCGGGCCCGAGGAGTAGTGGACGTCGATCGAGCCGAGGCCGGAGTACCAGGAGTCCTTGGACGCCCCGTCCTTGCTCGGCTTGTCCATGTAACGCAGCGGCGTGCCGTCGCCGTTGATGTCGATCTTCTCGCCGACGAGGTAGTCGCCCGGGTCCGTCGAGGTGTTGGAGTAGAACTCCACACCCGCCGCGAAGATGTCCGACGTGGCCTCGTTGAGGCCGCCCGACTCGCCGCTGTAGTTGAGACCCGCGGTGTTGGAGGTGACGCCGTGCGTCATCTCGTGGGCCGCCACGTCCAGCGAGGTCAGGGGTGCGGCGTTGCCGCTGCCGTCGCCGTACGTCATGCAGAAGCAGCTGTCGGACCAGAAGGCGTTGACGTAGTTGTTGCCGTAGTGCACGCGCGAGTACGCGCCGACTCCGTCACCCCGGATGCCGGTGCGGCCCATCACGTTCTTGTAGAAGTCCCACGTCTCCGCGGCGCCGTAGTGCGCGTCGGCCCCGGCGGTCTCCGTGTTGGACGCACTGCCGTTGCCCCAGACGTCGTCGGGGCCGGAGAACAGGGTCCCGGTGCCGGACGTGCCGCGGTTCAGGTTGTACGTCTTGTGGCTGCCGCGCGCGCTGTCCGTCAGGTTGTACGAGCTGCCGGAGCCCGAGGTGCCCAGCGTGACCGTGCCGCTGTACTGCGTGTTGCCCGTGCCGTTCTCGATGGCCTGCCACTCGAACAGCTTGGCGCCCGACGAGGCGTCGGTGATGACGTGCAGCTCGTTCGGCGTGCCGTCGTGCTGGAGACCTCCGACCACGGTCTCGTACGCGAGCTGCGGGGTGCCGTTCGCCGCCCAGACGACCTTGCGCGGGGCCTTGCTCGCCTCGGTGCTCTTCGAGCCGTCCGCCCTGGCGGCGGTCAGGGCCTGCTTCTCGGCGGCGGCCGGCGCGACGTCCGCCGCGGTGCCGACGGCCTTCAGCTGCGCTCCGGTCGCCTTCGACGCCTTGGTGACGCCCTCGGTCCTCCCCGCCTTCGACTCGGCCACGACGAGGTCGCCGCCGAGGACCGGGAGCCCGTCGAGCGTGCGCTCGTAGCGGGTGTGGGTGGTGCCGTCGACGTCCTTGACGACATCCCGTACCACGAGCTTCTCCGTCGACCCGAGGCCGAGCTCCTTGGCGGTGGCCGCCTTGGTGGAGTTGGCCTCCCGGAGCAGTTCGGCCCGCTGGGCGGGGGAGAGCTTCGCGGGCAGCGCGCCGGGGTCGGCGCCCTTCACGGCGGCGGCCGGGGCCGCGGTCGCGCCTTCCGGGGCGGCCGTTGCGGCACCGCCCTGCATTCCTACGGCGAGGAGGGCTGCTGCGGCTATCAGAGCGCCGGTCGCGGTGGCACGACGGCTGGGCGTGGGTCTCACGCGGACTCCTTCTGCGAGGGGGGTCACGGCCGACTGGGTGAGCCGACCGGCAGAGCAGGCGGTGCGTGGAACGGGGGAAGAGTGCCAGCAGAAACCGGTGCGTGTCAGGACCGCGTCAATACAATGGCCGGAAGTCGTCCGTTGCCGGAAGTGCCGTGTTCGTTAAGCGGACGTTTCGCCCTGTGTCATCCCGGTGCTCTACGGGGGCTGCCGGAGCACCGGGGGGCCGGAAACGGCGGGAGGACTTGAGATTTCGTTCGAATCCGCGCCGTTCGAACAGGAACGCCCGCCGGAGGTGCGGAAACGGAGTCGGGGCGGCGTGGAACTGTGGCCAGTTCCACGCCGCCCCGAACGGCCGTTCAGAAGGAGCCGCAGGCACCGGGCGAGACGCCGTCCGGATGGACGGAACCGCGTGGTGCGAGTGACGGGTGCCGCCGCGCGGCGACCACTCGCGTCACACGCGTCACGCCAGGCTCTCGCGCCACGCGCGGTGCAGCCCCGCGAACCGGCCGGTCCCCGCGATGAGATCCGCCGGGGCTCCGTCCTCGACCACGCACCCCCGCTCCATCACCAGCACGCGGTCGGCGATCTCCACCGTCGACAGCCGGTGGGCGATCACCACGGCGGTGCGCCCGTGCAGCACGGTGTCCATCGCACGCTGCACCGCCCGCTCGCCGGGCACGTCGAGCGAACTCGTCGCCTCGTCCAGGATCAGCACCGCCGGATCCGCCAGCAACGCCCGTGCGAAGCCGACCAGTTGCCGCTGCCCCGCGGAGATGCGGCCACCGCGCTTGCGTACGTCGGTGGCGTAGCCGTCGGGCAGGGCGCTGATGAAGTCGTGCGCCCCGATCGCCTTGGCCGCGTGCTCGATCTCCTCGGGCGTCGCGTCCGGACGGCCGATCGCGATGTTCTCGGCGATCGTCCCGGAGAACAGGAACGCCTCCTGGGTCACCATCACCACGCCCCGCCGCAGTTCGCCGGTGGCCAGATCGCGCAGATCCGTCCCGTCGAGCAGCACCCGTCCCTCCGTCGGGTCGTAGAAGCGCGCCAGCAGCTTGGCCAGCGTCGACTTGCCCGCGCCCGTCGAACCGACCACCGCCACCGTCTGGCCCGCCGGGATCGTCAGGGCGAAGCGGGGCAGGACCTCGCCGCCCGTCCGGTACGCGAACCGCACCCCGTCGAAGGTGACCTCACGTCCCGGGTGCTCGCCGGCCGAGGGCGGCAGCGCCTTCGGCGCGAGCGGTTCCGGGACGGAGGGCGTCTGGGCCAGCAGGCCGGCGATCTTCTCCAGCGAGGCGGCCGCCGACTGGTAGGAGTTGAGGAACATCGCGAGCCGGTCGATCGGGTCGTAGAGCCTGCGGAGATAGAGCACGGCGGCCGCCAGCACGCCGAGGGCCAGCGTGCCCGACGCCACACGGTAGGCACCCCACAGCACCATGCCGGCCACCGCCGTGTTGGCGACCAGCCGGGACCCGACGACGTAACGGGCCATCTCCAGCAGGGCGTCGCCGTTCGTACGTTCGTGGCGGTGGTTGAGCACCGCGAAGTCCTGGTCGTTGGCGCGCTCCCGGCGGAAGGCCTGCACGGGACGGATCCCGTTCATCGTCTCGGCGAACTTCACGATGACCCCGGCCATCGCCGACGAGCGGGCCGAGTAGGCATCGGCGGCCCGCCGGCGGTAGCTCCGCACCAGCAGGTACAGGGGAGCGAAGGAGGCCACCGCGATGGCCCCGATGCCGAGATCGAGCCAGAAGAGCAGCAGCGAGATCGACACGAACGACAGGATCACGCCGATCAGTTCCTGGAGCCCCTCGCTGAGCAGTTCGCGCAGGGACTCCACGTCCGTCGTCGACCGGGAGATCAGCCGGCCCGAGGTGTAGCGCTCGTGGAAGTCCACACTCAGCGCCTGGGCGTGGCGGAAGATCCGGCCGCGCAGGTCCAGCAGCACGTCCTGGTTGATCCGCGCGGCCGCCCGGATGAAGGCGTACTGCATGATCCCGCCGGCCAGCGAACACAGCGCGTACCCGGCGCCGACGGCGGCCAGCGGCCCGTAGTCGTGGTCCCGGAACGCCGGCACGCCGCTGTCGATCGCGTACGCCACCAGCAGCGGCCCCGCCTGTACGGCCGCCTGCTGGACCAGCAGCAGGAGGGAGGCCACCACCACCCTGGCCCGCATCGGGCCGAGCAGGGACATCAGCAGTGCCCGGGTCGCGCCCCTGGGCGTGGGGAGGGAGTCGCCCTCGAAGGCGTCGTCCTCCGGGCGCGCCGGCCCGGGTCCCCCGTCGGGCAGGTCGTCGCCGGCCAGGGCGGGACCGTCGGCTGTCGTACTGCTCATCGGGTGCCGCCCTCCTCGGGCACGAGGACACCGGCGCCGTCATGGGCACCGGCCATCAGCCAGGCGTACTCGGAGCTGGTCCGCAGGAGTTCCTGATGGGTGCCCACGGCGGTGATCCGGCCCTCCGACAGGAGCGCCACCCGGTCCGCGAGCATCACGGTGGACGGGCGGTGCGCGACGACCACGGCCGTCGTATCCGCCAGAACGCGCCGCAGAGCCGCCTCCACCAGGGCTTCCGTGTGCACGTCCAGCGCCGACAGGGGATCGTCGAGCACGAGGAACCGGGGCCCGCCGACCACGGCGCGGGCCAGCGCGAGGCGCTGACGCTGACCGCCGGAGAGGCTCAGCCCCTGCTCCCCGACCTGGGTGCCGGCGCCCTGCGGGAGGTCGTCGACGAAGCCCGCCTGCGCGACGGACAGGGCACGGCGCAGGTCCTCCTCGCCCGCTCCCTCCGCACCCATCAGCACGTTCTCCGCGACCGTGGCCGAGAAGAGGGTCGGCTCCTCGAAGGCCACCGACACCAGCTCGCGCAGCCTGGGACGCTCCATCAGGGCGATGTCCTCGCCGTCCAGCAGGATCCGGCCGGCGGTCACGTCGTGCAGCCGGGGGACGAGGGCCGTCAGCGTCGTCTTGCCGGAACCCGTCGCGCCGACCAGGGCCATCGTCTCGCCGGGACGGACCCGCAGGTCGATCCGGGCGAGCACCGGCGGGGAGCCGGGACCGGCGTCGGGGTAGCGGAACTCCACGCCCTCGAAGACGATGCCCGCCTCGCCCGCACCCGCCTTCCCCGCAGGGCCGCCCGGCCCCTCGGGCTGGGGTTCCTCGGCGACGTCCATCACCTCGAAGAAGCGGTCGGCGGCGGTGGCCGACTCCTGGCTCATCGCCAGCAGGAACCCGATCGACTCGACGGGCCAGCGCAACGCGAGGGCGGTCGACAGGAAGGCCACCAGCGTCCCCGCCGACAACGCGCCGTCCGCCACCTGCACCGTGCCGAGCACCAGCGCCGCCCCGATGGCCAGCTCGGGGATGGCGGTGACGAGCGCCCAGATCCCGGCGAGGAGCCGCGCCTTGCCCAGCTCGGTACCGCGCAGCCGCAGGGCGAGCGTGCGGAAGGCCAGTGCCTGGCTGCGGTTCCGGCCGAAGCCCTTGACGATCCGGATGCCGAGCACGCTCTCCTCGACGACCGTCGTGAGGTCACCGACCTGGTCCTGGGCCTTGCGGGCCACCAGCGCGTACTTCGTCTCGAAGAGGGAGCACAGGATCATCAACGGCACCGCGGGCACCAGCAGGACCAGTCCCAGAGACCAGTCCTGGGCGAACAGGATGACGAAACCGACCAGGATCGTGGTCCCGTTCACCAGCAGGAAGGTCAGCGGGAAGGCCAGGAACATCCGCATGAGCATCAGGTCCGTGGTGCCGCGGGAGAGGAGCTGACCCGAGGGCCAGCGGTCGTGGAACGCCACGGGCAGGCGCTGCAGGTGGCGGTAGAGGTCGGCGCGCATCGACGCCTCCACGCTCGCCAGCGGCCGGGCCACGAGCCACCGGCGCAGCCCGAACAGTCCTGCCTCCAGGATGCCCAGCAGCAGCAGCCAGAGCGCCCCCAGCCACACCCCGCCGGGGTCGCGCCGCGCTACCGGGCCGTCCACCATCCACTTCAGTACGAGGGGGATGACCAGGGTGAGGGAGGAGGCCACAACGGCCACGAGCGCGGCACCGAGCCAGCGCGTACGCACCGGCCGGACGTAGGGCCACAGGCGCAGGAGGGAGCGCACGGCGGACCGGTCCGTGGGCTCTGCAGGTTTTTCGGGCATCAGGAGTGAGCCTAAGGTTCACCACTGACATCACTCACCTGGTTTTCGGGTCACGCCGGCCGGGCCGCAGCGCCGTATCAGCCGATCGGCCGATGCGGTCCGGAGCCCGTCGGCGGATACCGGCGCCGCCCGGGCTCCGGAACCCTAGCGGGTATGGCGATCATCGAAGTGCACGGGCTGGACAAGGCCTACGGGGGACGCCGAGTGGTCCACGGCGTGGGCTTCACCGTCGAGGAGGGGGAGATCTTCGGCATCCTCGGTCCCAACGGGGCGGGCAAGACCACCACCGTCGAATGTGTCGAGGGGCTGCGGGTGCCCGACGCCGGCACGGTCAGGGTCGCGGGCCTGGACCCCGCCGCCGACCGTCACGAGATCACCCGCCTGCTCGGCGCCCAGCTCCAGGAGAGCGAACTCCAGCCCGAACTGACCGTCCGGGAGGCGCTGGAACTCCACAGCGCCTTCTACCGGCAGCCCGCCGACCGGCACGCGCTCGCGGGACGGCTGGGGCTGGAAGACCACCTGGACCACAGGTTCCGCCGGCTGTCGGGCGGCCAGAAGCAGCGCCTGTTCATCGCGCTCGCGCTCATCGGCGACCCGAGGGTGGTCGTGCTGGACGAGCTGACCACCGGCCTCGACCCGCGGGCCCGGCGGGACACCTGGCGGCTCATCGAGGAGATCCGCGACCGGGGCGTGACCGTCGTGCTGGTCACCCACTTCATGGAGGAGGCCCAGCGGCTCTGCGACCGGGTCGCGGTCATCGACGGGGGCCGGCTCGTCGCGCTCGACACCCCCGCCGGCCTGATCGGCGGTTCGGCCGCTTCGACGGTCATCTCCTTCACGCCCTCCGAGCCCCTTCCGGACAGCGGGGAACTCGCACGGCTGCCCGGGGCGGCGTCCGTCTCCGTCGGGCGGCAGGACGGACGGGTCGTGATCCACGGCACCGACGACACCGCGGACGCGGTGATCTCGCTGCTGGTCCGGCACCGCATCACCGCCCGTGGGCTCCGCGTCACGGAGACCGGCCTGGACGACGCCTTTCTCGGCCTCACCGGAAAGGACACCTGAGATGACCTCCACCACCGCCGGCACGGAATCCGGCCTCCGGACGACAGGCCCGCTCGTCGCCGTCCTCCGGGCGGAGACCCGTCTCTTCCTGCGCGAGCCGGGCAGCCTGTTCTGGATCCTGGCCTTCCCCTCGGCCCTCCTGACGATCCTCGGCCTCATCCCCTCCTTCCGGGAGGACGACGACGCACTCGGGGGGCGCAGCGTCATCGACCTGTACGTGCCGGTGGCCGTCCTGCTCGCCATGATCATGGCCGGTCTCCAGGCCATGCCGCCCGTCCTCACCGGCTACCGCGAACGGGGCGTCCTGCGCCGCATGTCCGCCACACCGGTCCGGCCGTCGGCACTGCTCACCACCCAGATCGTGCTGCACGGCGCGGCCGCGCTCGGTTCGGCCGCCCTCGTCGTGGCCGTGGGACGCGCCGCCTTCGGCGTACGGCTGCCGGAACAGGCCGCCGGCTACCTGGTCGCCCTCCTCCTGGCCGTCGCCTGCGTCCTCGCGCTCGGCGCCACCATCTGCGCACTGTCACGGACGTCCAAAGCCGCGGCCGCCGCCGGTTCGGTGGCCTACCTGCTGACGATGTTCACCGCCGGGGTCTGGGTCCCCGTCCAGGCCATGCCGGACCTGCTGCGCCGCACCGTCGAGTTCACTCCCTTCGGCGCGGCCTCCCAGGCGCTCGACCAGGCGGCCACGGGGAGTTGGCCCGACTGGACGCACCTCGTGGTCGTCGTGGCGTGGACGGCCGCACTGGGAGCGGTTTCGGCCCGGTTCTTCCGCTGGGAGTGAGGCGGGTGCCGGGCGGGGGAGACTCGGTGTCCAGACGGGCACGAGCCGGGGGCGGACGATGAGCGGCGGCACGACGGTCGAGCAGCGCTGGGAACAGTTCTACCGCTACGGCCCGTACACACTGCTCGGCATCGCCGTCCTGATGGCCGCGCTGTCCTCGGGCCTCGTCGGGATGTCCGGGGCGGAGAGGTCCGCGGCGGGGCTGCTCGCCGCCGCGGCCTGTGCGCTCCAGGTGTGGTGGGGCCGCGCCAGGCGGACGGCGCCCGCACGGCCGGCCGCCGCACAGGTCTACTACGCCCTGCGGACGCTGACCGCCTTCGCCCTCTGCTGGTGCAACCCGTTCTTCTCCGTCTACGCCATCGTGGGCTACTTCGACGCGGGGGAACTGCTGCCGAAACGCCTCGTGCGCGCCGGGCTGCTCTGCACCGCCGCCACCATGGCCGGTTCGCAGTCCGGAGGCGGGATGCCGCCCGCCTCGCTCACGAACTGGGCGGCCTTCGGCGCACTGTTCGTCCTGCACGCCTCGCAGGCACTCCTCTTCGGCAACCTGGGCGAGCGGGAGGCGGAGAGGACCAGGCACCAGGCCGGCACGATCGCCGAACTGGAGCGCGCCAACACCCGTCTCGCGCGGGCCATGGAGGAGAACGCCGGGCTGCACGCCCAACTTCTCGTCCAGGCCCGGGAAGCGGGGGTGTCCGACGAGCGGCGCAGGCTGGCCGCCGAGATCCACGACACCCTCGCCCAGGGCCTGGCGGGGATCATCACGCAACTCCAGGCAGCCACCTCCGCCGACGGCCCCGCCCTGGCCCGCGAGCACCTCGACCGGGCGGCGGGGCTCGCACGGCGGAGCCTCGGCGAGGCCCGTCGCTCGGTGCACGGCCTGGTGCCCGCCGCCCTGGAGCACGACGACCTGCCGGGAGCGCTGGGCAAGACGGTCGCGGACTGGTCCGAACGCAGCGGAGTGCACGCGGAGTTCACCGTCACGGGCACCGTCGAACCGCTTCACGACGAGGTCGGTGCCACCCTGCTGCGCATCGCCGAGGAGTGCCTCGCCAACACCGCCCGGCACGCCTCGGCGACCCGAGCCGGTGTCACCCTCTCGTACATGGACGGCGAGATCACCCTGGACGTACGCGACGACGGCCGCGGCTTCGACCCCGCGGAGCCGCCTCCACGCGGCGGCACGGGCGGCTTCGGCCTCGGCGGGATGAGGGCCCGCGCGGAACGCGTCGCGGGCTCCGTCACGGTGGAGGCCGAGCCCGGCCTCGGCACCGCGGTCTCCGCGAGGGTGCCGCTGGTCCGGCGCGCCTGAGGGTCAGTAGGGTCACGCGGCATGACCCCTGCCCCGGACGCCTCGCGCACCATCACCCTCGTTCTCGTCGACGACCATCCCGTCGTACGGGACGGCCTGCGCTCCGTGTTCACCTCCGCACCCGGCTTCGAGGTGCTCGGCGAGGCCGCCGACGGAGTGACCGCCGTCGGTCTGGTCCGCAGTGCGGACCCGGACGTCGTGCTGATGGACCTGCGCATGCCGGGCGGCGGGGGTGTGGCGGCCATCGCGGAGCTGACGCGCCTGGGTGTCCGGTCCCGGGTGCTCGTCCTCACCACCTACGACACGGACTCCGACACCATCCCCGCCATCGAGGCGGGCGCGACCGGTTACCTGCTCAAGGACGCGCCCCGCGACGAGCTCTTCACCGCCGTACGCGCCGCCGCCGACGGCCGCACCGTCCTGTCGCCCGCCGTCGCCTCACGCCTCGTCTCACGGGTACGCACCCCGGCGCCCGGCCACGACGCGTTGTCCGCGCGGGAGCGCGAGGTGCTCGGCCTCGTCGCCCGGGGGACGTCCAACCGGGCGATCGCGGCCGAGCTGTTCATCAGCGAGGCCACCGTGAAGACCCACCTCGCCCACGTCTTCGCCAAACTCGGTGCGAAGGACCGCGCCGCGGCGGTCGCCGTCGCCTACGAGCGCGGCATCCTCGGCTGAGTCCTCCTCACTCCGCCACCCGCAGCAGCAGCACCGACCTCCCCGGAACGGTGAGCACGGCGCCGCCGGTGTGCAGCGTCCCGGGGGCCGTGGACTGCTCCTCGCGCGAGGTGTCCAGGACCAGTTCGTAGGCCTGCGCCCACGGCGGCCCCGGGAGCCGGAAGTCGCACGGGAGGTGGCCGGCGTGCAGGACGGCCAGGAAGCTGTCGTCGGTGATCTGCCCGCCGCGGGCGTCGCGGCCCGGGATGTCGCGCCCGGACAGATAGAGACCGAGCGTCGCCGCCGGCGCGTACCAGTCGGCCGCGGTCATCTCCTCGCCCCGTGAGGTGAACCACGCCAGGTCCCGCAGTCCGTCCGGGGCCTGGGGCGTCCCGGCGAAGAAGGCGCGGCGCCGCAGCACCGGATGCCGGTGGCGCAGCGACAGCACCCGGGCCGTCAGCTCCGTCAGCTGGCGCCACTCGGGCCGCTCCAGCAGGGACCAGTCCACCCAGCTGACCTCGTTGTCCTGGCAGTAGGCGTTGTTGTTGCCGCCCTGGGTGCGCCCCATCTCGTCCCCGGCGACGAGCATGGGCACCCCGGTCGACAGGAGGAGCGTGGTCAGGAGGTTGCGCAACTGCCCGCGGCGCAGGGCGTTGACCTCGGGGTCCTCGGTCTCGCCCTCGACGCCGCCGTTCCAGGAGCGGTTGTCGTTCGTTCCGTCGCGGTTGCCCTCGCCGTTGGCCTCGTTGTGCTTCTGTTCGTAGCTGACCAGGTCGCGCAGGGTGAAACCGTCGTGCGCGGTGACGAAGTTGACGGAGGCGTACGGGCGCCTGCCTCCCCAGGCGTACAGATCGCTCGACCCGGTGAGGCGGTAGCCGATGTCCCGTACGTCGGGCAGCGCGCCACGCCAGAAGTCCCGTACGGCGTCCCGGTAGCGGTCGTTCCACTCGGTCCACAGAGGGGGGAACGCGCCCACCTGGTAGCCGCCGTTCCCGACGTCCCACGGCTCGGCGATCAGCTTGACCCGGCGGAGCACCGGGTCCTGGGCGATCACCGCGAGGAACGGGGAGAGCATGTCCACGTCGTGCATCGAGCGGGCGAGCGCCGCCGCCAGGTCGAAGCGGAAGCCGTCGACGCCCATCTCCGTCACCCAGTAGCGCAGGGAGTCGGTGATCAGGCGGAGCACCTGCGGCTGCACCACGTGCAGGGTGTTGCCGCAGCCCGTGTAGTCCGCGTAACGGCGTGCGTCCTGGGAGAGGCGGTAGTAGCCGCGGTTGTCGATGCCGCGCAGGGACAGCATGGGACCGAGCTCCCCGGCCTCCGCCGTGTGGTTGTAGACCACGTCGAGGATGACCTCGATCCCGGCGTCGTGCAGGGCGCGCACCATCTGCTTGAACTCGCCGACCTGCTGGCCGCCGGTGCCGCTCGCCGCGTAGCCGGCGTGCGGGGCGAAGTAGCCGATCGAGTTGTAGCCCCAGTAGTTGTGCAGTCCGCGCCGCAGCAGGTGGTCCTCGTGGGCGAACTGGTGCACCGGGAGCAGCTCGACGGCGGTGACCCCGAGCCGTCTGAGGTGGCCGATGGCCGCGGGGTGCGCGAGACCGGCGTAGGTGCCGCGCAGCTCGGGCGGGATACCGGGGTGCAGCTTGGTGAAGCCCCGTACGTGCAGTTCGTAGATCACCGAGTCCGCCCACGGTGTCTTCGGGCGGCGGTCCTCGGCCCAGTCGTCGTCGTCGTGGACCACGACCGCCTTGGGTACGAAGGGCGCGGAGTCCCGGTCGTCGCGCACGGTGTCGGCGACGTGCTGCTCGGGCCAGTCCCGCACATGGCCGTAGACCTCGGGCGGCAGGGTGAACGACCCGTCCACCGCGCGGGCGTACGGGTCGAGGAGCAGCTTCGCCGCGTTCCAGCGGGCTCCGGTCCAGGGGTCCCACCGTCCGTGCACCCGGTAGCCGTAGCGCTGTCCCGGCCGCACCCCGGGGACGAAGCCGTGCCAGATCTCGTGGGTCAGCTCGGTCAGGGGCAGCCGGATCTCGTGTCCCCGCTCGTCGAAGAGGCAGAGCTCGACGGCTTCGGCGCCGCCGGCCCAGAGGGCGAAGTTGGTGCCCGCCACACCGTCGGGTCCGACCCGGAAGCGTGCCCCCAACGGCATAGGGGCACCCGGCCATACGGGTGGTTCGTCCGGACCGTTCCCGGGGACCGGTCCGGTCGCCACGACCCTCCCGGAGGTACGCGGCGTTTCCTCCTGCTCGGCTGTGCTCGACACCTCTCAGCCTCCTGCGGCTCGTCGGAGCGGCCACCCGCAGAAGGAGTCCGCGGCGTCCCGGCGGCGGCCTTCCTGATGGTGTCCTCACCCCTTGTTCTGCCCACCGGGGGGCCCGCACTCACGTTTCCCCCGGACGACCCCTGTCGTTGGGGGAGCGTGAACCACGTAGCGAAGAGAGCACGGGCGGGTTCGACCGCCGTGCTGACATGGGCAGGACTGTTCACCGTGCTGGCCGTACTGACCGGCTGCAGCGGCACGTCGTCGATCTTCGGTGACGACCGCTCACCCGGGGACGCCATCCGGATCGTCCCCAAGGACGGCGCCGCGGACGTCGGCGCCGACAGCCCGCTGGAGGTGACGGTCCCCGACGGCCGCCTCGAACGGGTCAGGGTCACCCGGATCGAGGACGCGGAGCAGCAGGAGGTGCCCGGCCGGATCGCGGGCGACGGCCGCTCCTGGGCTCCCCGGGACGACGGCCACCGGCTCGGGCTCGCCGGGAAGTACAGCGTCGAGGCGGTCGCGGTCGACGGGGACGGCCACCGCTCCGCCCGCAGCACGACCTTCACCACGCTGGTCCCCAAGGACCGCTTCATCGGCTACTTCAAGCCGGAGAACCGGTCCACCGTCGGCACCGGGATGATCGTGTCCTTCGACTTCAGCCGGCAGATCACCGACCGGGCCGCCGTCGAGAGGGCCATCCGGATCACCACGGAACCCGAGGTCGAGGTGGCCGGCCACTGGTTCGGGAAGAACCGGCTCGACTTCCGCCCGGCGGGCTACTGGCAGCCCGGCACCGAGGTCACCGTCGACGTCGGCCTGCGGGACGTCGAAGGGGCTCCCGGCGTGTACGGCAGCCAGCGCAAGAAGGTGACCTTCCGGGTGGGCCGTTCCCAGACGTCCGTGGTGGACGTCGGCGAGCACACCATGGAGGTGCGCCGCGACGGCGAGCTCGTCAGCGCCGTGCCGATCACGGCGGGCGCCGAGAAGACGACCACCTACAACGGGAAGATGGTCGTCTCCGAACTGCACGACGTGACCCGGATGAACGGCGACACCGTCGGTTTCGGCGGCGAGTACGACATCAAGGACGTGCCCCACGCGATCCGTCTGACGAAGTCGGGCACCTTCCTGCACGGCAACTACTGGGAGGACCCCGACATCTTCGGCTCGGAGAACACCAGCCACGGCTGCATCGGGCTGCGTGACGTGAAGGGCGGCGGTTCCGACACCCCCGCCGGATGGTTCTTCGAGCGCACGCTCGTCGGCGACGTGGTCGAGGTCGTCAACTCCGCCGACCGGACCGTCGCACCGGACAACGGCCTCGGCGGCTGGAACCTCGACTGGGCCCGGTGGAAGGCGGGCTCCGCGCTGCGCTGACCCCGGTCCGACCTGCGAAGGTCCCGGAGAACAGCTCTCCGGGACCACCGGGCGCCGCCGCAGGGCCACTTGGGACCGAACGGTGACATCCCGGGGGACTTCTCCTTACACGCCGTGTGATTATCTGGCGTCTGGCGTGCATGAACAGCGCGCGGGGGTGCGGGCCATGGCGGGGCCAGGGCCGTGCGAGGGGAGACGACCACAATGAACGGGCAGCCGATATCGGGGGCAGGATCCGGCGCGGGCGGAGGACGGCGCGGGCGCGGGGCCCCCGTCCTCCTCCCGCTGGTACTGGGCGCGCTGCTGCTGGCCACCGCGTGCGGTGGGAACGGGAGCACCGGCACGGCCGACGGCAAGGGAGCGGGTGCCCGGGTGGACGACACCAGCGCCTCGCAGGCGGTGGTGACCATCGCGCCCAAGGACGGTGCCGACGACGTCGCGACCAGCGGTGCGCTGAAGGTCTCGGCCGCCCAGGGCAAGCTGAGCACGGTGAAGGTCGCCGGCCCCAAGGGCAAGGAGGTCGGCGGCAGGATAGCCGCCGACGGGCTGAGCTGGGTGCCGGACCGTCATCTGGCCGCCGCCACCAAGTACACGGTGCACGCGGTCGCCAAGGACGCCAAGGGCCGCCAGTCGGCGAAGGACACCACCTTCACGACGCTGGTCCCGCAGAACACCTTCATCGGCCAGTACACCCCCGAGGACGGGTCGACCGTCGGCGTCGGGATGCCGGTGTCGATCCACTTCACGCGGGGCATCACCGCCCCCGAGGCCGTCGAGAAGGCCATCAGCGTCACGGCGGAGCCGGCCGTGGCGGTCGAACCGCACTGGTTCGGCAACGACCGCCTCGACTTCCGCCCCGAGAAGTACTGGGCGGCGGGCACGAAGGTGACCGTGCGGCTCGACCTGGACGGCGTCGAGGGCCGGCCCGGGGTCTACGGCAAGCAGGCCAAGACGGTGGAGTTCACCATCGGCCGCAGCCAGGTCTCCACGGTCGACGCGCGCTCGCACCGGATGAAGGTGGTCCGGGACGGCAAGCAGATCAAGGACATCCCGATCTCCGCGGGCGCCCCGGCGACGACCACGTACAACGGGCAGATGGTCATCAGCGAGAAGCTCAAGGTGACCCGGATGAACGGCGACACCGTCGGCTTCGGCGGTGAGTACGACATCAAGGACGTCCCGCACGCGATGCGCCTGTCGACCTCGGGCACCTTCATCCACGGCAACTACTGGGGAGGGTCGGGCATCTTCGGCTCGACCAACACCAGTCACGGCTGTGTCGGGCTGCGGGACGTGCGCGGCGCGTGGGACAGCAAGACACCCGCCGCGTGGCTCTTCGACAACTCGCTGATCGGCGACGTCGTGATCGTGAAGAACTCCAAGGACAAGGTGATCCAGCCGGACAACGGCCTCAACGGCTGGAACATGGACTGGGCGGAGTGGACCGGGTAAGTCCCCCGCGCGGCGGATGCGAAGCGGGCCCGGTGCTGTGACCAACGGCACCGGGTCCGCTCGCGTTAGCGACGGTTAACCTGCTTCCCATGACCGTAACCCTTGAAGTGAGCGACAACGTCGGCACGATCCGGCTGGACCGCCCGCCGATGAACGCCCTGGACGTGGCCGTCCAGGACCGGCTGCGCGAGCTCGCGGAGGAGGCGGCCCGGCGCGACGACGTGCGGGCCGTCATCCTCTACGGCGGCGAGAAGGTGTTCGCCGCCGGAGCGGACATCAAGGAGATGCAGGCGATGGACCACGCGGCCATGGTCGTGCGCTCCAGGGCCCTGCAGGAGTCCTTCACCGCCGTGGCGCGCATCCCCAAGCCCGTCGTCGCCGCGGTCACCGGCTACGCCCTGGGCGGCGGCTGCGAGCTCGCGCTCTGCGCCGACTTCCGGATCGCCGCGGACAACGCCAAGCTCGGCCAGCCGGAGATCCTGCTCGGGCTGATCCCCGGCGCCGGCGGTACGCAGCGACTGGCCCGGCTGGTGGGGCCCTCGCGGGCCAAGGACCTGATCTTCACCGGCCGTCAGGTGAGGGCCGAGGAGGCCCTGGCGATCGGTCTGGTGGACCGGGTGGTGCCCGCGGCCGAGGTCTACGAGCAGGCCAGGGCCTGGGCCGCCCGGCTGGCCCAGGGGCCCGCGCTGGCGCTGCGGGCCGCGAAGGAGTCCGTGGACGCGGGGCTGGAGACGGACATCGACACCGGCCTCACGATCGAGCGGAACTGGTTCGCCGGTCTGTTCGCCACGGAGGACCGGGAGCGGGGCATGCGCAGCTTCGTCGAGGAGGGGCCGGGCAAGGCCAAGTTCCTCTGACCGAAAGTCAGTTGCGTACAGAGTGACGTGCGTTCATCCGTGTGGGCGGATTAGCTGGACCTTAAGAGAGCCTTAAGGTCCAGCGCTCCGGACGCCCGTGCAATTACCCCGCTCTCCCGCGTCCGCCCAGGTGGAAGTGGCTGCGGAGGCGTCCGTACTGCCTCTGGCATATGCCGGAGAACCAACCCGGAATGACTGGTTCCGGGAAAGGGATTCCGTCGGAACGGTCACGGAGAGCGTTCTGTGCGGCCATGATGGGGGCATGGCGGGCTGGGAGGGTGTGGAGCAGCCGCGACCGCGCAGCAGTGCGACCGCGGCGCGCTGGACGGCTGCCGTCGATGACGAACAGGCGTTCAAGGCGCTGGAGTTGTTCGGGAATCCGACGGACGGTGAGGTGGTGCTGCCCTCCCGTCCGGAGTCCGCCGCGACCGCCCGGCGCATCACGTCGTGCGTGATGCAGCGTCAGTGGCAGCTTCCGCCGCAGACCGTCGAACACGGTGTGCTACTGGTCTCCGAGCTGGTGGGCAACGCGGTACGGCATACCGGTGCGCGGGTTTTCGGGTTACGCATGCTCCGCCGCCGCGGCTGGGTCCGGATCGAGGTGCGCGACCCGTCGCGCGGCCTGCCGTGCCTGATGCCCGTCCGTGAGATGGACGTGAGCGGGCGGGGGCTCTTCCTCGTGGACAAGCTCTCGGACCGCTGGGGTGTGGACCTCCTGCCGCGCGGGAAGACCACCTGGTTCGAGATGCGCACCGTCGACCGCTGACACGCAGAAACCCCCGGGGCGGCCGGGGTGCGGCACGTCGGGGGCTTCTGAGGGGGCCGTGGAATGGGGGGTGTGTCCACGGCCGCTCGCGGGACCTGGCTCGGGTCGGAGGAGGTCGTCCGTCCGACTATGGCAGACGGGCGACCCCGGGGCCAAAGAGGCAAAAAGGGCATTACGGCATAGAAGTGTATGTTTCGCTTCTGAATCACAGGTGTGTTCGGTCACTCGCCTGGTTTTCTTCACACTTTCGTCGCCTTCGGTGCGTGATTCATCGATGACCTTCTGAAAGCGTCCAGCCGAACAATCCGTCGGTTCCGCCTTAACGTGTGGGTGTCTCGGGAAGATCAGCACCCGAACCGACCCGCGAGGTGGACGGCCATGGACGGTCGCAGGACACCGGTGCCCCGCCGCGACGCGCTGCGCGCCGCCTCCGCGGCACTCCTGGCGGGTACCACCGCCGCGGGATGTGCGCGGGAGACCCCCTCGCGGCCGGCCGCCACCTCGGACGGGCCCCGCGCCCGCCCGGCGGACAAGGCGCACGGCGCCGTGCGCCCGGCCGCCGCCCCGCGCCGCTTCCCCGGGCAGCCGGCCGAGATTGCCCACGGCCCCCGCGACCGCCCGCGCGTCGCCCTCACCTTCCACGGCCAGGGCGACCCCGTCCTCGCCCGCGCCGTCCTCGCCGAGGCCGAGCGGGCCGGGGCCCGGGTCACGGTCCTGGCCGTCGGCAGCTGGCTCGACGAGCACCCCGGCATGGCGCGGCGGATCCTCGACGGCGGCCACGACCTCGGCAACCACACCCAGAGCCACCTCGACATCAACGCGATGGACGAGACCAGGGCCTACGCCGAGATCACCGGCTGCGCGCAGCGCCTGCGCAGGCTCACCGGCTCCATCGGCACCTGGTTCAGGCCCTCTCGCGCGCAGTGGGCGACCCCCCTGGTGCGGGACCTCGCCCGCCGGGCGGGATACCCGCACGTCCTGTCCTACGACGTGGACTCCCTCGACTTCACCTCGCCCGGAGTCCCGGCCGTCACCCGCAAGGTCGCCGGGGAACTCCGCAACGGTTCCGTGGTGAGCCTGCACTTCGGCTACCGCGACACCATCGCCGCCCTGCCCCTCCTCCTCACCGAAATCGACCGGCGCCAACTGCGCGCGGTGACGACCACGGAGCTGTTGACCTGATGCCTCCCTCCCCGCGTACCATCGCCGCCGCGGCCCTGCTGGTCGCCGCACTCGCCGCCTGCGCAGCCCCCTCCGACCATGCCCGGTCCGCCGCCCCGCGCACCGAGGCCGCCGCGCCGCCCGACAGGGCGGCGGCGCCTCCGGGGCTGCCCGGGATGCCGCCGGTGCTCGACCCCGCGGACGTCTACGCGGCGGACCGGCCCGGGAAGCTCGCAGCGGCCGTCAAGGACTTCCCGTCCCGGGTGTACGTGCCCAACACGAACTCCAACACGGTCTCGGTGATCGACCCGGCGACGTACAAGGTGATCGAGACGATCCCCGTCGGCAACCAGCCCCAGCACGTCGTGCCGTCCTGGGACCTCAAGACGCTCTGGGTGAACAACGATCTGGGTGACAGCCTCACCGCCATCGACCCCGCGACCGGGAAGACCGGGAGGACGCTCGACGTCTCGGACCCGTACAACCTCTACTTCACGCCGAACGGCAAGTACGCCGTGGTCATGGCGTCCATGGACCGCGAACTGGTCTTCCGCGACCCGCACACGATGAAGACGGCCAAGGCGCTGCCGGTCGACTGCGCGGGCGTCAACCACGCGGACTTCTCGGCGGACGGGCGGTACTTCATCGTCTCCTGCGAGTTCTCCGGGGACCTCCTCAAGGTCGACACGGAGAAGATGAAGATCGTCGGACAGCAGAAGCTGCCCCGGCAGGGGGCCATGCCGCAGGACGTGAAGCTCTCCCCGGACGGGAAGACCTTCTACATCGCCGACATGATGTCGCACGGCATGTGGGTGCTCGACGGCAGGACGTTCGCCGTCCCGAAGCTGCTGCCGACGGGCAGGGGAGCCCACGGGCTCTACGTCAGCCGCGACTCGCGGGAGATGTACATCACCAACCGCGGCGAGGGCTCCGTCTCGGTCTTCGACTTCGCGAAGAACGAGCTCACCAAGAAGTGGCACCTGCCCGGCGGGGGCAGCCCCGACATGGGCGGCGTCTCCGCGGACGGCAAGGTGCTCTGGCTCTCCGGACGCTACGACGCCGAGGTGTACGCCATCGACACCGCGAGCGGGAAGGAACTGGCCAGGATCCCGGTCGGCAGCGGGCCGCACGGACTGGCCGTCTACCCGCAGCCCGGCCGCTACTCGCTCGGCCACACCGGGGTCTTCCGCTGACGGCCGCCCCCGGGACGGCCCGCCCCCGCTGCCGGATAATCTGAACTCCGTCAGCAACGCTTAACGAAGGGGCGGAACAGTGGCGGACATCGAGTCGGCACGCACGGCATTCGAGCGCTTCGACCAGAACAGCGACGGCAGCATCACGGCCGCCGAGTACAAGAGCGCCATGGCGCAGCTCGGTGACCCCTACGTCACCGAGACCGTGGCCCAGGCCGTCATCAACGCGCACGACACCAACGGTGACGGCGAGCTCACGTTCGACGAGTTCTGGGCCTCGCAGAACAAGGCCTGACCGCACCGGACCGGCGGCTGCCGGTCCGGTGCGGCGGCGGCGCTACTTGAGGTAGACCAGGCCGTCGGTGGTGAGGGTGGGCCGGCCCTTCGTGCCCACCACCACGACCCTGACCGTGTGCGCGGCGGAGGCGGACCAGGACTTCGTCCAGATCGCCTGCCGGTAGGCGGTGGTGGAGGACTTCAGGTCCACCGTCGCCGCCTTGACGCCGTCGACGTACACGTACGCCTGTCCCGAGGTCGAGGCCCGGGACACCACCCAGGCGACCGAGCGGCCGGTGAAGGTCCACGTCAGCGAGGCGTTCCTGGTTCCGCTCGAGTAGGACCTGCCGCCGAGATAGCTCGACGACGACTTCGTGGTCCAGGTACCGCTCTTCTTCGCCGACGACTCCTGAAGGATCACCGGTGTGCCGACGACCGAGGACGCGCCGCCGTTGCCCGCACGGTCGTACGCGGTCATGCGCCATGTGGTGGCCGCACCCGACTTCGCCGTGTGCGACGCCGAGGTGACCGTCGGACCGTAGGTCCTGGCAAGGGGAGCGGTCAGGGCCACGTCCCTGAGCTGTACCGCGTCGGTGGCCTTCCACTTCAGGGTGACGGGGACGGCCGTCGTGTTCACCGTGCCGCCGCGCAGCGACAGGACGGGCTTCGTGGAGAACGCCGGAGCCGTCCGGTCGGCGATGACGGTGGCCGTCGCGGAGACCGAGGTCTTCCCCGACACGTGGGTGGCGCGTACCTGCACCGTGTGACTGCCCGCGGTCAGCGCCGCCTTGGCCGACGTGGCGGTGCCCGGGGCGGTGGCGGCGGGCTTGCCGTCCACCAGCAGCTCGTACTTCCCCACGAACACGGCGGGGGTGCTCGCCGACCAGCCGACGGTGATGTCGGCCTTCGCGTGGTACGCGGCGCCGGAAAGGACCCCGCCGGTCACGGACTTGACGGCCAGGCCGGCGACCGGGCCGGCCGCGTAGCCGCGGATCGTGGGCAGTTGAGCGTAGAGCCGGGTGCCGGGGCACTCGGTGTTGAAGCCGTCGCGGTGCCCGGAGATCCGGTCGAACGTGTAGGCCGTCTGCGCGGTGAACTTCCTTCCGCTGTAGCCGGTGCCGTCCGCACCCGCGGTCAGAGTGGTCGTCCCCGACGGGCTGACGCCGTACTGGCCGAGCTTCCAGGCAGCGACTCGGGCGACTGCCGCCGTCGCGGCGGTGGCCGCCGAGGAGTCGGTGTACAGGCCGATGACGGCGATACCCGCGGTCTCGCGGTTGAATCCGTAGGTGTGCGCGCCCATCACGGCGCGGTCGGCACCGCCCTTGCGGCCTTCGAAGACCGTGCCGCACTTGTCGACCAGGAAGTTGTAGCCGAGGTCCTTCCAGCCGTTCGACCGGACGTGGAACGCGTGCAGACCGCGGACGATCGCCGCCGAGTCGGCGCAGGAGTAGTCGTTCGTCTGCGCGGTGTGGTGCACGAATACGGCCTTGACCGTGTCCATGTAGTCGGGTGACTCGTCGTTGAGCGTCTCGTCCGCGCTCCAGCCGGCCCGGGTGACGATCGGGGGCTTGGGCGCGGTCGACGGCAGGGGCGGCGGGAGCGTCGCGGTCGGTCCGGGGGTGGCCGAGGGTGACTGGGACGAAGGGGAGGGGGCCGGCCCGGGGTCCGTACTCGTGGACGGGTCCACGGGGGCGCTCGGCTCGGGCGCCTGTGTCGTGGGGCCGGTGGTGGCGTCCTGCGACGGGTCCACGCCGGAGGGGGAGGGGCTCGGTGACGACGGCTCGTCCGACGGGTCCGCCGACGGCTCGTCGGTGGAGTCGGCCGTGAAGGCTGCCGGCTCCGCCGTCCCGGACGGCCCGCCGGGATCGACGGTGTCCAGCCGCAGGCCGTCGGGGAGTCCCTCGGTCCGGCCCCTCCCGGCGGACACACGGACCTCCACACCGTCGGAGGGGCCGACCCACCGGGGCTCGGTCGTGCCGCGGACCCCGGGGCGGCCGGCTTCCGTGGGCCCGTCGACCTCGGTGTCGACCGGCAGCCAGGAGGTCCAGTCGCCGGTCGACACCGACCGCGTGCGCGCCTGCACCGTTCCCGTCATCTCGGCCGACGGATCGGTCCAGGTGACGCCCAGCATGCTGAACCGCTTCGTGCCGTCCCGGCGCAGGGAGGCGCTCTCCCCGTCCGCCGAGACCTTCAGGGCGTCGTGGTGCACCTCGGTCCGCGCCGGGCCCGGCTTCGCTCCGGCGTCACCGGCCTCGCCCGACATGCCCGCCGTGCCCTGCACCACCAGCACGCCCGCCACGGCCGTTGCCGTGACGGCGGCCGTGGCCCATATTCTTCGCTTCGCTCGCACGTGGGTTCCCCGTTGATGAGTACGGAAGTGACGACCGGCTGCCCGCCGGTGCTGTGCATGATCCTCGCGCATCGGCCGCACACGGATCGGGCTCTACGGACTCGACCTCATCACGATGGCACCGGAGCTACGGTCCTTTCGGCCGGCCGGGCGGTCAGACGGTGAAGTGCGGCGACAGGGAGTCCTGCCACTCGGCCCGCACGAGATCGGGGCGGGTGTAGCGCTCGGCGCGCGCCTGGTGGTCGAAGCTGCCCCGCACCAGGCGCCGGTGGCTCCGGGCGCAGGCCCGCAGCGCCGCGCGTACGGGGGCGGCGAGGCGTGCGGCGTCGGTCTCCGCGGCGAGTTCCTTCTCCGCGCGCTGTATCCGCTCGGCCATGCGCGACAGCTGGATGCCCGCCTCGTTCACCGCCTCCTGGAGCGTGTAGCCCCGGTCCCGGCGCAGGAGCAGGACGGCGTTGTGCCCGTAACCGAGCACGGCCTCCTTCTCCAGCGAGCAGATGTCGTTGCAGAGCCCGGCGTGGTCGGCGACCGCGTTCCGCAGGGTGAGGTAGGACGGCAGGCCGCGCGCCGATTCCGGGAGGTCCGTCCCGGTGGCGATCTCCTGGAGGTCCAGGAAGGGCCGCACGGCCACGGAGTCGCGGCGGTGCTCCGTGAAGTCGGCCCGTGCGGGCTCCCTTCCGGCGGCCCGTTCGACGGCCTCGGCGTAGTACGTCCAGAGCCAGGAGGCGGTGTCCCGCCGGAACTGCCGGATCCAGCCCGGGGACCGGCCCCGGCAGGCGCGCTCCCGCAGGTCCCCGAGGGCGTACTCCATGGGGCTGCCCGGCCCGGAGCCGTCGAGGACGCCCACCAGCCCGGCGACCACCCGCTCGCACAGGCGGGGGTCACGGCCCGCGATTCCGTCGTCGAACTCGTCGTCGACCAGGAGCATCCAGAAGAGCCATTGGCAGAAGAGGTCGAGATGCTCCTGCGAGGCATCGGGGAAGACGAGCGAGGTCCAGAGTTCCGGCCGGGCCCGGAGCATCCTGCTCCGGGCGGCGGGGGAGAGCGCGAGGCCGTTCTCCGCCGCCCAGCGCCAGACGGCCTCACGGGTGAGCTCCATGCGCGGGTTGCAGCCCGCGCTCCTGAAGGGCATGTGGAGCGCAGGCAGGACGATCTTGCTCATTGCGGCCCCTTCTCGGAGAAGGGTCGGCGAGCCGGACGTGCGGCCGCGTCACCTCGAGTCACTGTCAGTGAACCCGTTGGGAGTGCCTGTGGGAAGGCATATGCCAGTGAGGCCGCACGAATATGGCGGAAAGCCATCTATATCTGCCCACTTGGCGACGGGGCTGCGCCCCCGGAGAGCGGTGCGGGTCTCCGGGGGCGTTTCACCACGCGGCTGGGGAGGTGCCGGTAGGGCGTGCGCCGACACCCCACGGCCGCCCCTCGCGCGACGTCTCGTGGCGAGGCGTCGGTGCGCGCTCTTCCCTACACCTCTGCGGCGGCGGGGAGCGGGGGAGCTCTCCGGGCGCGATGCCCGAGTGGCGGGTGTCCCGTCACGCCCTTGCTGGTCGGAGCGGTGCTCCGTTGACTACCGGAGCGCCGCTCCGTTATGGTTCTGTAGCCGGAGCGGCGCTCCGGCTACGTTCACGGTACGGAGCGACCGTCCAGCATGCGACCGCCGGAATGTGAACGGACATCGCGGCGTGCGCACGTGTGCCTGTCGCTGAAGCCACTTGCCTCACGGGGAGATGGCACGCGCGGGTGATGCGTCGAGCATCGCCTCACCGGTCAGCCCCCTGTGCTGCCTAAAGGCCGGGTCGGCAGCACAGACATGTGCGCGGGACCACCCGACGGCCGGACGGCGGCCACCGCGCGCGGCTGACGCGTGCCGGTCCACTTCTTCCCTGGCGGGCGGGCACTCGCCGTCCAGCGAACGGATGCGCCTCCCGGGCCGATCGGTGCCCGGGTGGGTGACCACACGAAACGAATCACAGGAGATACCGGATGCACGTCGGAATCATCGGCTATGGGGCGATCGGTCAGTCTCTGGTCAAGCGCCTGGCAGCGGCAGGCATCGAGGAGATCACCGTCGCCAACAGCCGGGGGCCGGAGTCGCTCGCCCCGCACGTGGAGCAGTTCGACGGCCGGGTGAACGCCGGCACCGTGCGTGAAGCGGGCGCAGCCGAACTGGTCGTTCTGGCCGTCGGCTGGCACCAGGTTCCCAACGCCTTGGCTGAGGTGCAGGACTGGACGGGCCGGATACTCATTGACGCGACGAACAACTACGCCCCGCCCGGGGAGACGCCCCCCGACCTCGGAGGCCGCACTTCCAGCGAGATCGTGGCGTCCCACGCGCCGGGGGCCAAGGTGGTCAAGGCCTTCAACCACCTCGCCGCCGCTCTCCTGGGCGAGGACCCTCGCGTCGCCGGAGGTAACAGGGCCCTCTTCTACTCGGGTGACGACGAGGCGGCAAAGGAATCGGTGGGTGCGCTCCTGAAGCGGCTCGGCTACGCGGGAATCGACCTCGGCGGGCTCGTCGAGGGCGGCAAGATGCATGCCCCCCGCAATGGTCCGCTCATCATCCGGAACCTCATCGAGATGTGAATCGCACGGGGTGACACCGTCCCCCGGCACGTCTTGACGCCCATGGCCTCGGCGAACGGCCGGACGTGCCGCCCATCAGTTCTGGAGGAGTATCGCAGTGACGCTTTCCGCAGCCCACGTTCTGGGCCGTCCGTTCGCCCTGGGGCGGCTTACCGTCCCCAACCGGATCGTCATGTCCCCCATGACCCGCTCGTTCTCGCCCGACGGGATACCGGGCGACGACGTGGCCGCCTACTACGCCCGCCGAGCAGCGGCCGGAGTCGGGCTCATCATCACGGAAGGGACATACATCGACCACCCGTCGGCAGGCAATGACGCGGCTGTCCCTTATCTGTTCGGGGAAAAGCAACTCGCGGGCTGGGCCGCCGTCGTCGAGGCCGTCCACGCTGCCGGCGGGCGCATCGTTCCGCAGTTGTGGCACATCGGCATGGTGCGTGAGCCGGGGGATCTTCCCTTTCCCGACGCCGCTCCGATAGGGCCGTCGGGCCTCACCCTCACGGGTGCGGAACGAGGTGGTCGCGCCATGACCCGCGCGGACATCGACGACGTCATCGGCGCCTACGCCCAGGCCGCCTGGGATGCGGAGCGGATCGGCTTCGACGGTATCGAGATCCATGGTGCGCACGGATATCTCATCGATCAGTTCCTCTGGTCCCTCACCAACCGGCGCACGGACGGGTACGGAGGCAACGCCTTCGAGCGCACACGGTTCGCCGTCGAGATCGTGCAGGCGATCCGTGAGCGGGTCTCCAAGGACTTCCCGGTGATCTTCCGCTTCTCGCAGTGGAAGGCCAGCGACTTCGACGCCCGGCTCGGCGACACCCCGGACGAGCTGCAGGCCGTGCTCGCCCCTCTGGCGGATGCAGGAGTATCCGCCTTCCACGCCTCCACCCGGCGCTACTGGGAACCGGCGTTCGAGGGATCCCACCTGAATCTCGCGGCCTGGGCCAAGAAGCTCACCGGGGTGGCTGCCGTCACGGTCGGCTCGGTCGGCCTCAACGCGGACTTCCTGCAGGGCAGTGCGGGGACGGCCGGTCTGGAGGCGTTGATCGAGCGCCTCGAGCGGGATGAATTCGATCTCGTAGCGGTGGGCCGGGCACTCCTGGTGGACCCCGAGTGGGCACGGAAGGTCCTGGAGGGCAGGGCGGACGATCTCCTTCCCTTCACGCCCGAGGCGGAGAAGACGCTCTACTGACCCTGGCCGAGCTCGGGTGGGGAAGCCGAGCGGTCGTCGCGGGCAGTCCGGTCCCGGACGGGCTGCCCGCAACGGGGTCCCGGTCCGGTGCCGCGGACCCGGGTCCCCGGGCGGCTCCCGGGCCGACCTGCCCGGTGTCACGCGTACCCGGCTCCGCCGGGACCCGCTGGAGGGCATGAGGGCCTGCAGGCAGGCCGGCCCGGATGCGGAGGCGGTCTCACCACGCACAGGTGCGCCCCGTCACGACCGGAGGAATACCTGTCCGGGCACGAGTGATGCCCTGGTACCGCGCTCGGTGCGTCGAGTGCTGGTGACGTGCGTGAGGGCACCCGAGCGACGTCGAGACGCTCTCGGTCGCGGGGCCGGCCGGGGCCCGGGCGGGCGGCTGGATTTCCGGAGCGGTGCTCCGTATATTGGGAACACCTTGAATACCTCGGGCGTGGTGGCGGAAAGCCGCACCTCTCCGGACGCCGCTGCCAGGGGCGTCCAAGGGTTCTCCCGCATCCCCGCGATGTCGCGGACAACGCGCTGAGGCGGTGGGATCGACGAGGCGGAGACCGCCCGCTTCGAGACCTGGGCCGGCACAGGGCAAGCCCGCGGTCGCAGCGCTGCTCGACCACGCCCACCCAACCCGCACAGAACAAGAAAGGCACCCCTATGCGAGCGATCATCGTCCAGCGCCCCGGACAGCCGGGCAGCTTCGGCCTGGAGAACGTCCCCGACCCCCGGCCGGGCGCCGGTCAGGTCCGGATCAGGATGGCGGGATCCGCGATCAATCCGGCCGATCTGCACGTCATGGACGGTCTGGGCGGCACGCCCCACCCGCCGGGCCGCTGGGGCGTGGGCCTCGACGTATCGGGTGTCATCGACATGGTGGCGTCCGACGTTCGCGAGCTTTCCATCGGTACACCGGTGGCCGCGCTGACCTTCCCCCACGCACCGCACTCCGCCGCGGGCGCGGCAGCCGAGTACGTGATCGTGCCCGCGGCGGACGTGGCGCCCGTCCCCGAACGGGTCGACCTGCTGGACGCGGCAACGGTCCCGCTCAACTCACTGACTGCCGACCAGTTGCTGGCCAGGCTCGGCCCCGCCGACGGCCGACGCCTTCTGGTGACCGGCGCGGCGGGCGGCGTCGGTGGCTACGCGGTCGCCCTGGCCGCGCTCGCCGGCTGGTCCGTCACCGGGCTGGCGCGTACCTCCGACGCGGAATTCCTGGGCCGGGCAGGCGCCGATGAAGTGATCACCAGCCTGGAAGGGGCGAGCGCCTACGACGCGGTGCTGGACGCCGCGAAGCTGGGCGGCGCGGCGTTGCGAGCCGTCCGCGACCACGGTATGTACGCCGGAGTCTTCCCGGGCCTGGAGCCGGCCGGTGAGCGGGGGATCATGATCACCAGCGGGGTGGTCGCTCCTGACGGCCGCCGGCTGCGCGAAATTCTGGCCCTGACCGCCCAAGGGCGGCTGGAAACCCGTCGGGCCGGTGTCCAGCCGCTGGAGAAGGCTGCGCTCGCCTACCAGGCATTTCGCGAGGGCGGCCGGGGCCGGTGGGTCCTCACTCCCTGACCCGGAGCCCGATGGCCGCGGACAGCAGGTCGTCGACCTGGCCCAGCACCTCCTGCGACCGCTGGCCCGCCCAAGCCAGACCGAGCGCGACGGCGATGACGGCGCGGATGGTCAGGCTGGAGCGAACATCACCGGCCTGCTGCGCCCGTTCGAGCAGCCGTCCACCTGCCGATCTCATCTCGGCGCACGCCCCGTGCAGGGCTGATTGCTCATCAGCCAGGGCATCCATGATCGACTCCGGCAAGCCCTCGTACGTGGCGGATCCAGCGGCGAGTTCCCGCAACCAGACCAGGAGCGCCTCGCTCGGATCGGGTGAGGAGATCAGCTCGTCGGCACGGCGTCGCAGTACGGCGAAGTTGGCGTCCAGCAAGGACTCGAGCAGGGACTCGCGCGTGGGAAAGTGGCGGTAGAGCGTACCGATGCCCACTCCGGCGCGGCGGGCGACATCGCGGAGCGAGGCATTCGTGCCATGCTCCGCGACGACTTCTGCCGCTGCGGCCAGCAGGGCGTCACGGTTTCTGCGCGCGTCGGCGCGAGTCGTCTGCTGCACTTCAACACCTTGCTTCGACAGGAGCACGGCACCACCGGGCATGGCAGTACGGTGCGTCATCCTTGGGCCGGAGCGACGCTCCGCATCTCTCCGCCATCCTACGGACTCCTCGTGGGGGCTGGGGGGAGCCGACCCGGCAGCCCCCGGCCCGGAGCGTATGCGCCTCGACTTCTGGTGCACGCCCTGCGTCATGGACGACGGCCGGCGACGGACCCGTGAGTACGCGGCGGTCGGACTCGAGTGCGAAACAGCCTGGCCACTCGGATCGCCCCTCCCTGGTGAGCCCGGCCATCCGCACCGCGCGTCCCGATCGGGCCACCCGTGATCCGTCCGCAGGAGGAAGGGCCGGCCGGGATCGCCCGATCCGGTGCACGCTGGACCAGCTGATCGGCGCGCGGTCCCGCCCCTGGCTCCGGCAGGACCTCAGATCCGTCGGGCGGGCAGCCGGAAGGAGTGGTCCCGCAGGGCCCAGCCGCGCCGGCAGTGCTTGCCCGGGCGCCCGGGCCTCCAGGGCTCAAGCGCCCGGGCCTCCAGGCCTCCAGTGCCCGGGCTCGTGCCCCCGGAGTGCTCGTTTCCGCCACGCGTCGCGCCCGGATTCCCTTGTTCCATTGATGGAATCGTGGCCACGGGAGGGTGTGACTCCCAACAGAAGGGCCTCCCGGGGCCGTCGGCCGGAGCCGCGGACCGGGAGCCGGGTGCTGTGCCGGTGCTCGTGCGTCAGCCGAACATGCCGGGCCGGTAGTCGCCCGCGGGCTGCCGCACGATGACGTTCAGCCGGTTGTAGGCGTTGATGACCGCGATGAGGCCCACCAGGGCGATGAGCTGGTCCGTGTCGAAATGCTTGGCGGCGGCGGCCCACGCCTCGTCGGAGACCCCGCCGGCCGCGTCGGCGATCCGGGTGCCCTGCTCCGCCAGTTCCAGGGCCGCGCGTTCGGCGTCGGTGAACACCGTGGCCTCGCGCCAGACGGCGATCAGGTGGAGGCGGGTCGAGGTCTCGCCGGCCGCCGCCGCGTCCTTGGTGTGCATGTCGGTGCAGAAGCCGCAGCCGTTGATCTGGCTGGCGCGGATCTTCACCAGTTCCTGGGTCGCGTCGGGCAGTCCCGAGTCCGAGACGACCTTGCCCGCCGAGTTGATGTGCTTGAGGAACTGGGCCGCGAGCGGGCTGCCGAAGAGGTTCAAGCGAGCGTCCATGACGAACTCCTGTGCCGTTGCCGTTGCTGGGTACGCCTCTTCGACGGACGGGGCCCGGCGGAATGTGACATGGGGCGGATGTGACGCGCGTCTCGCGCTTCCCGCGTGCCGCGCGGGCGAGGTGCGGTTCATCGAGCGCCGACGAAAGGGGTGGGACGACCCCGGACGTGTGGGAGGGTGGCGCAGTCCCCGATCGGCAAGCGGGGCAGGGGTGTTCACGGGATCCGTGAGGTCCGCGAGCCGGCCGGCCGCCGGGCATGGCGCGAACTGTACGACTTCAGTTTGCCCAATGTCCGCTTTCTCCGTGTCTAATGACGGGTGGTCGTGAACGCGGTGGCCGTGATCCCGTGCGTCCACCACCATGTCACCCCGGTGCATGCCGGCCGGAGTCGGACAACGTTGTCATACCCTTGGCGCCGTCCACCGGACCGTGCGTGCGTATCGCGACCTGGAGAGGTTACGTGTCCATCAGATCCCATCCCCCCGTGCCCCAGGCACTTCCCGGACCCGCGGGCCGGCATCGCCGGCGCCTGCGTGCGACGGTCGCCACCCTGCTCTCCGGGGCCCTCGGCCTCGCCGCGCTGGCCGGCGGAGGCGCGGCCGCGGCCGCACCCCACGCCACGGCATCCGCGGGGACGTCCGGCGGCACGGACTACACGGCACTCGTCGACCCGTTCGTGTCGACCGCCGGCGACGACGGCAACGACCTCCCCGGCGCCCAGGCGCCCCACGGTCTCGCCAAGGTCAACCCGATGACCACGCCGGGCCGCAACCACTCCGGGTACGACTACAACGAGAAGCAGATAGCCGGGTTCACCGCGACGAACCTCGACGGCGTCGGCGGCTCGGGAGGCGGTGGCGACCTGCTGGTCGTCCCGACCTCCGTGCAGTACGACAAGCGGCCTGTCCCCAGCACGTACGCACACACGTACAGCCACACCGACGAGAGCGCGACGCCCGGCTCGTACGACGTGGGCCTCGGCGCGGTCTCCGGTACCGGGGCGTCGGTCCAGCGGGACTCGGGCACCATCGAGGCCGAGATGACCGCGACGACGCGCACCGCGCTCGAGCGCTACCGCTTCCCCGCCGGGTCGAAGCCCCAGCTCGTCCTCGACCTCGCCAACAACTACACCAGCCGCACCCGTTCGACGTTGAAGGCGACGACCCTTCCCGACGGGACCAGCTCGATCTCCGGGCTCATCGCGGGATCCTTCAACGGCGCGGCGTACCAGCTGTACTACAACGCCACCACGAACGTCCCCGTCACTTCCCTGAAGAGCTGGGGCAGCGACGGCAAGCTGAGTGACGCGACCAGCCGGACCGGCTCCGACACCGGTGCCGTCCTCGGCTTCGACACGTCCGACACGAACGACGTCGAACTGCGCATCACCCTCTCGCCGATCAGCGCGGAACAGGCCGCGACCGACCAGGCAGCCGAGGTGGGCCACCTCACCTTCGACCAGGCGCGCGCCGCCACGAAGGCGGAGTGGAACCGCACGCTCGGCGCCGTCGCCGTGCGCTCCTCGGCGAAGTCCGACCCCGGGTCGACGCTCACCAAGGAGTTCTACACCCACCTGTACCGCATGTACGCGCTGCCGGTGAACGCCACCAGCACCAGCGGCACCTACCGCGGCGCCGACGGCGCGGTGCACAAGGCGAACGGCTTCACGTACTACGACGGCTGGTCGACCTGGGACGACTTCCGGAAGTACTCCGTCGAGGCGTACATCGACCCGGCCACCTACCGGGACATGATCCAGTCCCTCGTCGAGCTCTTCGCCGACACCCGCACCTCGGGCAAGAGCCTCGGCAGCCTCACGCACTCGGTCCCGACCGTGCGCTGGGAGCGTTCGGCCGTGCTCGTCGCCGACGCGCTGTCGAAGGGCTTCAAGAACTTCGACCGGCTCGACGAGGCCTACCCGGCCCTGCTGTCGTACTCCGGCTACTACACCGGCGCGCAGCTGCGCCAGGGATACGTGACGGGTGACCCCGGCACGACCGTCCAGCGCGGCTACGACCAGTGGGCGCTCGCCGTCATCGCCGACGCGCTCGGCAGGAAGGACGACGCGAAGAAGCTGCGCGCGCAGTCCACGATGGCGATCGACAACCTCGTGAAGGCCGGCGCCTGGACCGCGTCCGACGGCACCGAGGTCGGTCTGCTCACCCCCCGCGCGGCGGGCGGCGACTGGCAGAGCGCCGACTACGAGAAGTTCGAGGCGGCCGGTCTCTACCAGGGCACGCTCTGGCAGTACCACTGGTACGACGCGTACGACATGGACCGCCTCATCAAGGCCATGGGCGGCGCCAAGGCCGGCAAGGCCGCGGTCAAGCACATGTTCGGCGAGGACTCCGCCGTCGACGACGGCTCGACCATGCTGCACTCCAACGCGAACGAGATCGACCTGCAGGCCCCGTACCTCTTCAACTACGTCGGCGAGCCCAGCCTGACGCAGAAGTGGGTGCGCTCCATCTACACCGGCTCGACCTGGAACCGCTACATCGCGACGGGTTCCTCGAACGAAGCCCCCAGCTCGGGCGGCCAGTTCACCCCGCCGGTCAAGACGCAGGTCTACAAGCTCTCCCCGAACGGCTTCCTGCCGACCATGGACAACGACGCCGGCACCATGTCGACGATGTTCGTCGGCGCGGCCCTGGGCCTGTTCCCGGTCACCGCCGGTTCCAGCCAGTTCCAGATCGGCAGCCCGTTCTTCGACTCGACGACGATCACCTACGCCAACGGCACCCGGTTTACGGTGAAGGCCGACGGCGTCTCGCCGGACGACTACTACGTGCAGAAGGCGACCCTCAACGGCTCGCGCTTCGACAACACCTGGCTCGACTACTCCCAGATCATCGCCGGCGGCACGCTGGACTTCACCATGGGCTCCAAGCCCTCCCAGTGGGGCGCCCACACGAAGCCCGCGTACTCCCTGAGCACCAGCACGGGTGACGGCGGCACGGGCACCGGCAAGGGCGACACCGTCGTCTCCGCCCGCCCCGGGACCGTCTCCGCCACCGCCGACGGCAAGCTCGGCGGCAGCGTGCAGCTCACCCTGTCCGGCCCGGCGACCTTCGCCGCCCGTACCGGAACCAGCCTCACCAAGACCGGTGCGGCGACCGTGACCGGACTGCCGGCCGGTGTCACGGCGGACCTCCGCGTCAGCGGATCGCGCACGGCGACGCTGTCGCTGAGCGGCACCACGAAGACCGACGCCCGTCTCGGCATCACCTTCCAGGACGCGGCCTTCGCCCACGGCGTGAAGGCTTCCACGGTGCGCGGCACCGGGATATCCCCGACCGACCCGCTCCTCGTCTCCGCCGCCGCGGTGCACCGCAAGGCCCTCGGCGCGTTCGTCGCCGAGGCGTCCCTGGTCCGCGAGGGCAACTACTCCGACGGCTCCTGGACCCTGTTCCGGTCGGCGCTCGAACGCGCGCGGACCGTCGTCGCCGACGCCGCGTCCGCGTCGGGCACGATCATGGCCGCCGACGATGCGCTGCGGTCCGCCGTCGACGCGCTCACCATCGACGAGGGCGGCTACGCCGTCCTGCAGGCCGAGTCCCCCGACCAGAAGGAGGGCCCCAGCCTCGTCAGCGAGAGGAACAACTCGGACGGCAACCTCGGTGGCGTCACCGAGGGGTCGTGGGAGCGGTTCGACAAGCTCGACTTCGGCGGGGTCGCCCCGCGGAGCATCTCGGTCCGCTACGCGAACTCGCAGGCGGTGAACGCGAAGGCGAGCAGCGTCGACGTCCACGCAGGCGGCGCCGACGGCCCCGTCGTCGCGACCGTCCAGCTCCCCGGCACCGCCGCCTGGCAGAACTACAGCACCGTGCAGGCGGCCGTCACCGACGCGGACGCCCTGCTGGACGCCTCCAGCGCGACGTTCGTGTTCCACGCCCCCTCGGGCCAGCAGTGGGTGTCGAACTTCGACTGGTACCAGTTCTCGCCGTACGACGTCTCCTCGTCCCCGGCGACCACGCTCGCCGCGCTGACCGCGGTGAACAGCACCACGACCGGCGGCGGTTCGCTTCCGCTCAAGCTCTCAGGCGGCATCTTCGAGAACGTGACGAACGGCTCGTGGGCCGAGTGGAAGGACACCGACCTCCGTAACGGCGCCGACACCGTCACCGTCCGCTACGACAAGCCCCAGTCGCGCGCGGCGTCGGACTCGCACATCGAGCTGCACCTCGGCTCGAAGGACGGCCCGAAGACCGTCACCATCCCCCTCGAATACAGCGGATCGGGCTGGGGAACGACCGCCACCACCAGCGTGCACCTCGACCCGGCCGTCTTCACCGGCGTCCAGGACGTGTACGCCGCCTTCGTGTCCGGCACGCAGACGGACGCCCAGCCCTACGTGGGCAACGTCCACTCGCTGACCCTGACGCAGGAGACCGACGCTCCGGTGGCCTTCGACGCCACCGCGTTCCGCTCCCACAGCGGCGGCGGCCTCAAGAGCGAGCCGGCCGGCTGGAGCGGCGCGGGTTCCGCCACCAGTCTCGGCGGCACCTACGACGGAGCCTGGCTCGACTACGGGGACGTCGACTTCGGTGCCTCCGAGAAGTCCACCGTCACGCTGACCTACGTCAACAACTCCGCCCGCTGCGGCACCGGCTCCGCCGTCCAGCTCTACCTGGACTCCTTCGACGCCGCCGGCCCCGGCGCCCCGTACGCGACCGTTCCGCTGCCGGTGACGGGAGCGGCGTGGTCGGCGGGCGGGACGACGAGCCTGACCCTGCCCACGGCGATCACCGGCAAGCACTCCGTCCACCTGCGGCTGACGACGAACCCGGACTCGTCGCACCCCTACGTCGCCAACCTCGGCCGGGTCACCTTCAACCACGTCGACACCCCCGCCGTCACGGACAAGTCCGCCCTGCGCAAGGCGATCGCCCAGTACGAGGCGCTGTCCGGCGACGCCGGGCGCTACGACGCGATCGACTTCGGTGTGTACCGGCGCGAACTCGCCGCCGCGCGCACCGCGGCCGACGCCGACGGCGTCACCCAGCTGGAGGCCGACACCCGGACCCGCAGCCTCACCCTCGCCGCCAAGCAGCTGATCCCTCTTCCGAGGCTGAAGCTGGAGGACCTCGTCACGACCGCGTCGGCCCTCGACAACGCGCGCTACACGGACGTGACGTGGAAGGCGTTCACCAAGGCGCTCGCCGAGGCGAAGACCGCCCTCGCCGACGCCACGGCGACGGACACGGTCCTCACCGTACGCCGTGACGCCCTCGACCACGCGAAGTCCGCTCTCGTCACCAAGCCCAGGACGGTCCCGGCCACGCCCGGCGCCGTGTCGGCGACGGGGTCCGGCACGAGTGTGACCGTCGCCTGGTCCGCCCCCGCGGACACCGGCGGTTCCCCGGTCACCGGCTACCGGATCACGCTCAGCGACGGGCACGAGATCAAGGTCTCGGACCCGGCCGCGCGGAAGGCCACGTTCACCTGGCTGCGGGCGGGATCCTCGTACACCGCGCGCGTCCGCGCGGTGAACGCCGTCGGCAGTTCCTCGCAGAGCGCCGCCACCGCACCCGTCGTCATCGGCGGCGTCAAGCCGCACAAGCCGGCCGTGACGAGCGTGGTCACCGACGGCAAGCAGGTCCGCGTGACCTGGCGAACCGCCGACATGGGCGGATTCCCCGTCATCGGCTACACCGTGACCCTCGGCGACGGCACCACCGCGCACGTACCCGCCACGATGAACACGGCGCTGCTGACGGCCTCGGACAAGGCGAAGGCCCACACGGCCACCGTCACCGCGGTCACCCTGGCCGGAACCTCGGCCGGCTCCGCCACGAAGGCCCCGGCGCGCGCCGCCGATCCGGACTACGAGCCGTCGCCCTTCCCGGACGACGTCCTGAACGCGGACTACACGTCCGACAAATGGCCGGGGACCGGCGACGGCAGCGACTACTTCCTCGGCCTGCTCAACGGCATCGAGGACCTCGGCACCGGCACCATCGGCGCCAACACCAAGCTGCCCCGCGGCGCCGCGGTCACCGCGGAGAACGACCGGATCGCCGTCGGCATCAACAACGCGGCCACGCAGAAGGAGGTGGACCGGGCGGAGGTCGACGCGACGAACAGCTCCACCGTCACGATGGCCGACGGCCTGGGCTCCCGGCTCGGCCCGATCTACAGCAAGGCGCTGAAGGACGGCCTGCTGCCGAAGACCGACGCCTTGTTCGGCCGCGTCACGAAGAACCTCGACAAGGTCGAGGCGGGCAAGAACCACTACGCCTACATGCGCCCGTACGTCCGGCTCGGGTTCGTCGGCGACGGCGGCAGCATCTACGAGTCGCAGGACGGCTCCTACGGCAGCCTCACCACCAGCGGCTCGTACCCCAGCGGTCACACCTACGGCGGCTACGAGGCCGGCACCGTCCTCGCCACGCTCCTGCCGGAGCTGGCACCGTCGATCCTGGCCCGCACCTCGGAGTACGGGAACAACCGCATCGTCCTCGGGTTCCACTACCCGCTCGACGTCATGGGCGGCCGCATCGGCGCCCAGGCCACGGTCGCGCACCGCTGGGCCGACCCCGCCTTCGAGAAGCTGCTGACCCAGGCCCACACCGAGATGGAGAACGTGCTGCTCGCGCAGTGCGCGAAGGAGGGGTACGGCGACACGCTGGCGGCCTGTCAGGGTGACTCCTACGCCGGCCTGAGCGCGGACCAGCACGTCGCCCTGTACACCCGCCGTCTCAGCTACGGGTTCTCCCAGGTCGGCAAGTCCGGGCAGGCGCTCAAGACGCCGTCCGACGCGGCGGCGCTGCTGATCACGGCCTTCCCGAACCTCACCACCGAGCAGCGCACCCAGGTCCTCGAGCAGACCGCGACGGACTCCGGGTACCCGCTCGACCTCACCGGAAAGGGCGGTGCGAGCTGGGAGCGCATCAACCTGGCGGCCGCGATGGCGGCGAAGGTGGTCGTCAACGCCGACGGTTCGGTCACGGTGCAGAACTTCTCGGACGCCACCAAGGGAAGCGTCGCCGACGCGAAGTCCATCAAGGTCGGGGGTGTCACGATCGACGGGTTCGACCCGGCCGTGTCCACCTACGTCGTGGACTGGCCGAAGAACAAGAAGATCCCGGCCGTGTTCGCCGTGACGGCCCAGCACGGCGCGCGGCAGAAGGTCACCAGCGGCAGCCCGGTCCTCTCGTCGCCGGTGCGTCAGTTCACCATCCGCACCATCAAGGTGACCTCGGCCAACGGTTCGGTCACCCGGACCTACACGGTCGGGTTCCAGCCCACGTCGCAGGACCACCGGCCGGGCTCCGGCAGGTGATCGCCCCGAGGGGCGGTGCGACCTGGTGACCGGCGGACCGCCGTGCCGTGCAGGCGCGGTGGGTCCGCCGGGAGACGCACGGCCCCGGGCCGACGGCCCCTCCGGAAGAACCGAGCGGTTCTTCCGGAGGGGCCGTCGGCATGAGGACAGGCCGGCTCCCCGCCGCGACATGGTCGTCGAGCACCTTTTGCGCAGCCTTGGGCAAAGCTTGCCGGGCCCAAGGGGCGGACGGTCCGAACGCGCCACGGCGGCAGGGTACTTTTCGATGCGCGCGAAGTCCGGGGCCCGGGGGACCGGAGCGGCCCGGACGACGCAGCAGCGACGAATCAGCAGCACCAGGGGTGGGAAACGCATCATGTCTACGTCCAAGAGACACCGGCTGTCCAAGCGCAACCGCTACCTCGCCTGGGGCGCCACCGGCGTCGTCGTGGCCGCCGGGGGAGCGTTCGCCGCGACCAGCGCCTCGGCGACCACGGCCTGGCCGGCGCAGAAGACGTTCACGGGCCGTGCCTTCGACGCCTGCACCGCGCCGTCCGCCGCCGCGATGAAGGCCTGGCACACCGGCTTCTACGGCGCCGCCGCCGTGTACATCGGGGGCAAGAACCGCGGCTGCTCCCAGCCGAACCTCACCGCGTCCTGGGTCAAGACCGTCAACTCCCAGGGCTGGAAGCTCATCCCGCTCTACGTGGGCGCCCAGCCGCCGTGCCAGACCGGCACGCGCAACGAGAAGATGACGACGGCCGGCGCCGCCGCGCTCGGCGCCACCGACGGCAAGGACGCCGTCGCCAAGGCCGCCGCCCTCGGCATGAAGGCGGGCAGCGCGCTGTATCTGGACATGGAGCCGTACGACATCAAGAACACGTCCTGCAACAAGGCCGTGCTCTCCTACGTCCGCGCCTTCGACAAGGTCCTGCACGACAAGACCTACCGGGCGGGCTTCTACGGGTTCTCCAGCTCCAGCGCGGCCGCGATCGCGACCGCCACGGACCGCACCAACCTGCCGGGCAACCTCTGGTACGCCAAGTGGGACAAGGCGAACACCACGACCACCGACTGGCCGTGGTCCAAGTCGCTGTACACGAACCACAGCCGTGGCCACCAGTACATGGTCAACAGCAAGGAGAAGCGCGGCGCGTACACCATCACGGTCGACCGGAACGCGTGGGACGGCCCTGTCGCGATCGTCGGCTGACCTCTCACACGCGGCCGGTCCGCCGGGGCGTGGCCGGGAGACGCGGGGGCGGGTGGGCCCGCCCGACCGCCGGGCTGAAGGGGTGGTCCTTCGCAGGCGCCGCCGCCACACGTAGTCGAGACTGCTCGAAGGACGGTCCCTGTCGGCGGAGCCAGAAGGCGTGGACGGATCGGCCCAGGAACTCTCCTGGTGCAGCAGGAAAGGCCCCGACCAGCGCTGAGAGATGCGAACGCGCTGGTCGGGGCCTAAAGCCTCAGCACTCGATGATGTTCACCGCGAGTCCGCCCCGCGCCGTCTCCTTGTACTTCACACTCATGTCCGCCCCGGTCTCCTTCATGGTCTTGATGACCTTGTCCAGGGAGACCATGTGGCTGCCGTCGCCGCGCAGTGCCATCTTGGCCGCGGTGACCGCCTTGACCGCCGCCATGCCGTTGCGCTCGATGCAGGGGATCTGGACGAGACCGCCGACCGGGTCGCAGGTCAGGCCCAGGTTGTGCTCCATGCCGATCTCGGCGGCGTTCTCCACCTGCTCGGGGGAGCCGCCCAGGACCTCGGCGAGCGCGCCGGCCGCCATGGAGCAGGCGGAGCCGACCTCGCCCTGGCAGCCGACCTCGGCGCCGGAGATCGAGGCGTTCTCCTTGAACAGCATGCCGATGGCGCCCGCGGCCAGCAGGAAGCGGACCACGCTGTCGTCCTTCTCGGCCTCGGTGCAGCCGCCCGCCGCGAAGTTCATGTAGTAGTGCAGGACCGCGGGGATGATGCCCGCGGCGCCGTTGGTCGGGGCGGTGACGACACGGCCGCCGGCGGCGTTCTCCTCGTTGACGGCCATCGCGTAGAGGGTGATCCACTCCATCGCGTGTTCCTGCGGGTCGCCCTCGGCGCGCAGCTGCCGGGCGGAGTTCGCGGCACGGCGGCGGACCTTCAGACCGCCGGGCAGGATGCCCTCGCGGGACATGCCCCGCGTGACGCACGCCTGCATGACGCGCCAGATCTCCAGCAGGCCCGCGCGGATCTCGTCCTCGGTCCGCCAGGCCTTCTCGTTCTCCAGCATGAGCGAGGAGATCGACAGCCCGGTCTCCCGGGCGAGCCTCAGCAGCTCGTCGCCGGTGCGGAACGGGTGCTTGAGGACCGTGTCCTCCGGGACGATCGGGTCCTGGCCCGCCACGGCGTCCTCGTCGACGACGAAACCGCCGCCCACCGAGTAGTACGTCTTCTCCAGGAGCGGGGCCCCCTCGCGGTCGTAGGCGAGGACCGTCATCCCGTTCGCGTGGTACGGCAGTGCCTTGCGGCGGTGCAGGACCAGCTGCTCGTCCGCGTCGAAGGGGATGTCGTGCATGCCCAGCAGGTTGATGCGCCCCGAGGCGCGGATCTCCTCGACGCGGGCGTCGGCGCCCTCGACGTCGACCGTGCGGGGCGACTCGCCCTCCAGGCCGAGCAGGACGGCCTTCGGGGTGCCGTGGCCGTGCCCGGTGGCGCCGAGCGAGCCGTACAGCTCGGCGCGGACCGAAGCGGTGTGGGCCAGGAGGCCCTCGTTCTTGAGGCGGCGGGCGAACATGCGCGCCGCGCGCATCGGGCCGACCGTGTGGGAGCTGGACGGGCCGATGCCGACCGAGAAGAGGTCGAAGACCGAGATGGCCACGGGAGTACTCCTAAGGGGTTCGGCAGACGTCGTTGTCCGCCGGGTGGTGCGGGACGGGCCTGTGGGCACGAAGAGCGCGGGGACAAGGGTGGGGGCACCGCGCTCACTCTTCAGTGTGCGTGGTGCCCCCACCCTGCGCGCAAATCGCGGGTGGCCTACTTGAGGCCGGCGTACAGCGGGAACTTCTCCGCGAGGGCGGTCACCCGCGCCTTGAGGCCCTCGGCGTCGTAGCTGGGCTTCAGCGCGGCGGCGATGATCTCCGCCACCTCGGTGAAGTCCTCGGCCTGGAAACCGCGGGTGGCCAGGGCCGGGGTGCCGATCCGCAGACCCGAGGTGACCATCGGGGGACGCGGGTCGTTCGGGATGGCGTTGCGGTTGACCGTGATGCCCAGCTCGTGGAGCCGGTCCTCGGCCTGCTGGCCGTCGAGCTCCGAGTTGCGCAGGTCGACCAGGACCAGGTGCACGTCCGTGCCGCCGGAGAGGACGCTGACGCCCACCTCGGTGACGTCCGGCTGGACCAGGCGCTCGGCGAGGATGCGGGCGCCGTCCAGGGTGCGCTGCTGGCGCTCCTTGAACTCCTCGCCCGCCGCGACCTTGAAGGAGACGGCCTTGGCCGCGATCACGTGCTCCAGCGGGCCACCCTGCTGACCGGGGAAGACCGCCGAGTTGATCTTCTTGGCGAGCTCCTGCGTCGACAGGATGACGCCACCGCGCGGACCGCCGAGGGTCTTGTGCGTGGTGGTCGTGACGACGTGGGCGTGCGGCACCGGGTTGGGGTGCAGACCCGCGGCGACCAGGCCCGCGAAGTGCGCCATGTCGACCATCAGGTACGCGCCGACCTCGTCCGCGATGCGGCGGAAGGCGGCGAAGTCCAGCTGACGGGGGTAGGCGGACCAGCCGGCCACGATGAGCTGCGGCTTCGACTCCTTGGCGAGGCGCTCGACCTCGGCCATGTCCACGACACCGGTGTCGTCGACGTGGTACGGGACCACGTTGTAGAGCTTGCCGGAGAAGTTGATCTTCATGCCGTGGGTCAGGTGACCGCCGTGGGCCAGGTTGAGACCCATGATCGTGTCGCCCGGCTTCAGCAGCGCGAACATCGCGGCGGCGTTGGCCTGCGCACCCGAGTGCGGCTGGACGTTCGCGGCCTCGGCGCCGAACAGCGCCTTGATCCGGTCGATCGCGATCTGCTCGACCACGTCGACGTGCTCGCAGCCGCCGTAGTAGCGGCGTCCGGGGTAGCCCTCGGCGTACTTGTTGGTGAGGACCGAGCCCTGCGCCTCCATGACGGCGACCGGAGCGAAGTTCTCCGACGCGATCATCTCGAGGGTGGACTGCTGACGGTGGAGCTCGGCGTCGACGGCGGCGGCGACGTCCGGGTCCAGCTCGTGGAGGGAGGAGTTCAGAAGCGACATCAGTGGGTCCCTTGGGGTCTCAGTTGCCGGAGAACGCGGTGTACTCGTCGGCGGAGAGAAGGTCGTTCGGCTCCTCCGCGACGCGCACCTTGAACAGCCAGCCGCCCTCGAAGGGGGCGGAGTTCACCAGCGACGGGTCGTCCACGACCTCCTGGTTGGCCGCGGTGACCTCGCCGGTCACGGGCGAGTACAGGTCGCTGACCGACTTGGTCGACTCCAGCTCACCGCAGGTCTCGCCCGCGGTCACCGTGTCGCCGACCTCCGGGAGCTGGGCGAAGACGACGTCACCGAGGGCGTTGGCCGCGTGCTCGGTGATACCGACCGTGGCGACGCCGTCCTCGACGGCCGACAGCCACTCGTGCTCCTTGCTGTACCGCAGCTGCTGGGGGTTGCTCATGACCTGAATTCTCCTGTACGCGGGGGAGTGCTGATGAACGGTGGTCTTACGGTGTGAGACACGAATGCGTCACGTGGTGCGGTTCGGGCCCGTCACGCGCGGCGCTTGTAGAACGGCAGTGCCACGACCTCGTACGGCTCGTGCGTGCCCCGGATGTCGACGCCGACACCCCCGGTGCCCGGCTCGGCGTACGCCGCGTCCACGTAGGCCATGGCGATCGGCTTGCCCAGGGTGGGCGACGGCGCTCCGGACGTGACCTCGCCGACGACCTCCCCGCCGACCACGACGGGGAAGCCCGCGCGGGGCACCCGGCGGCCCTCGGCGATCAGGCCGACGAGCTTGCGGGGCGGGGCGGACTCCGCGCGGGCGGCGGCTGCGGACAGCGCCTCGCGGCCGACGAAGTCGCCCTCCTTCTCGAACTTCACGACCCGGCCGAGGCCCGCGTCGAAGGGGGTCAGCGCGGTGGTGAGCTCGTGCCCGTACAGCGGCATGCCCGCCTCCAGGCGGAGCGTGTCCCGGCAGGAGAGCCCGCAGGGGATCAGGCCGTACGGCGCGCCCGCCTCGGTGAGGGCGGTCCACAGCTGCTCGGCGTGCTCGGGCGCGACGAAGAGCTCGAAGCCGTCCTCGCCCGTGTAACCGGTGCGGGCGATGAGCGCGGGGACGCCGGCGACCGTGCCCGGCAGGCCCGCGTAGTACTTCAGTCCGTCCAGGTCGGCGTCCGTGACCGACTTCAGTACGGCGGGGGAGTCGGGTCCCTGTACGGCGAGCAGCGCGTACGCCTCGCGGTCGTCCCGCACCTCGGCGTCGAAGCCGGCCGCACGCTCCGTGAGGGTGTCCAGGACCAGCTGGGCGTTGCCGGCGTTGGCGACGACCATGAACTCGGTGTCGGCCAGGCGGTAGACGATCAGGTCGTCCAGGATCCCGCCGTCCGCCGCGGTGATCATGGTGTAGCGGGCCCGGCCCACGCCCACGGTCGCGATGTTGCCGACCAGCGCGTAGGCCAGGAAGGCCGAGGCCTGCGGACCGGTGACGGTGATCTCGCCCATGTGCGACAGGTCGAACAGGCCGGCCCGGGTGCGCACGGCGTTGTGCTCGTCGCGCTCGCTGGCGTACCGCAGCGGCATGTCCCAGCCCGCGAAGTCGGTCATGGTGGCGCCCAGCGACCGGTGCAGGGCGTCGAGGGCGGTGAGTCGGGGGGCGGCGCTCGGGGCAGTGCTCATGGACATGGCTCCAGGGCATGACGACAGAGGGTTGATCCCTCCCCATCTGTCATCGGAACCTGAGAGGTTCGCCGAGACCCCCCGAAGGGGTCCAGAAGGGTCGTCCCCTTCGGGTTCGGCTTGCACCTTGGGTGGGGCCGCACGGCGGCCCGCTTTTCAGATCTGCCTCATCCACGCGGTACGGGGCCTGAGAGATTCAAGGGAGGAACTTGCTCCTTCGGCGCCCGGCGCACACGGTGACCGGGACTCTCCCGCGCGGATTCAAACGGCCGGTATGCAATTGGCGGGGTCATCATCGCACGCATTGGGAGAGAGTGGGGCGTCCAGGTCCGTGCGGGTGTCCGGGGCCGCGCGGCCGCGACACGTGCGCTCCGGAGCGGTTGTGCCGCATTACCTTTTCTTTACACTTCTTGGGCAGGTCAGTGGGTGAATCGGCAGGGGGACGGCGATGAGGTTGCAGCGTTACGCGACGACCGCGGGGGTCACGCACGAGACCATGCCCCGGCAGCCGGGCGCGCCGGCCAGGGAACTGACGGCAGATCCCGCACCGGTGGTGCGGGATCTGCGGGGCGCCGGAGGACGGGGCCCGCGCGGTCTGGACTTCGCGGCGGGTGACGTGGTGGTGGTCTCCGGGCTGCCCGGCAGCGGCAAGTCGACGCTGATCCGGCGGGCCGTCGAGGAACACGCCATCGACTCCCAGGACGCCAGGGACCGCTGGGCCGAGGCCCTGCCCGGCTTACTCCCGTACGCGCTCTACCGCCCCCTGGTGCGCGTCGCGCACTACGCCGGCCTGTGGCGGGCCCTGCGTTCAGGGGCGTCCGTGGTCGTCCACGACTGCGGCACGCAGGCGTGGGTGCGCCGCTGGCTGGCGCGCGAGGCCCGGCACCGGGGCCGCCACCTCCACCTCGTGCTGCTCGACGTCTCCCCCGGGGTGGCGCGTCAGGGGCAGCGGGAGCGCGGGCGCGGGGTCTCCGGATACGCCTTCGCCCGGCACCGGCGCGCCGTGGGACGGCTGTTGCGTGACACCGGGAGCGGTCTGCTGCCGCCGGGGTGCGCCTCCGCGGTGCTGCTCGACCGGGAGTCCGCGGGGGCCGTGTGCCGGATCTCCTTCCCGGAGGCGCGGCCTCCGCAGCAGTAGCCGCGGCCGGGCGGGGTCCGGGCGGGGCGTCACCGTTCGCATACGCACAGTCCGCGGCGGGCCGGCGGACCGTCCGGAATCTGGACGCCGCGCCGGGTCCGGGCACCGCTCCCGTCCGGGCCCTGCATCCGGGGCCCGACCCGGTCTAAGGTTTCTGCCGCACAGCACGGCGAGAAAGGGACACAGACACCGTGGACATTCCGGCCCAGGCCGCGCCCCATCAGACGAACGGATGGCCGGCCAACGAGTTCGAAGAGGTGCTCGGCGCCTCCATCGGCATACCCGGAGCGGGCGGCCGGCTGGTCGAGGTGCTCGGCCGCAGCCAGGTCTGGGTACCTCTGCCGAACGGCGGCGGGCCCGACAGCGCCGCTCTCGACCTGCCGACGGTCGACATCGACGGCGCCGCGTACGTCCCCGTGTTCAGCTCCGAGGCGCAGTACCTCCAGTGCGTCGGATCGCACCTGTCCTTCACGGTCGCGCCCGCACGCGATTTCGCCCGCGGTCTCCCCCCGCAGGTCGGCATCGCGGTGAACCCCGGGGGAGCGGTCGGCGTGCCGCTGCCGCCGCCCGCCGTCGCGGAACTCTGCCGGGCGGGCCGCACCCCGCTGGACGGGGCCGCGAGCGGAGGCCGGGTGCGCCTGTACGAGCCGGACTGGAAGGAGGACCCGGTCGACTTCCTGGCCGCGGTGTCCGAGGAGTTCCGGGCGACGGGAGTGGTGAGCACCGCCCGGCGGTCACTGGCCAGCATCGAGGGCGACAGCCCCGTCCTGTTCGTCGGTGTCGAGGCGGCGGGCGTCGACGCCGCGGGGCAGAGCGCCCCGATGGACGCGCTCGGCCGCGCGCTCGGCCGCGTCCAGGCCCCCTGGCCGGTCAGCCTCGTCCTGCTCGACGTCGCCCGGGACCCGGTGGGCGACTGGATGCTGGAGAAGGTGCGCCCGTTCTACGTGCGCGAGGCGTACTGAGAGCGACGTGACGCTCCGGCACGTGGCGTCAAGGCGGTGTCAGGGGCGGCGCATAAGCTGGTTTGATGGCCGGGCCGGGAGCGGCGGCACGACACCGCGGAGCACGCGGGCGGCGGAACAGCGGATCGAAGAGGGGCGGGACCCAGGGTGAGTGCGTCAGGCACCGCGGCGGCCGGACAGGTCGAGCACATGCTGCGCCAAGTGACCCCCGGGCGCCTCGACACGTACGAGGAACTGCTGAGGTCCCTGGCCGGCGGGCAGGTCTGGATGCTGCTGTGGCACGGCACGGCGGGCTCCCCCGACGCGCAGTACGGCAACATGGAGGTCGACGGCCTCGGTTACGCCCCCTGCGTGACCTCCGCCCAGGAGCTCTCCGCGAGCGGCTGGAGCAGGGCCCACGAGGTCACGACCGGCCGCGACATCGCCCGCTCGCTCTTCCCGGACCGCTGGGGCATCTGGCTCAACCCGCACGCGCCGGGCGGGGGCGTCGGCATCCCCTGGCTCGACCTGCGCCGCATCGCGACCGGGCTCGACCGCATGCCGGCGGGCCCGCTGCGGCTCTCCGAACCGGCCATCGAGATCCCGCAGTTCTACGCCCTGCTGTCGCAGAACGCCCACCGCACCCCCGCCGTCCGCGCGCTGCGGCGTGCCTGGGTGCAGCCGGCGCTGGGTGTCCCGTACCTGGCGATCGGGCTGGACCTCTACGACACCGGCCGCCCGTCCGTGGACGCCGTGCGCGCGATGATGCAGCAGTCGATCGGCGTGGTCCCCGACGGGCTGCCCGTCTCCACGGTCTCGATGTCCGACGAGTACGACCCGGTCGCGATGTGGCTCCGCGTCAACTCCCGGCCGTTCTACGACCGCGAGGCGCACGCTCCGGCGCCCGGCACGGGTTACGGCTATCCGCCCGTCCCCGGCCAGGCCCCGCAGGCTTACTGACGGGGCGTCCGCCCGTCGCGGCCGACGGCCAATTGGTCACCACATGAACGTGCTTGGGGCGCCATGTCCGCTATAGCGGATTAGCGGCCGAGACGTCCGCTCACAAAGCACAGCTGTCCGGATAACGGAAGCCTCTGGGCAGCATCACGTTTGAGCAAACATTCCCCGTCAGGTCTGGCGGGTGATCGCGAAGTCACCTCAGACTCCACACAGCAGGTGTTCCCTGCCCCGCACATCCCTCTTTCAAACAGGGTCAGTTCCGGGGTGTGTGATCACGTGTGTCACGTTTTGTACGAGCCGCTACAGCGGCGGTCATGGGCCGGCCACCGTCGGCCGAGAGGGGTCTCCACCGCAATGACGGCACCTATCGAGACCACCAGGGCGGAAGTGCAGCCCGAAGCGGTGCTGGAAGGCGCCCCGCGCAAGCAGATCGAGGGCCGTTCGCTCGGCCGGATCGCCTGGACCCGCTTCAAGCGGGACAAGGCCGCGATGGCCGGTGGCATCGTTGTCGTGCTGCTGATCCTCACCGCTCTGCTGTCGAAGCCGCTCCAGGCGCTCCTCGGGCTCGACCCCGACGCGTTCAACCAGAGCCTGGTCGACCCCGTACTGCTGGCGCCCAAGGGGGACTTCGGCGGGATCAGCTGGGACCACCCGTTCGGGGTGGAACCGCAGACGGGCCGCGACATCCTGGCCCGCATCCTCGAGGGCTCCTGGGTCTCGCTCGTGGTCGCGGTCGGCTCCACGCTGCTCTCGGTCGTGATCGGTGTCGTCATGGGCGTCGTCGCGGGCTTCTACGGCGGCTGGGTGGACAGCTTCATCAGCCGCCTGATGGACACCTTCCTGGCGTTCCCGCTGCTGCTCTTCGCGATCTCCATCTCCGCCTCGCTGCAGGGCGAGGCGTTCGGGCTGCAGGGACTCACCCTGCGGATCGCGGTCCTGATCTTCGTCATCGGCTTCTTCAGCTGGCCCTACATCGGCCGCATCGTCCGCGCGCAGACGCTGTCGCTCCGCGAGCGGGAGTTCGTCGAGGCCGCGAGGTCGCTGGGCGCCCGCGGTCCCTTCATCCTCTTCCGCGAACTGCTGCCGAACCTGATCGCGCCGATCCTGGTCTACGCGACGCTCCTGATCCCCACGAACATCCTCTTCGAGGCATCCCTCAGCTTCCTCGGCGTCGGTATCGCGCCGCCGCAGGCTTCCTGGGGCGGAATGCTGACCCAGGCGGTCGACCTCTACGAGGTGGACCCGATGTTCATGGTCATCCCCGGCATGGCGATCTTCCTCACCGTGCTGGCCTTCAATCTGCTGGGGGACGGGCTGCGTGACGCACTCGACCCTCGTGGCAAGTAATCGCGGCGATGCCGCACCGTTCGATCGAGGGGGCTTTCCTCAGCATGAGAACCAGAAAGACAGCTTCGGCCATCGCCGTCGCCGTGGCGGTCGCGCTCGGCGCGTCGGCCTGCAGCGGCAGTGACACCGACACCGACGGAGCGGGGGGCAGCGGCGGGGGCAAGGCCGACGCCGGCCTGACGTCGATCGTCAACAAGACCGACAAGAAGGGGGGGACGGTCACCTTCGAGCACTCGAGCGGTCCCGACTCCCTGGACCCGGGCAACACGTACTACGGCTGGGTGCAGAACTTCTCCCGCCTGTACGGCCGTTCCCTGGTCACCTTCAAGCCGGCCGCCGGCAAGGAGAGCCTGGAGATCGTCCCGGACCTCGCCACCGGTCTCGGCAAGGCCAGCGCCGACGCCAAGTCCTGGACCTACACGATCCGCAAGGGCGTGAAGTTCGAGGACGGCACGGAGATCACCTCGAAGGACGTCAAGTACGCCGTCGAGCGCTCGAACTTCGCGCCGGAGGCCCTGTCCAACGGTCCGACCTACTTCAAGGCGTACCTCGAGGGCGGCGACAAGTACAAGGGTCCCTACAAGGACAAGTCCCCCGAGGGCCTCAAGTCGATCGAGACCCCGGACGACTACACGATCACCTTCAAGCTGAACAAGCCGTTCGCGGACATGGACTACCTCGCCGCGTTCTCGCAGACCGCTCCGGTCCCGCAGAAGGCCGACAAGGGCGCCAGCTACGTCCAGAAGATCGTGTCCTCGGGCCCGTACAAGTTCTCGGCGTACGACGAGAGCAAGGGCGCGACGCTCGTCCGCAACCCGGAGTGGGACCCGAAGACGGACCCGATCCGCAAGGCCCTGCCGGACAAGATCGAGCTCAAGCTCAACGTCAACCCCACCACGGTGGACGACCACCTGCTCAACGACGTCACCACCGCTGACATCGCGGGCACCGGTCTGCAGTCCAAGACGCAGCCCAAGGTCCTCGTGAAGGCCGCCGAGAAGGCGAAGACGGACAACCCGTACGCCGGCGTGCTGCAGTACATGGCGCTGAACGTCAACGTGAAGCCGTTCGACAACGTCGAGTGCCGCAAGGCCGTCCAGTACGCGGTCGACAAGCAGAGCCTGATCGACTCGATCGGCGGCTCGGTCAAGGGCGACCCGGCCACCACGGTCATCCCCCCGACCGTCGCCGGCTACAAGAAGTTCGACCTGTACCCGACCGAGGGCCACAAGGGCGACGCGGCCAAGGCCAAGGAGGCGCTGACCAAGTGCGGTCAGCCCAAGGGCTTCAAGACCACGCTCACGGCGCGCTCCGACCGTCCTGACGAGATCACCGCGGCCACGCAGCTCCAGGGCAGCCTGAAGGCGATCGGCATCACCGCCGAGATCAAGCAGTTCCCCTCGGACAAGTACTTCACCGACTTCGCGGGTGTCCCGGCCTGGGTGCACAAGAACAACGCGGGCATGATGATGATGCAGTGGGGCGCCGACTGGCCGACCGGCTTCGGCTTCCTGGACCAGATCGTGAACGGCACGGCCATCAAGCCGTCCGGTGGCACGAACCTGATGGAGCTCAACGACAAGGCCGTCAACGAGGCACTCGTCAAGGGCATCGGCACCGTCGACACCACGGCGCGCAACGCCGCCTGGGGCGAGGTCGACCAGAAGGTCATGGAGAACGCCTCCGTCGTTCCGCTCGTCTACCGCAAGAACCTGCTGTACCGCCCGGACTCCGCGGCGAACGTCACGGTCACGGACGCATACCTCGGTATGTACGACTACGTGCTGATGACCTCGACCAAGAAGTAACACCTGTTCATCGACAGCATCATTTGAAAGGCAGGTGAAGGCGCCGGGCCGGCGGGTGTCAACCCGCTCGCCCGCCCGGCGCCGCACGGCTGTGGCTGCGTACATCATCCGACGCGTATTCGCCGCGGTGTTGCTGCTGCTGGTGGTCAGCGCAGTCACGTTCGCGATCTTCTTCCTGGTCCCCCGCCTCGGCGGGCAGACCCTCGACTCGATGGCCGCCCAGTACGTCGGGAAGAGCCCCGACCCCGACGTCATCGCCGCGGTCAAGAAGAACCTGGGGCTGGACCAGCCCCTGTACCTGCAGTACTGGCACTTCATCAAGGGCATCGTCGTCGGCGCCGAATACCAGTTCGGTCCCGACCCGGTCACCTGCCATGCCCCGTGCTTCGGCTACTCCTTCAAGACGCACACCGAGATCTGGCCCCAGCTCGTGGACCGCGTTCCGGTGACGCTCTCCATGGCCGTCGGTGCGGCCGTCATCTGGGTCCTCTCCGGTGTCGCCGCCGGTGTCGTCTCCGCCCTGAAGCGGGGGTCGTTCTTCGACCGCCTCTCCATGGGTGTCGCCCTCGCCGGTGTCTCGCTGCCGATGTTCTTCACCGGCCTCGTCGTCCTGGCGATCTTCGGCAACGGCGAGTACGTGCCGTTCCTCCAGAACCCCGTGGAGTGGGCCGGCGCCCTGGTCCTTCCCTGGTGCACGCTCGCCCTGCTGTACTCCGCCCTGTACGCCCGGCTCACCCGGGCCGGGATGCTGGAGACGATGGGCGAGGACTACATCCGCACCGCCCGGGCCAAGGGCCTGGCGGAGCGCAAGGTCGTCGTCAAGCACGGCCTGCGCGCGGCGCTCACCCCGCTCGTCACGATCTTCGGCATGGACTTCGCGCTGCTGCTCGGCGGCGCGGTCATCACCGAGAGAGTGTTCTCCTTCCAGGGCCTCGGCGCCTTCGCCATCCAGGGAGTGACCACGGCCGACCTTCCCAAGGTGATGGGCGTGACCCTGGTCGCCGCCTTCTTCATCGTCATCTGCAACCTGCTGGTGGACCTCGTGTACGCCGCGATCGACCCCCGGGTGAGGCTCTCATGAGCGACGTAAGCAAGAAGGACGCCCCGAGCGGGAAGGACGCGCCCGCGCCGGCGACGGTCCCCGCCCCCCGGGACGCCGCGGCGGACGCCAAGGAGTTCCTCTCCGTACGCAACCTCAGCATCCACTTCGACACCGACGACGGCCTGGTCAAGTCCGTCGACGGCGTCAGCTTCGACCTGAAGGCCGGTCAGACCCTCGGCATCGTCGGTGAGTCCGGGTCCGGCAAGTCCGTGACCTCGCTGGGGATCATGGGACTGCACACCTCGGAGCGCGCCCGGATCAGCGGTGAGATCTGGCTCGACGGCGAGGAGCTGATCGGCGCCGGGCCCGAGCGGGTGCGCGAGCTGCGCGGCCAGAAGATGGCGATGATCTTCCAGGACCCGCTGTCGGCGCTGCACCCGTACTACAGCATCGGCGCGCAGATCGTGGAGGCGCACCGCGTCCACCACAAGGTCGACAAGAAGACGGCCAAGAAGCGCGCCATCGAGATGCTCGACCGCGTGGGCATCCCCGAGCCGCAGCGCCGTTACGAGGACTACCCGCACCAGTTCTCCGGCGGCATGCGCCAGCGCGCCATGATCGCGATGGCCCTGGTCAACAACCCCCAGCTGCTGATCGCCGACGAGCCGACGACCGCCCTCGACGTCACCGTCCAGGCGCAGATCCTCGACCTGATCCGCGACCTGCAGAAGGAGTTCGGCTCCGCGGTCGTCATGATCACCCACGACCTCGGCGTCGTCGCCGAGATCGCGGACGACCTGCTGGTCATGTACGCGGGCCGCTGCATCGAGCGCGGAAGCGCCGAGAAGGTCTTCTACGGGCCGCAGCACCCCTACACCTGGGGCCTGCTGGGCTCCATGCCGCGCATCGACCGCGAGCAGACCGACCGGCTCGTCCCGGTCAAGGGGTCGCCGCCCAGCCTCATCAACGTCCCGTCCGGCTGCGCCTTCCACCCGCGCTGCCCGTACGCCGACGTCCCGAAGGACAACATCACCCGCACCGAGCGTCCCGAGCTGACGCCGGCCGGCGACGGGCACTACTCCGCGTGCCACATGTCGCGTGAGCAGCGGGAAAAGATCTGGATCGAAGAGATTGCGCCGAAGCTGTGACTGAGCTGAAGAACGAGACCCCCGCGTCCGCCGCGGCGGGGTCCGAGGGAGCCGGGTCGGAGCCGCTCCTCAAGGTCGAGGGCCTGGCCAAGCACTTCCCGATCACCAAGGGCGTGCTGAAGCGCAAGGTCGGCGCGGTCAAGGCCGTCGACGGGCTCACCTTCGACGTCCGCGCGGGGGAGACCCTCGGCGTGGTCGGCGAGTCGGGCTGCGGCAAGTCGACCATGGGCCGGCTGGTGACCCGTCTGCTCGAACCGACCGGTGGCAAGGTCGAGTTCCAGGGGCGCGACATCACCCACATGTCCGCGGGGCGGCTGCGGCCCATGCGCCGTGACATCCAGATGATCTTCCAGGACCCCTACGGGTCGCTGAACCCGCGCCACACCGTCGGCGGGATCGTCAGCACCCCCTTCAGGCTCCAGGGCGTCAAGCCCGAGGGCGGCGTGAAGAAGGAGGTCCAGCGGCTGCTGGAGCTGGTGGGGCTCAACCCCGAGCACTACAACCGCTATCCGCACGAGTTCTCCGGCGGCCAGCGCCAGCGCATCGGCATCGCCCGTGCGCTCGCGCTCAACCCGAAGCTCGTCGTCGCGGACGAGCCCGTCTCCGCGCTGGACGTGTCGATCCAGGCGCAGGTCGTGAACCTGCTGGACGACCTCCAGGACGAGCTCGGGCTCACGTACATGATCATCGCGCACGACCTCTCGGTCATCCGCCACGTCTCCGACCGGATCGCGGTCATGTACCTCGGCAAGATCGTCGAGCTCGCGGACCGCGATTCGCTGTACGGCGCGCCGATGCACCCCTACACCAAGGCCCTGATGTCCGCGGTGCCGGTGCCCGACCCCCGGCGGCGCGGCGAGAAGAGCGACCGCATCCTGCTCAAGGGCGATGTGCCGTCGCCGATCTCGCCGCCGACCGGCTGCCGGTTCCACACCCGGTGCTGGAAGGCGACGCAGGCCTGCAAGACCACGGAGCCGCCGCTGCTGCAGCTCAAGACCGGTCACCAGGTGGCCTGCCACCACCCGGAGAACGGCGAGGACCAGCTCCCCGGGGACGCGCCGCTCGTCGCGGACGTCATCACGGTGAAGTCGGAGAAGGCCGCGGCGCCGGTCGCCCCGAAGACGGCCGAGCCCGTGACCGAGGACGAGCCGGTCACGGCGGAGAAGGCGACGGTGACGGCCGAGCCGGACGCGTCGGCCGAGCCCGCTGAGGCCGTCGAGGCGCCGGAGACGGCTGCCGAGCCGGATGAGTCGGCCAAGCCCGAAGAGGCCGCCGAGCCGGAAGAGGCCGCTGAAGTCGCCGAGTCGGAGGAGGAGGCCGCCGAGGCCGCCCCCGAGGACGCCGGCAAGGGCTCCGCCGCACCGTCCACGGGTACGGGGGACAAGTCCAAGGAGTAGGACCGGCACAATTGCCCGGTGCTCAACGAACTCTTCACCCCCTCCGTCCAGCATGCGCTCGACATCGCCGGGATCTTCGTCTTCGCGATCTCGGGCGCCCTGCTCGCCGTACGCAAGAACTTCGATGTCTTCGGCATCGCGGTGCTCGCCGAGGTGACAGCGCTGGGCGGAGGGATTTTCCGTGACGTGATGATCGGCGCGCTGCCCCCCGCGGCCTTCACGGACCTCGGGTACTTCCTCACGCCGCTGCTCGCCGCCGGTCTCGTGTTCTTCCTGCACCCGCACGTCGAACGCATCCAGGTCGGCGTCAACGTGTTCGACGCCGCGGGGCTGGGCCTGTTCTGCGTGTCCGGCACGATCAAGGCGTATGACTACGGCCTGGGCCTCACCTCGTCGGCCGCCCTCGGGCTGGCCACCGCGGTCGGCGGCGGCGTCCTGCGGGACGTCCTGGCCAACGAGGTCCCCTCGCTGCTGCGCTGGGACCGTGACCTGTACGCCGTGCCCGCCATCGTCGGGGCCGTGACCGTGGTGCTCTGCATCCGCTTCGACACGCTCAACGCCTACACCAGCGGCGCCGCCGTGATCACGGCCTTCGTCCTGCGACTGCTGGCCATGCGCTTCCACTGGAGGGCCCCGCGGGCCTGGAACAGGCGCTCGGCCTCGGCGGAGGACACCTCGGCCGTCATCTGACCGCAACAAAAGCTACCGCTCAGTAATACGATCGGTGTACGGTGCATGCCATGGCACAGGCAGCAGCGCAGGAGTCGCGCGCGGTACACGCGGTACGGGCGACCATCGGGGACAGCGAGTTCGACCGCGACACCGCGGTCACGCTCCGGGAGGACGGCGTCTACGACGCGGAGCTCTCCGCGGGCTGGACGATCATCCACGCCGTCAACGGCGGTTACCTGCTCGCGATGCTCGGCCGCGCGCTCGGCCAGGCGCTCCCGCACTCCGACCCCTTCTCGGTCTCCGCGCACTACCTGACCGCCTCCGTCCCCGGCCCGGCCGTGATCCGCACGCAGGTCGTCCGCACCGGGCGCACCCTCTCCACCGGGGAGGCGTCGCTCTTCCAGTTCGCGGAGGACGGCAGCGAGATCGAACGCATCCGGGTGCTGGCGACGTACGGCGACCTGGACGCCCTGACCGACGACGTCCGTACGTCGGCGGAGCCGCCCGCGATCCCGCCCATGGAGCACTGCCTCGGCCCGGCGGACGGCCCCGCACCCATCCCCGGGAGCTCGGCCATCACCGGGCGGCTCGACATCAGGCTCGATCCCGCGACCGTCGGCTGGGCCGTCGGCGCTCCTTCCGGCAAGGGCGAGATGCGGGGCTGGTTCGGCCTCGCCGACGGCCGCGACGCCGACCCGCTCTCGCTGCTGCTGACGGTCGACGCGCTGCCGCCGACCTCGTTCGAGCTCGGGCTCAAGGGGTGGACACCCACCATCGAACTCACCGCGCACATCCGCTGCCGCCCCGCCCCGGGTCCGCTGCGGGTCTCCATCGCCACCCGCAACCTCGCCGGCGGCTTCCTGGAGGAGGACGCGGACGTCTGGGACAGTGCGGGCCGCCTCGTCGCCCAGTCCCGCCAGCTGGCCCGCGCTCCCCGCGTCTGACCGTCGCGCCGGGCCGGGTCCGACCGCGTCCGGCGGTCACGCCGGGCCGGGCCGTGCGTCCCGGCTCGGCGCCCCCCAGGTGGCCGCGCCCCGCCCGGCCGGGGCGCCCCGGGGCCGTCCTCAGGGTGCGTCGAGCCAGTGCGTCCTGCCGAGCGTGACCAGGCGCAGCCGGCGACGCGCCACCCTCACGACCTCCTGACGGCCTCCGGGGCCCGCGTCCAGCAGCGCCGACGCGGTGAGCACCATGTGGTCGACGTACAGCCCGCCCAGCATGAGCAGGTCCTCCGGTTCCCACCCCGCGGACTCGGGCTCCTCGGCAAGGACCCCGGCCACCTCCTCTGCGAACAGCCCCAACTGGGCGGCGATGGCCTCGCGGACCTGTCCCACCCCGCCGTGCTGCTCCCGTGCGATGAACCTGAAGTGGGCAGGCTGGGCCGTCACGTGACGAGCTATCAGTTCAACGCTGCGGTCGAGCCGTTCCTCGGTGTCACCCGTCTCGGCGAGGATCGCGCCGATCATTCCGTGCAGGCTGTCCAGGGTCTCCTCGACCAGCGCCACACCCAGGTCCGCCGTGCCGTCGAAGTGCCGGTAGAAGGCGGTCGGGGCCACGCCCACGGCGCGGGTCACCTCGCGCAGGCCCAGGCTGCTCAGGCTCTGGTGCTCCAGCAGTCCGAGTGCCGCGTCGAGGAGTGCCTGACGTGTCTTCAGCTTCTGGGCCTGGCGGATGCCGACGGTGTGACTCATGCCATTCAGTAAACAACCGTTCTCCGAGACGGGGAAGGGGGTCGAGGGTCTAGACTCAAAAGTCAGTGAACAGTCGTACTCTCAAACTTCGCAGAAAGGCACCGGCATGTTCGTCCTCGTCGCAGCCCTGCTCCTGCTGGGGGTCGTCCTCGGAGCGGTCGCACACCTTCCGCTTCCGCTGGCCCTGGCCGCCGCGGCCGTGATCGGTCTCTGGCTGGCGGTCTTCGGCGTCCGTGAACGCCTCGCCCGCCGCACCCGCTGACGAAGGAGCCCGCACCATGACACTCACGACCGCGCACGCCGGCCGCTCCACCGGAGACCGGCTCCGGAGGAACCGGCCCGACGCACGGCCCACTTCGCCCGCGACCGCCACCCGTGACACCTCGTCCGGCGAGGCGGCCCCCGGCGGAACCGGTGCGGGCGCAGGCCCCGCCGCCCGCACCCGCAAGCCGTCCCGGGAGGCCGACGGGCTGGCCGTCGCGTCGTTCGTGCTCGGGCTGCTCGGCCTGCTGGTGATGAACATCCTGCTCGGCCCCGTCGCCATCGTCATGGCGCTCGTGGCCCTCGCCCGCTCCACCACCCGGCGCGGGCGCGCCCTGCTGGGGCTGGGCCTGGGCGTCGCCGACCTGATCGTCCTCGCGGTGCTCGTGACCGCCAACGGCACGGTCTCCTGGAGCCTCGCGGGCTGATGTCCCGCAGCGGGACGGCGCCTCGGGGGCGGGCCGGGGTGCTCGCGCCCGCCGGTACGCGATGCGCCCGGCACGCGCCCCACCGCGGGCTCGTAGAATCGGTTCCACCATGGCTTACCTCGACCACGCCGCGACCACACCGATGCTTCCCGAGGCGATCGCGGCGATGACCGCGCAGCTCGCCGTCACCGGCAACGCGTCCTCACTGCACGCCGCCGGGCGCCGGGCCCGCCGTACCGTCGAGGAGTCCAGAGAGACCCTTGCCGACACGCTCGGAGCCCGCCCCAGCGAGGTGGTCCTCACCTCGGGGGGCACCGAGGCCGACAACCTCGCCGTGAAGGGCCTCTACTGGGCCCGCCGCGACGCCGATTCCCGGCGCACCCGGGTACTCGCCAGCCCCGTCGAGCACCACGCCGTCCTCGACGCCGTGGACTGGCTGGCGGAGCACGAAGGCGCCACCGTCGAGTACCTGCCGGTCGACGCCCACGGGCGGGTGCACCCCGACGTACTGCGCGAGGCCCTCGCCCGTAACCCGGACGACGTGGCCATGATCACCGTGATGTGGGCGAACAACGAGATCGGCACCGTCATGCCGATACGTGAACTCACAGAGGTGGCGCAGGAGTTCGGTGTCCCCATGCACGCCGACGCGGTGCAGGCGTTCGGGCAGCTGGAGGTCGACTTCGCCCGCTCGGGGCTGGCCGCGATGACCGTCAGCGCGCACAAGATCGGCGGCCCGGTCGGCACCGGTGCGCTGCTGCTCGGCCGCGACCAGACGCCGGTGCCCGTGCTGCACGGGGGCGGGCAGGAACGGCACGTGCGCTCCGGGACGCTCGACGTGGCCGCCGTGGCGGCGTTCGCCGTCGCCGGACGGCATGCCGTGGACGGACGCGAGACGTTCGCGCGTGAGATCGGGCGGCTCCGCGACGAGCTGGTCGCGGCGGTCCTGAAGGCCGTCCCCGACGCGCTCCTCGGGGGCGACCCGGCCCCGGGCGGCCGGCTGCCCGCCAACGCCCACTTCACCTTCCCCGGCTGCGAGGGCGATTCCCTGCTGCTGCTGCTCGACGCCCAGGGGATCGAGTGCTCCACCGGTTCCGCGTGCACGGCGGGCATCGCCCAGCCGAGCCACGTGCTGCTGGCCACCGGAACCGACCCCGGCCTGGCGCGCGGCACCCTGCGCTTCTCGCTGGGCCACACCTCCACCGCCCGGGACGTCGAGGAACTCGCACGAGCGATCGGCCCGGCGGTCGACCGGGCCAGGACGGCGGGGCTCAGCTGAGGGACGGGGGCCGGCGGCGCGGACCGGGGCAGGCACGGAACGCCGGGCCGCACGGTCGCCGCCGGGCGCGGAGGGTCAGCCGGACGCCGTGGACGGACGCGCCGTGGACCGAACCGCCGTCGACGCGGCGCGCACCAGCTTCATGTAGCGGTTCCAGTCCCAGTGGGGGCCGGGGTCGGTGTGGTCCGTGCCCGGCACCTCCACGTGCCCGATGATGTGCTCGCGGTCGACCGGGATGTCGTAGCGCCTGCATATCGAGGCGGTCAGGCGCGCCGACGACTCGTACATCGCCTTCGTGAAGTCCTGCGGCCGGTCCACGAACCCCTCGTGCTCGATGCCGACGCTGCGCTCGTTGAACGAGCGGTTGCCCGCGTGGAACGCCACGTCGAGCTCGCGGATCATCTGCGTGACCCGGCCGTCCTGCCCGACGATGTAATGCGTCGCGGCCCGGTGCGCCGGATCCTGGAAGACCTTCACCGCGCCGGCGAGACTGCCCTGGGTGACATGGATGATCACCCGGTCCACGCTGTAGTCGTCCGGCCGGTCGGCGCGCCGCCAGTTCGCCTCGGACGCGGCGATCCACCGCGCCGGGGTGTAGTCCAGCTCGCCGGGATCGCGCGGCTTCTCCACGCCGGGCATCCGCCACCAGACGTGCCTGATCTCGTCCACGGCCAGCGCGGCCGTGCCCGCGGCCGCGACCCCGCCGCCGATCAGCAGCGCCCGCCGACTGATGCCGTGACCAGGGCCTTTCCCTGATGAACCGGCACTCCCGTTGTTACCCATGTGCTCCTCAACGCATATCCGCGAGGATTCGGTTCCCCGGGCCCCGTACTCTGGACGGGCTATGACTCAGATCTCCCAGCGCCCTCTCCGCGTGCTCGCCGCCATGTCCGGCGGAGTCGACTCCGCCGTCGCCGCGGCGCGTGCCGCCGAGGCGGGCCACGACGTGACCGGCGTGCACCTCGCCCTCTCCGCGAACCCGCAGTCCTTCCGCACGGGCGCGCGGGGCTGCTGCACCATCGAGGACTCCCGTGACGCGCGCCGCGCCGCGGACGTCATCGGGATCCCCTTCTACGTCTGGGACCTGGCGGAACGCTTCCGCGAGGACGTCGTGGACGACTTCGTCGCGGAGTACGAGGCGGGGCGCACCCCCAACCCGTGCCTGCGCTGCAACGAGAAGATCAAGTTCGCCGCGCTGCTCGACAAGGCGCTCGCGCTCGGCTTCGACGCCGTGTGCACGGGCCACTACGCCACGGTCGTCCTGAAGGACGACGGCACCCGTGAGATGCACCGCGCCTCCGACATGGCCAAGGACCAGAGCTACGTCCTCGGTGTCCTGGACGAGAAGCAGCTCGCCCACGCGATGTTCCCGCTGGGTGACACCCTCACCACCAAGGACGAGATCCGGGCCGAGGCCGAGCGCCGGGGCCTGGCGGTCGCCAAGAAGCCGGACAGCCACGACATCTGCTTCATCGCCGACGGCGACACCCAGGGCTTCCTGGCAGGCCGCCTCGGCGGGCCCGCCGAGGGCGACATCCTCGACGAGTCGGGCGCGAAGGTCGGCACCCACGAGGGCGCGTTCGGATTCACCATCGGCCAGCGCAAGGGCCTGCGCATCGGCCACCCGGCCCCGGACGGCAAGCCCCGCTACGTCCTCGACATCTCCCCGGTGAACAACACCGTGACGGTCGGCCCCGCCGAGGCCCTGGACGTCACGGCCCTCACCGCCATCAAGCCCCGCTGGTGCGGCACGGCCCCCACGGGTCCCGGCACCTACACCGCCCAGCTCCGCGCCCACGGCGGTGAGACCGAGGTGACGGCGGAACTGGTGGACGGCATCCTGTCCGTCACCTTCACCGAGCCGGTGCGCGGAGTCGCCCCCGGCCAGGCGGTCGTGCTGTACGACGGGACGCGGGTCGTCGGCTCGGCCACGATCGCGACGACCGTCAGGCGCGAGACGGCGGCCGCGGCCGGCTGACGACGTCCGGACCGGCCAGGTCGCTCCCCTGCGACGACCCGGCCGTGCCGGATGCCCCGCGCCGGTGTCCCGCGCGGAGGTCCGTGGTGCCGCCGGGCGTCCTCGCGGAGCCCTGTCGCGGGACAGCCCTCAGGACGCCGTGCGCAGGGACGAGTCCCGGGCGAAGAAGTCCTCCAGGACCGGTGCGATCACATGCGGTGCCAGTTCGCTGGTCTGACCCGTCAGGGTGCGGTGCCTGGCACGGGGGACGGCCGCCGCCAGGGCGAGCGTCGTCTCGTGCGCCTGCGGGGTGCTGAAACCGCCCGTCACGACGAGAGTGCGTGCCGTGAGGGAGGCGAACCTCCCGACGGGCACCGCCCCGTCGCCCAGCAGCGCCTCGTCGTACGCGAGGGTGTGGGCCACCGCTTCGAGCCCCCGCCACAGTGGCGCCCGGCGCATCCGGGCGACCGTCGCCTCCGGGACCCCCGCACGCGCGAGGTGGAGTGCCACGGCCCCCGCCCGGTCGCCCGCCGCGAGCAGGCGGTGCAGCAGCGCCGTATGCCGGGACGCGTCCGGGCGTCCGGCGGGGCCGGATGTGTACGGCGGCTCGTAGACCGCCAGCAGGTCCACGGGCAGTCCGGCGGCGTGCGCCTCCAGGGCGAGCGCTCCGCCGGACAGCATGCCGAACAGCGAGACGCGCCCGCCCACCCGGGCCGCCACCGCCGCCAGGTCCTCGATCTCGCGGCGCACCGCGTACGGCCCGCTGTCGCCACTGCTCCCGCGGCCCCGGCGGTCGTACGTGACGACCGTGAAGCGCGGGGCCAGGAGCGCGGCCAGCGGCGCCTCGTCGGCCGCCGTGCCCAGGGCCCCGCCGACGAGGACCACCGGCGGCCCGTCGCCGCGGCGGCGATAGGCGATCGACGTGCCGTCGCGGGAGAGAGTCGTGTCCATGTGAGGGTGGACTCCCGGGCCCCGCGGAACTCATCGCCCCGGCGGAGAGAAGTTTCCGGGGGTCAGCCGGTGACCACCTCGGTGGCGTAGAAGCAGAAGTGGTCCTTGATCGGACCGACTTGGTCCCTGGGCTCCGGATAGGCCCACACGAGGTCCGCCGCACCGGGCAGCGACCAGTAGGACGCGTCGCCCTTGAACGGGCAGTGGGTACGGGTGGCGGACGGCGTCAGCAGGTCCGTGCGGACGTCCTCGGGCGGCAGGTAGTAGCGGACCGGACAGCCCGTCTCGCGCAGCACCAGCGGCCTGCGGCTCTCGGCGAGCACCTGTCCGTCGTGCACCGCCCGCACGTGCACGTCGGCGGGTTCCACGGTGATGGTGTGTCCTGTGGTGGAGGTCATATGTGCTTCAGCCCCCCGGGAGGCCGGTTTCTTCCCGCGTCCCGGGCCGGTCGTACGGTGTCCCCATGAACATCTGCGTCTTCCTCTCCGCCGCCGACCTCGACGACCGCTACACCGGGCCCGCACGCGAGTTCGCCGAGCTGCTGGGCCGGGGCGGGCACACCCTGGTCTGGGGCGGGTCCGAGAGCGGGCTGATGAAGGTCGTGGCCGACGGGGTGCAGGAGGCCGGCGGGCGGCTCGTCGGGGTCTCGGTCGACTTCCTTGCGGCGAAGGCGCGGACGGACGCCGACGAGATGGTGATCGCCAAGGACCTGGCCGAGCGCAAGGCCCTGCTCCTGGAGAAGGCCGACGCCGTCGTGATCATGGTCGGGGGAACCGGCACGCTCGACGAGGCGACCGAGATCCTCGAACTGAAGAAGCACGGCAAGCACGCCAAGCCCGTCGTGCTGCTCAACACCGCCGGGTTCTACGACGGTCTGCGCCAGCAGTTCCAGCGCATGGACGACGAGGGTTTCCTGCCGCTGCCCCTCACCGACCTGGTGTTCTTCGCGAAGGACGCCGTCGGCGCGCTCGCCTACCTGGAGGAGTCCGGCGGCCTGGGGTGAGGTCCGGGACACCGTGCGGAGGGCGCCGGGCGTGATGCGAGCATGAGGGCATGCCTACTCATCTCATCACCGGCGCCGGCTCCGGAATCGGCGAGGCCGTCGCCCGCCGCCTCCGGGAACGCGGCGACGACCTCGTGCTGCTCGCCCGCAACGCCGCCCGCGCCAGGGAACTGGCTGCGCTCCACCCCGGCGCCCGCACGCTCGTCGGCGACCTGGACAACCCCGACCGGCTCTCCTGGGCCTTCGGCCAGCAGACGATGCCCGACCGCCTCGACTCGCTGCTCCACGTCGCGGGAGTCGTCGAACTCGGCCGGATCGGCGAACTCACCCCGAAAGCCTGGCACTTCCAGATCAACGCCAATCTGATCGCCCCCGCCGAACTGACCCGGCTGCTGCTGCCCCAGGTGCGCGTCTCCCAGGGCCACGTCGTGTTCGTGAACTCCGGCGCCGGGCTGGCCGCGCACGCCGAATGGGGTGCCTACGCGGCCAGCAAGCACGGCCTCAAGGCGCTCGCCGACTCGCTGCGCCACGAGGAGCACGGCTCCGGGGTCCGCGTCACCACCGTCTACCCGGGCCGTACGGCGAGCCCCATGCAGGCCAAGGTCCACCAGCAGGAGGGCAAGGAGTACGACGCCTCGCGCTGGATCGACCCCGAGTCGGTGGCCACGACGATCGTGATGGCGCTCGATCTGCCCCGGGACGCCGAGGTCACCGACCTGACGGTCCGCCCCGGCCGCTGAGAGCGGCACCCCGGGGCCCGTAGGCTTTCCGCGTGAGCGAGAAGAGCGGGTTCAGCGCGAGTGCAGCCACCGGGATCGGGTCCATGCCGGGAGGGGACGCCCGGGAGACGGCCAGAACCGTGACGGGGTCCTTCGCCGACGGCCAGGGCATGCCGTACCTGGGGGAGCTGCCCGCGCGGGGACCCGGGGCCGACATGACCGGCCGGACGATCGGCATGCTCGTCGACCTGTACGGCCACGTCGAGCCCAGCGGCTGGCGCGTCAGCGACCGGCCCGGCCGCGACACCCGGCGCGCCCGCTCCTGGCTGGGCGAGGACCTCGACGCCCTGGAGGAGTTCACCCAGGGCTACGAAGGGCTGCTCAAGGTCCAGGCCGTCGGCCCCTGGACCCTGGCGGCAGGGCTCGAACTGCGCGGCGGGGAGGCCATGCTCGGCGACCCGGGGGCCTGCCGCGACCTGGCGGGCTCCCTCGCCGAGGGCCTGCGCTCCCACCTCGCCGAGGTGCGGCGCAGGATTCCCGGCGCGGAGGTCGTGCTCCAGCTCGACGAGCCCTCCCTGACCGCCGTACTGCGCGGGCGGGTGAGGTCCGCGAGCGGCTACCGCACCTACCGCGCGGTGGACCGGCAGGTCGTCGAAGGAGCGCTGCGCGACCTGCTCGCCGTCAACGGCTCCTCGCCCACGGTCGTCCACTCGTGCGCCCCCGAGGTGCCCTTCGCGCTGCTGCGCCGGGCCGGAGCGGGGGGCGTCTCCTTCGACTTCTCGCTGCTCACCGAGCGTGAGGAGGAGGCGATCGGGGAAGCCGTCGAGGGCGGTACCCAGCTCTTCCTCGGCGTGGTTCCCGGTCTCGACGGCGCCTCGACCGCATTGTCGGACCCTGGCGGTAGCGTCAAGGAGGTCAGGACGTTGTGGAGCAGGCTGGGGCTGAATCCGGGGACTCTCAGCGAGTCCGTCGTGATCACTCCGTCCTGCGGGCTCGCGGGGGCGTCGCCCGCGTACGCGCGCGCCGCGCTCGCCCACTGCGCCCGGGCCGCGAAGTCGCTCGCAGACAACCCTGAGTAACGGGTCAACGGGAGGAACGGACGATGGCCGGCGAAGAGCAGGCACAGCAGCTGACCGGTGTGCCGGCGGAGGTGCGTGAGCAGCACGCACTCCTCGCCGAGCAGATCGAGGACCACCGCTTCCGCTATTACGTGAAGGACCAGCCGGTCGTCAGCGACGCCGAGTTCGACCGGCTGATGCGCGCGCTGGAGGCCGTCGAGGACGAGCACCCCGCGCTGCGCACCCCGGACTCGCCGACCCAGAAGGTCGCGGGCCCGTACACCACGGAGTTCACCTCCGTCGAGCACCGGGAGCGCCTGCTCTCCCTGGACAACGCCTTCGACGACGCGGAACTCGCGGCCTGGGCCGAGCGTGTGGCCAAGGACGTGGGCCGGGGCGGCTACCACTTCCTGTGCGAGCTCAAGGTGGACGGGCTCGCGGTCAACCTCACCTACGAGCACGGCAGGCTGACCCGCGCGGCGACCCGCGGCGACGGCCGCACGGGCGAGGACATCACCCCCAACGTCCGTACGATCGCCGAGATCCCGCACCGCCTCGAAGGCGACCGGATTCCCGCCCTCGTCGAGATCCGCGGGGAGGTCTTCTTCCCCATGGAGGCCTTCGAAGGGCTCAACGCCCGGCTCGTCGAGGCCGGTGACAAGCCCTTCGCCAACCCGCGGAACGCGGCGGCGGGCTCGCTCAGGCAGAAGGACCCCAAGGTCACCGCAACCCGCCCGCTGCACATGGTGGTGCACGGCATCGGCGCCCGCGAGGGCTTCGACATCGACCGCCTCTCACAGGCCTACGACCTGCTGAGGGAGTGGGGCCTGCCCACCGCCCGGCACAACAAGGTCGTCGAGACGCTCGACGAGGTGCGGGAGTTCATCGGTTACTTCGGCGAGCACCGCCAGTCCGTCGAGCACGAGATCGACGGCGTCGTCATCAAGCTCGACGAGATCCCCCTCCAGGGCAGGCTCGGCTCCACCTCCCGCGCGCCGCGCTGGGCCATCGCCTGGAAGTACGCCCCGCAGGAGGTCAACACCAAGCTGGTCAACATCCGCGTGGGCGTGGGACGCACCGGCCGGGTCACGCCCTACGCCCAGGTGGAGCCCGTGGAGGTGGCGGGGTCGGAGGTGGAGTTCGCCACCCTCCACAACCAGAACGTCGTGAAGGCCAAGGGCGTCCTCATCGGGGACACGGTGGTGCTCCGCAAGGCGGGCGACGTCATCCCCGAGATCCTCGGCCCGGTCGTCGACCTCCGCGACGGCGGCGAGCGCGAGTTCGTCATGCCGTCGGAGTGCCCCGAGTGCGGGACGGCGCTGCGCCCCATGAAGGAGGGCGACATCGACCTCCGCTGCCCCAACGCCCGCTCGTGCCCGGCCCAGTTGAGGGAGCGGCTGGCATACCTGGCCGGCCGGAAGTGCCTGGACATCGACCACTTCGGCTACGTGGCCGCGGCGGCCCTGACCAGGCCGCTGGAACCCGCCGAGCCGCCGCTGCTGGACGAGGGCGACCTCTTCGGGCTGACGGTGGAGCAGCTGCTGCCCATCCGGGCGTACGTCCTGGACCCGGACAGCGGCCTGCCCAAGCGCGACCCGAAGACGGGCGAGGAGAAGATCGCCACCGTCTTCGCCAACCAGCAGGGCGAGCCGAAGAAGAACGCCCTCGGCATGCTGGAAGGCATCGCCGCCGCCAAGGAGGCACCGCTCGCCCGGATCCTGACCGGGCTCTCGATCCGCCACGTGGGACCGGTGGCCGCGGTGGAACTGGCCCGCCAGTTCCGCTCCGTCGACCGGATCGACGAGGCGTCCGAGGAGGAACTGGCCGCGGCCGACGGGGTCGGGCCCATCATCGCCGCCTCGGTCAAGCAGTGGTTCGCCGAGGACTGGCACCGCGAGATCCTGCGCAAGTGGCGTGAGGCCGGAGTCCGTATGGAGGACGAGGGCGCGGGCGCCGACGAGGGCCCCCGGCCCCTGGAGGGGCTCACCGTGGTCGTCACCGGCACGCTCGCGACGCACACCCGGGACGGTGCCAAGGACGCGCTCCAGAGCCTGGGCGCCAAGGTCACCGGCTCGGTGTCGAAGAAGACCTCCTTCGTCGTGGTGGGTGACAACCCGGGGTCGAAGTACGACAAGGCGATGCAGCTCAAGGTGCCCGTCCTCGACGAGGACGGCTTCGCCGTGCTCCTCGGACAGGGGCCGGATGCGGCCAGGGAGGCCGCTGTTCCCGCGGAGGCCTGATCGAGGCGCGATCGATACACAGGTGACGCGTGGCCCGTGCCCCGCGGGGAATCAAGGGGACGGGCCGGAAGGACCGGACCGGCCCGTCCGCACCACCCGTTCGGCGGACAGCGGGCGGCGCGGGCTCCCCGGTCCGCATTCGGGCAAGAGCTGCAGAGCGCTGCCCGCGCGGGCCTCCGGCGGCCTACTGTTGAACGAGCACCTGCCGTGCCCTGGCGCGGGGCGGGAATCGGGTCGTGTGGGCATGGGAGCGGGGGCCACCGTGGGACATCGGCACCGCCGGCTGTGAGAGGGACGGAATGGAACCGACCGAGAGCGCCGCACCGGTGTCGCGGCTGCAGGGTTTCGTGGGCCTGACGTCACGGGCGGGCACGGTGATCGTGGCGGTCGCCGCACTCCAGCTCGCCACCGGGTTCTACCGGACGGTCCAGGACGGACGCGCCCTGTTCCCCGACGGCGCCGCGGGCTGGTCGCTCGCCCTGCTCACCGGGATCATCGTGGGACATCTGGTCGCCCTCGGGCGCGACCGCTGGTGGGGCGGCACCGGTTCCGGTGCCGCCCTCACGCTTGCGGTCCTCCTGCTCTACGGCTGGGTGCCGGCCGGGCTGGTCAGCCTCGTCGTCGTGGTCCTCGTCGGCATGGCCAGGCGCCACCGCTGGTGGCAGGGCCTGTTACACGGTGCCGTGGACATACTCGGCGTCGGGGCCGCGGCGCTCGTGCTGTCGGCGTTCGGCGAGGCACCCACGGTCGAGACACCCTGGCGGCCACTCCACTGGGGCATCGCGGCCCTGCCGGAGGTGCTGCTCGCCGCAGCGGTGTACCTGCTCGTCACCCGAGCTCTTCTGTGGTACGCCCGGGCCTCCCGGACCGGCGGGCTGCCGACGATCGCCCGTACCGCGCTGCTGCGTCAGGGGCTCGTCGCGGTGGCCCTGCTCGGCATCGCCCCCCTGATCTGCGTGGTGGCCTCGGCCACGCCCGTGCTGCTGCCCCTCTTCGCCGTACCGCTGATCGCCCTCGACTCCACGCTGTGGATCGCCCGGGCGCGGGCCGAGGAGCAGCTGCGCGACCCGCTGACCGGCCTGCCGAACCGGCAGTGGCTGCTGGAGCGGACGTGGACCGCACTGGAGGAGACCCGGGGCACCGGCACCCGGTCCGCGCTCGTCCTGATCGACCTGGACCGCTTCCGGGCCGTCAACGACACCCTCGGACACCTGGCCGGTGACCGGCTCCTGCTCCAGATCGCGGAGCGGCTGCGGCTCGCCCTGCCGCGGGGTGCGGAAGCCGCGCGGCTCGGCGGCGACGAGTTCGCCGTCCTGCTGCCGACGGCGGACTCCACCACCAGCGCCCAGCGCGTCGCACGCCACCTCGTCGCCGCCCTCTCCTCGCCGCTCGACCTCGACGGACTGACCCTGGTGCTGGAGGCGAGCGCCGGGGTCGCCGTCCACCCCGACCACGCCCTCGACGCCGAGGGGCTGCTGCGGCGGGCGGACGTCGCCATGTACCAGGCCAAGCGGGACCGTACGGGCGTCGAGGTCTACGAGTCGAAGCGGGACAGCAACACCCCGGACCGGCTGGGCCTGCTGGGCGACCTGCGCCGCGCCCTGGACGCCCGGGAGGTGGAGCTCCACTACCAGCCGAAGGTCCGCTTCGACGGTCAGGTGGCGGGCCTGGAGGCCCTCGTCCGCTGGGTGCACCCGGAGCGCGGCCGGGTCCCCCCGGACGAGTTCATCGCGATCGCCGAGTCCTCCGGGCTCATGCCCCACCTCACGGAGTACGTGCTGGAGACGGCGCTGGCCCAGGTGGCCCGGTGGCGTGCCCAGGGCCTCTTCGTGCCCGTGGCCGTCAACGTCTCGCCCCGCGACGTCCACACGCCCGGCTTCGCGGGCAGCGTGGCGGCCCGGCTCGCCCGGCACGGCGTGCCTGCGGGGTCGCTGCAGCTGGAGATCACGGAACACGTCCTGCTGGAGGACCCGCAGCGGGCCGCCGACACCCTGGCGGGACTGACGGCGCACGGAGTGAAGATGTCGCTGGACGACTTCGGCACCGGCTACTCCTCCCTCGTCCACCTGCGGAAGCTGCCGGTGAGCGAGCTCAAGATCGACCGTTCGTTCGTGGCGCGGCTGGCCGTGGACCACGAGGACGCCGAGATCGTCCGCTGCACCATCGACCTCGCCCATTCGCTCGGGCTGATCGTGGTCGCCGAGGGCGTGGAGGACGACGAGACCTGGGAGCGGCTGCGGGACCTGCACTGCGACGCCGTGCAGGGCTGGCTCGTCGCGGCCGCGATGCCGCCGCAGGAGACGACGGCCTGGCTGAGGGCACGGGGCGAGCACGGCTGGCGGCGGCCGTCCGAGCTGAGGGCCGCGGCCGTGCTGCCCGAGCTGGAACCCAGGTCCGCGGGGCGCGCGCTCAACCCCGGACCGGCGACCGCCTGAGCCACGGGCACACCGGGCGGCCGTTTTGTCCTCAATCGGCGCCCGGCCCCGATCGGCTCGGCCACGGGCGTGCCCGGCGACCCCATAGGATTGGGCCAAAACCACACACCAAACCCTGAGGATCGCTGCATGCCTGGCATCACGCGCGAGGAGGTCGCCCACCTCGCCCGGCTGGCGCGTCTGGAGCTGAAGGGCGAAGAGCTCGAGCACTTCGCCGGTCAGCTCGACGACATCATCGGCGCGGTCGCCCGCGTCTCCGAGGTCGCCGACCAAGACGTACCGCCGACCTCCCACCCGCTGCCGCTGACGAACGTCATGCGCGCGGACGAGGTCCGTCCGTCGCTCACCCCCGAGCAGGCGCTCTCCGGCGCCCCGGCCCAGGAGCAGCAGCGTTTCAAGGTGCCGCAGATCCTGGGGGAGGACTAACAGCCATGACGGACATCAGCACCATCATCAAGCTCACCGCGGCCGAGATCGCCGCGAAGATCGCCTCCGGCGAGCTGACGGCCGTCGAGGTCACCGAGGCCCACCTGGCCCGGATCGACGCCATCGACGAGAAGGTCCACGCCTTCCTGCACATCGACCGTGAGGGCGCGCTCGCGCAGGCCCGCGCCGTCGACGCCAAGCGTGAGGCGGGCGAGAAGCTCGGCCCGCTGGCCGGCGTCCCGCTCGCGCTCAAGGACATCTTCACCACGAAGGACATGCCGACCACCGTCGGTTCGAAGATCCTCGAGGGCTGGGTCCCGCCCTACGACGCGACCCTCACCAGGAAGCTGAAGGCGGCCGACGTCGTCATCCTCGGCAAGACCAACATGGACGAGTTCGCCATGGGGTCCTCCACCGAGAACAGCGCCTACGGCCCGACCGGGAACCCGTGGGACCTCACCCGCATCCCGGGCGGCTCCGGCGGCGGCTCCTCCGCCGCGCTGGCCTCCTTCGAGGCGCCGCTGGCCATCGGCACGGACACCGGCGGTTCCATCCGCCAGCCCGCCGCCGTCACCGGCACCGTCGGCGTCAAGCCCACCTACGGCGGCGTCTCCCGCTACGGCATGGTCGCCTTCTCGTCCTCCCTCGACCAGGGCGGCCCCTGCGCCCGCACGGTCCTGGACGCGGCGCTCCTGCACGAGGTCATCGGCGGACACGACCCGCTCGACTCGACCTCCATCGACGCGCCGGTCCCGCCGGTCGTCGAGGCCGCGCGCAACGGCTCCGTACAGGGCATGCGCGTCGGCGTCGTCAAGCAGTTCTCGGGCGAGGGCTACCAGGCCGGCGTCGTCCAGCGGTTCAACGAGTCCGTCGAGCTGCTGAAGTCCCTCGGTGCCACGGTCGTCGAGCTCGACTGCCCGTCGTTCGACCTGGCGCTCTCGGCGTACTACCTGATCGCGCCGTCCGAGTGCTCCTCGAACCTCGCCCGCTTCGACGCCATGCGCTACGGCCTGCGGGTCGGCGACGACGGCACGCGCTCCGCCGAGGACGTCACCGCGCTCACCCGCGAGGCCGGCTTCGGCGACGAGGTCAAGCGCCGCGTCATCCTCGGTACGTACGCGCTCAGCTCCGGCTACTACGACGCGTACTACGGCTCGGCCCAGAAGGTCCGCACCCTCATCACCCGGGACTTCGAGAAGGCGTTCGAACAGGTCGACGTCATCGTCTCCCCGACGACGCCCACCACGGCCTTCCCGATCGGCGAGCGCGCCGACGACCCGATGGCGATGTACCTCGCGGACCTGTGCACCATTCCGACCAACCTCGCCGGTAATTCCGCCATGTCGCTTCCCTGCGGCCTGGCCCCGGAGGACGGGCTGCCGGTGGGGCTGCAGATCATCGCCCCCGCCATGAAGGACGACCGGCTGTACAAGGTCGGAGCCGCCGTCGAGGCCGCCTTCGTGGAAAAGTGGGGTCACCCGCTGCTTGAGGAGGCTCCGTCACTGTGAGTGCAATGACCAAGAAGGCCAAGAACTTCAAGAAGTCCAAGTCCGGCGTGTACCTGTCGCTCGGCACCACCGCCTTCGGCGCGCTGAGCGTCGCGAAGCAGGCCAAGCTCGCCCGGCAGGAGAGCGACACCCTCCGGCTGATCGACGCCGCCGTCTCGGCCGCCGCGATCGTCACCGGCCTGGCGATCCTCTACCGCGAACTCAAGCGTCTCGGCGACGACGACGTCCTGCTGGGCTGAGAGGGAAAGTTTCACCGTGACTGTCATTGACCTGGAGTCGTACGAGGACGCCCTCGCGACGTACGACCCCGTCATGGGCCTCGAGGTCCATGTCGAGCTGGGCACCAAGACCAAGATGTTCTGCGGCTGCTCCACCGAGCTCAAGCAGGACGCCAACTCGCAGACCTGCCCTGTCTGCCTCGGGCTGCCGGGCGCGCTCCCGGTCGTCAACGAGATCGGCGTCGAGTCCGCCATCAAGATCGGGCTCGCGCTGAACTGCGAGATCGCCGAGTGGTGCCGCTTCGCCCGGAAGAACTACTTCTATCCGGACATGCCGAAGAACTTCCAGACCTCGCAGTACGACGAGCCGATCGCCTTCAACGGCTACCTGGACGTCCAGCTGGAGGACGGCGAGATCTTCCGCGTGGAGATCGAGCGCGCCCACATGGAGGAGGACACCGGCAAGTCGACGCACGTCGGCGGTGCCACCGGCCGCATCCACGGCGCCTCCCACTCGCTGCTCGACTACAACCGTGCGGGCATCCCCCTCATCGAGATCGTCACCAAGCCGATCGAGGGAGCGGGCGCACGCGCCCCCGAGGTCGCCAAGGCGTACGTCGCCGAGCTCCGCGAGCTCATCAAGGCGCTCGGCGTCTCCGAGGCCCGCATGGAGATGGGCCAGATGCGCTGCGACGTGAACCTGTCGCTGCGCCCGCACGGCCGCGAGGCGTTCGGTACGCGCTCCGAGACGAAGAACGTCAACTCGCTGCGCTCCGTCGAGCGCGCCGCCCGCTTCGAGATCCAGCGCCACGCCGCGGTGCTGAACTCCGGCGGGACGATCGTGCAGGAGACCCGGCACTTCCACGAGGAGGACGGCTCCACCACGGCCGGCCGCATCAAGGACAACGCCGAGGACTACCGCTACTTCCCCGAGCCGGACCTGGTGCCGGTCGCCCCGTCCCGCGCCTGGGTCGAGGAGCTCCGCAAGGAGCTTCCCGAGCTGCCGCGGCTCCGCCGTCAGCGGCTGAAGGACGAGTGGGGCGTCAACGAGCACGACATGCAGTCCATCCTCAACGCGGGCGCGGTCGACCTGATCGTCGCCACGACCGAGGCGGGCGCGCCGTCCGACCAGGCCCGCAAGTGGTGGATGGGCGAGCTCGCCCGTAACGCCAACGAGACCGGCCGCAGCCTGGACGAGCTGCCGGTCACCCCGGCGCAGGTCGCCCGGGTGGCCGCACTCGTCGCGTCCGGTGACCTCAACGACAAGCTGGCGCGCCAGGTTCTCGAGGGTGTCCTCGCGGGCGAGGGCGACCCGGACACCGTCGTCGAGAAGCGCGGCCTGAAGGTCGTCTCGGACGAGGGCGCGCTGGGCACGGCGGTCGACGAGGCCATCGCGGGCAACGCGGCGATCGCCGACAAGATCCGCGGCGGAAAGGTCGCCGCCGCCGGCGCCCTGGTCGGCGCGGTCATGAAGGCCACCCGTGGCCAGGCCGACGCCGCGCGGGTGCGTGAACTGATCCTGGAGAAGCTCGGCGTCGAGGGCTGACCCGGGCCCACACCGCAGGGGCGGAGCATCCACCGGATGCTCCGCCCCTGCGGCGTGTGCGGCCCCCGGCCGGCGCAGGCTGTGCGCGGCGCCTGCCGGACATTCACCACCGGGCCGTGCGCACGCCTTCCGGCCGCCACCTCGCTTGTCTACCTTCCTGGCGTACCACTGGTTCTCGGGAGGCTCACATGGCTACGGACTTTTCACGGCGGCGGCTCTTCACACTGGGCGGCGGCGCCCTCGGGGCCGCAGCCGCGGGCTCGCTGCTGCCTCCGTCGCTCCAGGCCGCCATGGCCGCGCAGCCGCAGCAGGCCACGGGATCCGGTGGCCTCGCGGACATCAGGCACGTGGTCGTCCTGATGCAGGAGAACCGTTCGTTCGACCACTACTTCGGCATGCTCCGCGGAGTCCGCGGCTTCGGCGACCGCAATGCGATCGAGCTGCCGTCGGGCAGGCCCGTCTTCGAGCAGCCGGGACCGGCCGGTACCGCGGTGCTGCCCTTCCCCGTGCGCGAGGCGGCCGCCACGCAGAAGCAGGACCTCCAGTACATCGGTGCCCTCGACCACTCCTGGAGCGGTGGCGGCAAGGCGTGGGCCGACGGGTGGATGAACGGCTGGGTGACCGCGAAGACCGCCGCGACCATGGCGTACTACGACCGCCGGGACATCCCGCTGCACTACGAACTGGCCGACACCTTCACGGTCTGCGACGCCTACCACTCCTCCGTCCACACCTCGACGAGCCCCAACCGCAACCATCTCTGGAGCGGGAAGACGGGCTTCGAGGCGAACGGCTCCCGGGCCGTCGGCAACGACGCATACGACGAGGGCACCCACCCCGGCTACGGCTGGGGCACGTACGCGGAGCGGCTGGAGAAGGCCGGGCGCAGCTGGCGCACGTACACCGAGTGGGAGAACTTCACCGACAACCAGATCGAGTTCTTCAGCACCTTCAAGGCGCTGGCCCGCAAGGCCCTGGTCAGGACCGGCGGCCACACCTACATGGAGTCCTTCTACGCGGCGGTCCGGGACGCCGGGGCGGGGCCCGAGCGCGACCGGCTGCTCGGACTGCTGGAGGACGGCGTCGCGATGCTGACCCGCCCGGAGCGAAGCCTCTTCGAACGCGGTCTGCGCCGGGTGGAGACGGGGACGCTGGCCGACGCCTTCGCCGCCGACGTCGCCGCGGGCACGCTGCCCGCGGTGTCCTACCTGGTGCCGTCCGCGGTCGACTCCGAGCATCCGAGCGTCTCGTCCCCGGTCCACAGCGCGACGATCGTCTACAAGATCCTCGACGCGCTCGGCAGGCACCCCGACGTGTGGCGGCACACCGCCGTCATCATCAACTACGACGAGAACGACGGCTTCTTCGACCACGTGCCGCCGCCGGTCCCTCCCGTCGAGGTCACCGAGGAACGCTGGGAGGGCAAGCCCACCGGGCTCGGTGTGCGGGTGCCGCTCCTGGTGGTGTCACCGTGGACCGTCGGCGGCTACGTCTGCTCCGAGGTCTTCGACCACACGTCGGTGGTGCGCCTCCTGGAGCGCTGGACGGGCGTGGCGGAGCCGAACATCGGCGACTGGCGCCGTTCGGTCACCGGCGACCTCACCTCGGTCTTCGACTTCCGCCGGACGCAGCGCAGCCCTGAGATCGCACCCCCGGGCGCCGTCCCGCCCTTCGGCGGGCGGTGGCAGCCGCGGCCGCCCGCCGACCAGCGCATGCCCGTCCAGGAGGCCGGCGTCCGCCCCGCCAGGCCGCTGCCCTACCAGCCCGACGCACAGGCGGTGCTGATGGACGGCGACCGGCTGCGGCTGTCCCTGACCAACACCGGAAGGTCCTCCACGCACTTCGCGCTGTACCCGTACGCAGGGGAGTTCCCCGTCCCGCAGCACCGCGACGTCCGGAGGAAGGCCGAGCTGACCGTGCCCCTCCACGGTGAGCGGTACCGGTTCACGGTCACCGGGCCGAACGGCTTCCGGCGGGAGTTCGAGGGCACCGCGGACAGCCCCGCCGAACTCGCCACGAGGATCGACGCCGACGAGCGCGACCTGCACCTCACCCTGCGCAACACCGGCCGCCGGACCCTGACCTTCGTCGTCCGGCCGCTGGCGTACGTCGAGGAGGACGACCTGCTGGACTGGACCCGGAGGGTCGAGGTCAAGCCGGGCCGCAGCCGCACCGTCGTCCACTCGGCGGCCGACTCCCACGGCTGGTACGACCTCGACGTGACGGCGGACGCGGAGGGGTCCTTCCGGCGGCGTCTGATGGGCCACATCGAGAACGGCAGGCCGAGCGTCTCCGGCTGACGGGCCCCGCCTCCCGCGCACCCACGGGACCCCTGGCGCGCGGCCCGGCCGGTCCGGGCCCGCGCCCGGCCCGTGCTGTGGGTCCGGCGCGTGCGGCGTTAAGGAGGTTCTCATACGGGCCCCCTAGCGTGCGGCGCATGAAGACCACCCCCTCCACCACGACCACCGACGACACCGAGAAGAAGGCGGCGGGCGAGACCGCCGCCGCACCGGACCTGGAGAAGAAGGCCGGCCCCGCGCAGGACGCGGTGCCGGCGGGCGTCGCACCCGGCCTGACCGCGTCGGACGTGACCGCGATGGACGTGGCGGCGACGGACGCCGCGGCGGAGGACGGCCTGGAGAGCGAGCTGGAGTCCGACCCCTACGCAGAGGCGGAGGCCGCCGCGTCCGCCGGGACGGGTTCCGGCGCCGCGGCCGTCGTGGCCGCCGGGCTCGGGATCGTCTCCCTCTCCGGAGCGTGGACCGGCCGGGTCGCCGCCGAGCGCGAAACCCTGATCGGCCAGATCAAGACCTCCGGCGGCGGCAGCGCCGCACAGCAGATCAACGAGATCTACGGCGACGCCTGGCACAGCACGGCGCTCGTCAACGGCCTGTTCGCGCTGCTCGCCCTGCTCGTCGGTGTGTTCGTGCTGGTCCGGCCCGCCTTCGGGGCACCGTCCCCCCTGCCCCGGCCGGGCTGGATCCGTTCCGTGGCCTGGGCGGGCGTCGCACTCGGCGTGCTGGGCGTACTGATCTCCGTGGGCATGTACCTCGACCTGTTCGTCGGCCTGCCGTCCGCGGCCGGCGGCTGAGCCCCCGGAACCGGACAGCCGGTCGCGCGGGTTCCGGGAGGCCGGGCCCCGGCGGGACGGGAACTCCGAGGCGCCGCCCGGCCTTCCGGGCGGCGCCTCCCCGCATGGTCCGCGGACGCCGGAGAGGCCGTCTCGACGCCATCGCGCCGGGCCGGCCCCCGCCTCGGGATCGCCGGAGCGCAGGCGTCCACCGGCAGAGGCACACCGTGGACGAGCGCCGCGTCCTGTGCCGACCGCCGGCCGTGCCTTGAGGCGGGTCACGACGTACCTCCGACCGTGCGCGGTGCGTCACCGGGGGTGGGCGGGCACCACCGGCCGTCGGGATCCACCTGGCACCCTGCGGCAAGGCGGTCACAACGTGATGATCACCCCGTCGATCAGCCGGAGTTCAGAGGGCGGGGCCGCGTCGTCGGCGCCGGGACGGGAGCCAACGGCCTTACTGGCAGGCACGGTTCACGAGGCGATGCGTGGAGCGCGTCTCCTCAGGGACGACCCGCGGACCACCCGCGGACCACCCGCGGACGACCCGCGGACGACTCGCGGACGACCGGCGGAGGCACGCCATCGGGATGTCCGGCGACGGGGCGCGGAGGCACCGTAGGGACGTCCGGCGTCGGGCCGACGCGCGATGCCGGGACACGTAGGGCCGTCCGGCGACGGCCCGAGGCGCGCCCTCGGGATGTCCGGCAGGACACCTAAGGCCCCCCGCCCGCAGAGATACGGCACTCGCCCGATGCGGTGAGGCCCCCTGCCGGACGAGAGTGGTGCCACGGCAACCGCCGTGGCACCAACTCCGTTCCACGTCAGGGGAGACGACCATGTACCACTACGAACTCCACCAGCTCGCCGTCGGTGAACTGCTCCACCGGGCCGAGGAGCAGCGCACCGTGCGCCAGGCCGTCCTCGCCCGCCGCGCCGCCCGGCGCTCGGCGCGGCGTACCGGACGGGACGAAACCGAGGGGCGGGTGGGGGACGAGCGGGGCCGGTTCGGCCGTGCCGCGTAGCGGTGGAGCCCCAGCCGAAAACCCCTCTCTCGAAGTCGCACGCGTATGCGATGCTCGGCGACGTGGAGACCAACACCGTCAGCCCCGTCTTCGTCGGCCGGACCGGTGAACTCGCCGCGCTCACCGACACGCTCACCCGGGCCGGAGCCGGCGAGCCCCAGGCCCTCCTCGTCGGCGGCGAGGCCGGGGTCGGCAAGACGCGGCTGGTCGAGGAGTTCCTCGCGGCGGCCCGCCGCCGCGAGGCCGTCGTGGCCGTCGGGGGATGTGTGGAGATCGGGGCCGACGGTCTGCCCTACGCCCCGATCTCCACGGCCCTCCGCGCCCTGCGCCGTGCGCTGCCCGACGAGCTGACCGAAGCCCTGGCGGGGCAGGAGGGCGAACTCGCCCGCCTGCTGCCCGAACTGGGCGAGGCCGACCGGGCCCCGGACGACGAGCACGGCACCGCGCGGCTCTTCGAGCTCGCGGCCCGGCTGCTGGAGCGCCTCTCCGCGGCGTGCACGGTCGTGCTCGTCCTGGAGGACCTGCACTGGGCCGACGCCTCCACCCGCCATCTGCTCGCTTACCTCTTCCGGACCCTGCGCAGCGGCAGGCTGGTCGTGATCGGGACCTACCGCGCGGACGACGTCCACCGGCGCCACCCCCTGCGGCCGCTGCTCGCCGAACTCGACAGACTCCGTACGGTCCGGCGCATCGAACTCGACCGCTTCAGTCACGCCGAGGTGGGACGGCAGCTCACCGGGATCCTCGCGACCGTCCCGGACGCCGGACTCGTCGACGACATATTCGAACGCTCCGACGGCAACGCCTTCTTCGTCGAGGAGCTCGCCCGCAGCCTCGAATGCTGCGGAGACAGCTCCGGCCTCTCCGACTCGCTCAGGGACCTCCTGCTCGTGCGCGTGGAGGCGCTGCCCGAGAACGCCCAGCGGATCGCCCGGATCGTCGCCGAGGGCGGCTCCACGGTGGAACACCCCCTCCTCGCCGCCGTCGCGCAGCTCGGCGAGGACGACCTCGACGAGGCCCTGCGGTCCGCCGTCGGAGCCAACCTCCTGCTGCCCGCGCCCGACAGCGACGGCTACCGCTTCCGGCACTCCCTCGTGCGCGAGGCCGTCAGCGACGACCTGCTGCCCGGCGAACGCACCCGCCTCAACCGCCGTTACGCCGAAGCGCTGGAGGCGGACCCGTCGCTCGTGCGCGCCGACGAGCGTGCCGCCCGCCTCGCGAGCTACTGGTACGCCGCGCACGACGCGGCGAAGGCCCTGCCCGCAGTGCTGCAGGCGGCCGTCGCGGCCAGACGGCGGTTCGCCTACTCCGAACAACTGCGTCTGCTGGAGCGGGCGATGGAGCTCTGGGACGACGTCCCGGACGCGGTGCGCGCGACCCTGCGTCCCCTGGACTACGCCGAGGTCTACCCCGGCTGCGGATGCGAGCCGGGGACAAACCCGCTGCGCTACCTCGACCTGATGGCGGAGGCCACCGTCGCCGCCCGCATCGGCGGCGACCGCGAGCGCTCCCTGGCCATCGCGAAGAAGGCGCTGCGCATCCTGGACCAGGACACCGACCCCCTTCGGGCCGCGTGGTTCTGGGTGCAGCGCTCCCTGCTGATGCAGACGCTCTCCAGGGGCGACGGGTGGCAGGAACTCGCCACGGCCCAGGGCCTGGTGCGAGGGCTCCAACCGTCGGCCGTACACGCGGACGTCCTGGCCGCCGTCGCCGGCTGGGGCGCTCTGCACCGGCCCGGAGCGGAGACGCTGGTGGCCGCGGACCGGGCCGTGGAGTACGCCCGGCTGGTGGGCGAGGAGTCCATCGAACTCCACGCCCGGCTCACCAGGGGCTGGCTCACCATCGACGCGGGAGCCGTCGAGGAGGGCATCGCCGAGATGTACGCCGTCCGGGAACGGGCCGAGGAACTGCGCCTGGTGGGTGTGATGAGCCGCACCAGCATCAACCTGCCCTCCTCACTGGAGTCCATAGGCCGCTCCCTCGAATCGGTGCGGGCCGCCGATCACGGCATCGACATCTGCCACCGGCACGGGCTCCCCGAGTCCGAGGCCTGGGTGAGGGCGAACCAGGCGCAGTCGTACTTCTCGCTGGGGCGCTGGGAGGAGTGCCGAGGGGCCCTCGACGCGGCGGCCCCGCTCGCCCGGTCCCGCAAGTCCAACGGCCTCGTCGCCTCGCACCGGACCGATCTGGCCCTGGCCCGCGGCGACTTCGAGGCGGCCGCGGAGCACCTGGCGGCCAACAGGCGGCACATCGGGCTGCACGACCCCCAGCCGCAGCACCTGATCGGCCCGGTCCGGCAGGCCATGACCCTCGCGGCACAGCAGGGACGGCTCCCCGAGGCGCGCGCCGCCTTCGAGGCGCAGTCCGAAGCCGGTCTCCCGCCCGGCACCCAGCGCTACTCGCTCCCGCTGCTGTACGCCGCCGCCACCATGGAGGCGGACGCACGGGGGCTGCCGGCCACCGACCCGGAACGGCCGGCCGTCCTGGAGCGGATCCGCGGGCACCTGAAGCGGACCCCCATGCTCGTCCCCGTGTGGGCGGGATACGGCGTGCTGATCGAGGCGGAACTGGCCAGGGCGGAAGGGGCGGACACTCCGGACCACTGGTGCCGGGCCGCCACGGCCTTCACCCCGCTCCAGCGGCCCTACGAGTCCGCCCGGATCCGTCACCGCTGGGCGGAGGCGATACTCACCGCCTCCGGGG